>NZ_CP040871.1:2659248-3005997 GCF_006337105.1 Thermomonas aquatica | reverse complement strand
GGTGACGTCGCTGCGCCCGCCGGCGGAACCCACGGTGACGATGGGCTGCTTGCGGCGGCGGCAGTAGGCGATCGCCTCGACCTTGGTGCGGAAGCTGTCGCACGCGTCCAGCACCACGTCGCCGGGCGCATCCAGCAATTCGCCCATGTTCGACGGCGTCAGGAACTGCTGCTTCAGGTCTAGCTGGATGCCGGGGTTGATCGCGCGGCAACGTTCGGCCATCGCCTCGATCTTGGCGCGGCCGTACTGGCCTTCCAGCGCCGGCAGCTGGCGATTGGTGTTCGATACGCACAGGTCGTCGGCATCGACCAGGGTCAGCCTGCCGATCCCGCTGCGCGCCAGCGCCTCCACCGCCCACGAACCGACCCCGCCGATGCCGACCACGGTCAGGTGGCACGCGGCGAAGCGCGCCAGCGCGCCGCTGCCGTACAGGCGGTCGATGCCGCCGAAGCGGTCCCGCAGATGCTTGTCCATGCGCGCAAGTTTACGGGCGATGCTGCGTGCTATCGTCGCCCGCAGCCAACCATCGCCCGGAACCGCCATGTCCAGCATCGATCCGAACCGCCGTCCCTCGAACTTCGGCCGCTACCTGTTCCTGCTGCTGCTCGGGCTGGTGCTGGGCGCGGTCGCCACGGTGATGGCGCTGCGCGCGCTCAACGAGCGCAAGGATCACTTCCCGGAGGCGCTGATGCACGTGCAGCAATGGCACATGGGCCAGCTCAAGGGCGATATGGAGCAGAACCGCTGCAACGCCACCGACATCCTGCCGCACCTGCAGGCGCTGCGGATGACCGCCAACGACCTCGATGCGGCCTTCCCCGCCCTGCGCGACGACCAGCGCTTCGCCGCGGCCAGTTCGGCGATGCGGGCGGCGATGGACAAGGCCGTCGCCAATCCCCCGCTGACCTGCGAGGGCGTGGGCGCGGCGATGAAGGACATCGGCGAAACCTGCAAGGGCTGCCATCAGGATTTCCGCGGCTGAGGCATGCAACCCGGAAACGGTTACGGAATTCAGGAAAAAGGCCGCCAATGGCGGCTTTTTTCTTTGGCACCCGACGCATGCTGCGCCGCAAAATGCCTGTGAACTAATTCACAGTTATTGTCGGCCAACCGCTCGCGCGGACACGCCGTCCTGTCCATCAATCGGGGAATTGAATGAAAGCCACGCTCGTCCGTGCCATTGCCGGCACCACCATCCTTGCCGGTGCCGTTGCCGCCGCGACCGCAGCTGCGCCGATCACCGGCAAGAATCCGCTGCGCGTCAGCATGTACGCCACCGCCAACGGCGACGTGGAAATGATCCTGACCAATACCGGCAACAAGATCGCGCGGGTGCCGAAGTACCAGCTGCCGCTGGGCGAACTGCAGGCCAAGCTGTTCCAGGTCAGCCGCGACGGCGAGCCGGTGGCCTACGAAGGCCCGATGATCAAGCGCGGCCTGCCGCTGGCCTCCGACTTCGCGATCCTGCGCCCGGGCCAGAGCATCCGCAGCGTGGTGCCGCTGGCCGATGCCTACGACATGCGCAAGAGCGGCACCTACACCATCACCCTCGCCTCGTCGATGCAGCATGCCTCGCTGTCCGACGGCAGCATGCTCAAGAACCAGCGCGGCCTGCCGCTGACCCTGCAGAGCGCGCCGCTGCGCATGTATGCCGCCGGCAAGCTGCCCGACCCGGCCAGGGGCAAGGGCAAGCCGGGCGGCGGCGGCACGTCCGTGGTCAACGGCGTCACCTACGTCGGCTGCACCAGCACCCAGATCAGCCAGGCCGGCACGGCGGTGAACTCGGCGCGCGGCTATTCCGAGAACGGCAAGGGCTATCTCAATGCCGGCACCGCCGGCGCGCGCTACACCACCTGGTTCGGCGCCTATACCTCCAGCCGCTACGCGACCGCCAAGCAGCACTTCGTCTCGATCGACAGCGCCATCGACCAGGCCGGCGGCCAGGTCAAGATCAACTGCGGCTGCAGCCAGAGCTACTACGCCTACGTCTATCCGACCCAGCCTTACGAGATCTTCGTCTGCAGGGCGTTCTGGACCGCGCCGAACACCGGCACCGACTCCAAGGCCGGCACCCTGATCCACGAGATGAGCCACTTCAACGTGGTGGCCGGCACCGACGACCACGTGTACGGCCAGGCCGGCGCCAAGAGCCTGGCGATCAGCAATCCCGCCAATGCGCTGGACAATGCCGACAACCACGAGTACTTCGCCGAGAACAACCCGTCGCAGAACTGACGGAAGCGGCATCGCGGCACCCGGACGGCCCGCATTGCGGGCCGTTCTTTTTTTGCGTGCGGATGCGGTTCATGCGCACTCCACATCGATGAACCCGTCGTAAGCCGCGCAGGCGCGGGCGGCTGGCGTCGTGCCGGGATTCATTCTTGCGCGCCTATGGTCGGGACGTCGCCGGCGAGAACCGCGACACCCCCCAACGGCAGGAGATCCCGCATGAACATCCGCGCCAACAGGCCGCATCTGCTCGGCATCGCCCTACTCGGCGCCGCATTGGCAAGCAGCGGTTGCGCCAGCACCGCGCCCTCCGGTTCCGGCTACTACGGCGGCTCCGCATCCGCCGGCAGCGCCTGCCACGATTGCGGCAGCGTGACCCGCATCGAGGCCGGCCCCGGCAGCCGCGCGCCGAACGCGACCGGGGCGGTCATCGGCGGCCTGCTCGGCGCCGTCGCCGGGCGCGAGATCGCCAAGGACCGCACCGACAGCAAGGGCCGCCAGAACACCGCCACCGTGGCCGGCGCCGCCGCTGGCGCCGCCATCGGCAACGCGGTGCAGAACCGCGCGGGCACCGGCTACAACATCTATGTGCGCATGCAGGACGGGCGCGAAACGGTGGCCATGCAGGACGACCTGGGCGGCATCCGCGTCGGCTCGTACGTGCGCGTCGTCAACGGCCGCGCCTACCTGCAATAAGCGGCCACCCTTGCGCGCGAACGGCCCGCGACCCGGGCCGTTCGTTTTTTGCCGGCCGCCATCCATGGCAGCCGCCCTGGAGCCAAGGCTGCGCGTCGTCGAAAACGCGGCGGCGTTTTTTTCGCGCCCCGCTCCGGCAGAATGCAGCCTCCGCCCCCGCCCGACCGCGCATGGATCCGAAGACGCTCTATTACCTGATCGCCATCGCCTGCATCCTGATCGGCCTTGTCGGCACGGTGCTGCCGGCCTTGCCGGGCCTGCCGCTGGTGTTCGTCGGCATGCTGCTGGCGGCATGGGCGGATGGTTTCAGCAATGTCCCGGCGTGGGTGCTGGTGCTGCTGGGCGTGCTGACCGTGCTCTCGCTGGCGATCGACGTGTGGGCCACCGCGTTGGGCGCCAAGCGCGTCGGCGCAAGCCGCAAGGCGGTGATCGGCGCGATGCTGGGCACCCTGGGCGGCCTGCTGTTCGGCCCGCTCGGCCTGCTGCTGGGGCCGTTCGCGGGCGCGCTGGCCGGCGAATTGCTGCATCGGCGCAGCCTCGACAAGACGCACCTGGGCGAGGCCGCGAAGATCGGCCTGGGCACCTGGCTCGGCATCCTGTTCGGCAGCGTGCTGAAGCTGGGCCTGGCATTCGCGATGCTCGGGCTGTTCGCGCTCGCATGGTGGCTGTGATGGACGTACGCAGCATCGCGTCGGCCGGACTGGCGATGGCGCTATCGGGCAGCGCGCATGCCGCGCGATTGCCGGCGCAGTTCGGCAAGGCCTTCGAACAGGTCGAGGCCAAGCTGGTGAAGCTGGTGGTGAACGCGCCGCTGCTGGTGCTCGCCGTCCTCATCGTGCTGTTCTCGCTATGGCTGGGCGGCTTCGTCAGCCGCCGCATGCGCCTGCTGACCCGCATCAGCCGCAGCAATCCGTACATGGACGGCCTGCTGCGCAGCATCGTGAAGGCGATGATCGCGCTGGCCGGCGTGCTGGTGGCATTGAACCTGCTCAATGCCACCGCGCTGGTGAGCGCGGTGCTGGGCTCGGCCGGCGTGGTCGGGCTGGTGCTCGGCTTCGCCTTCAAGGACATCGCCGAGAACTACGTCGCCGGCGTGCTGCTCAGCCTGCGCCAGCCGTTCGCGCCCGGCGACCATGTCCGCATCGACAGCCACGAGGGCAAGGTGGTGGCGCTGACCTCGCGCGCCACCGTGCTGATGACGATGGACGGCAACAACCTGCAGTTGCCGAACGGGCTGGTGTTCAAGTCGGTGCTGCTCAACTACAGCCGCAACCCGAAGCGCCGCTTCGACTTCGAGACCAATGTCGACGCGCGCGCGTCCTGGCTGCAGGCGATGGACATCGGCGTGGCGGCGATGGCCGGGGTGGAGGGGGTATTGGCGCAACCGGCGCCCTCCGCGCAGATCCGCAGCCTGTCGAACGACGGCGCGGCGCTGCAGTTCAGCGGCTGGGTGGACCAGACCCACAACGACCTGGGGCGCACCCGCAGCGAGGCGATGCGGCGCGTGCGCAAGGCGCTGCGCGGTGCCGGCATCACCCCGCCGGAAGCGGTGAGCAAGGTGGTGCTGGTGCGGACCGAGGCGGACGCCGGGCATGTGCACGAGGCCGAGGCCGCGCGCGACACCTCGGTGGATCGCGCGCTCGATGCGCAGGTCGGGCATGCGCGCCACCAGGAGGACGGCGGCGACCTGCTCAACGCGACCGCGCCGCCGCAACCGCTTCAGTCGCCGTAGATCAGCCAGCGCCGCGCGACCGGCTCCTGCGAGAAGACGCGGATGGTCATGCCGCGCTCCAGGCACATCGATTCGCCGAGTTCGCTGCCTTCGATGTCGTCGCGCAGCTCGACGAAGGCGATGCGCACGTCGGCCAGGCCGGCCGCGAACATCGCGTCGACGACCTGCCCGATCCCCGGCACGTCCACGGTCGACAGCAGGTCCTCCAGCACCAGCAACCGGCCGGCGGCGCTGGCGCGGCACTCGTCGCCGAGCATGCGCCACATCGCGCTCGACACCTCCAGCGAATCGGTGCCGTCGAACACGTAGGCGCGCAGGTAATCGGGTTCGTCGTCGTAGCAGATGCGGAAGCCGGGCCCGTTGACCACCCGGGTATTGCTCATGCGACGACCACCGGGATCTTGCCGATCCGCGCCTGCCACTCCTTCGGGCCGGTCTGGTGCACCGAGGTGCCTTGCGAATCCACGGCCACCGTCACCGGCATGTCCTTGACCGTGAATTCGTAGATCGCCTCCATGCCGAGATCGGCGAAACCGACCACCTTGGCCGCCTTGATCGCCTTCGACACCAGGTAGGCCGCGCCGCCGACCGCCATCAGGTAGGCCGACCGGTGCCGCTTGATGGCGTCGATGGCGGCCGGGCCGCGCTCGGCCTTGCCGACCATGCCCATCAGCCCGGTCTGCGCCAGCACCTGCTCGGTGAACTTGTCCATGCGCGTCGCCGTGGTCGGGCCGGCGGGGCCGACCACCTCGTCGCGCACCGGATCGACCGGGCCGACGTAGTAGATGAACTTGCCGCGCAGGTCGACCGGCAATTCCTCGCCACGATTGAGCATCTCGACCATGCGCTTGTGCGCAGCGTCGCGGCCGGTGAGCAGCTTGCCGTTGAGCAGCAGCACTTCGCCCGGCTTCCACGATGCGACGTCTTCCCTGGTCAGCGTGCCCAGGTCGACGCGGCGCGCGTTCTGCGGCGAATAGGTCAGGCTCGGCCAGTCCTCCAGCGAGGGCGGGTCCAGCATCACCGGGCCGCTGCCGTCGAGGGTGAAATGCGCGTGGCGGGTGGCCGCGCAGTTCGGGATCATCGCCACCGGCAGGTTGGCGGCGTGGGTCGGGTAATCCTTGACCTTGATGTCGAGCACGGTGGTCAGGCCGCCCAGGCCCTGCGCGCCGATGCCCAGCGCGTTGACCTTGTCGTACAGCTCCAGGCGCAATTCCTCGGCGCGATTCGACGCGCCGCGCGCCTGCAATTCGGTGATGTCGATCGCCTCCATCAGCGATTCCTTGGCCAGCAGCATCGCCTTCTCCGCGGTGCCGCCGATGCCGATGCCGAGCATGCCGGGCGGGCACCAGCCGGCGCCCATGGTCGGCACCGTCTTCAGCACCCAGTCGACGATGGAATCGGACGGGTTGAGCATCGCGAACTTCGACTTCGCTTCGGAACCGCCGCCCTTCGCCGCCACGATCACGTCCACGGTATTGCCCGGCACCACCTTCACGTTGACCACGCCCGGGGTGTTGTCCCTGGTATTGGTGCGCTTGCCGGCGGGATCGGCCAGCACGCTGGCGCGCAGCTTGTTGTCCGGATGGTTGTAGGCGCGGCGCACGCCCTCGTGGACCATGTCCTCGACGCCCATGGTGGCATCGTCCCAGCGCACGCCCATGCCGATCTCGAGGAACACGGTGACGATGCCGGTGTCCTGGCAGATCGGGCGGTGGCCCTCGGCGCACATCCGCGAATTGATCAGGATCTGCGCGATGGCGTCCTTGGCGGCCGGCGATTCCTCGCGCTCGTAGGCGGCGGCGAGGCTCTTGATGTAATCGACCGGGTGGTAGTACGAGATGTACTGCAACGCGTCGGCGACGGACTGGATCAGGTCTTCCTGCTTGATGGCGGTCACGGATCGGACTGTCTGGCTGGATCGTGGGGGCCTGCATGATACCCCGGCACCCTTTTCAGCGGCCCCGGACTGGCGCAGGATGGGCCTCTGGGGCATACCACGGGGGACAGGACATGGGCGGCAACGACAACGCATCCGGCAAATTCGAAGGCTTCCGCGGCGTCATCAACGACATCCGCCTGCTGCTGACCGACCTGCTCGGACTCGGCAGGCCCGACGCGGAACAGCAGGTGATCATCGAGGTGTTCTTCGGCCTGATGGGCTACGTGGCCAAGGCCGACCGGCTGGTGAGCAGCCACGAATCGAACCTCGCCAACACGGTGATGGACGACATCGACCTGTCGCTGGCCGGCCGGCACATGGCGATGGAGGCGTTCGAGCGCGGCATGCACCGCAACATCAACGTCAACGCGGAACTGCTGCGCTTCACCGATGCGCATCCCGCCGGCTCCGAACACAACGAACGCCTGTACGACGTGCTGCTGCGGCTGGCGGCTTCGGACGGCAGGCTGGATCCGCGCGAATACGAGACGATGGCCCTGGTCACCAAGAGCCTGGGGCTGCCCGCCGAAACCCTCGACGCGCGGCTGGCGCAATACACCATCAAGCGCTGACCCCGGCGACCTGCGCGGCACAAGCCGTCCATCCTGGCGCGGGGTGGGCGGATCGCAGGCGGATGCAGGCGTGAAAACCGCCTGCGCGGGATCGCGCACAATGCGGCAATGCCCCCGCCGCTCCCGCAAGCCCAGCTCAACCTGCGCCAGCGCTTCAGCGCGATGCGCAACATCCCGCCCTTCCTGCGCGAGATCTGGGGCACCAGCAAGCCGTTGACCGCCGCCGCCATCGGCCTGCGGCTGGTGCGCGCGTTCCTGCCGGTCGCCACCCTGTACATCGGCAAGCTGATCATCGACGAGGCGGTGCGCCTGATCGGACTCGGCGTCGCCCATGAACTGCAGGCCGCGTGGCAGTCCGGCATCCTCGACCACCTGCTCCTGCTGCTCGGGCTGGAATTCGCGCTGGCGATCGGCTCCGACCTGCTCGGCCGCCTGACCAGTTATGCGGATTCGGTGCTGTCGGAGCAGTTCACCAACGCCACCAGCATCCGCCTGATGGAGCATGCGGCCACCCTGGACCTCGAGGATTTCGAGGATTCCGAACTGCAGGACAAGCTGGACCGCGCGCGCCGGCAGACCATGGGCCGGATGAACCTGATGGGCCAGCTGTTCGGCCAGGCGCAGGACGCGATCACTGTGGTCAGTTTCGCCGCCGGCCTGCTGGCCTACGCGCCGTGGTTGATCGCGTTGCTGGCGATCGCGCTGGTGCCGGCCTTCGTCGGCGAATCGCATTTCAACGCGCTGAACTATTCGCTGAATTTCCAGTGGACGCCGGAACGCCGCCAGCTCGAATACCTGCGGCAGATGGGCGCCAGCGTGGAGACCGCGAAAGAGGTCAAGATCTTCAACCTCAACCGCTTCTTCATCGAGCGCTTCCGCACGCTGTCGCGGAAGTTCTTCGAGGCCAACCGCAGGCTGGCCGGCAAGCGCGCGTTCTGGGGCACCCTGCTGGCCGCGCTGGGCACGCTGGGGTACTACGTCGCTTACGGCTACATCGCCTGGCGCACCGTGCGCGGCGATTTCTCCATCGGCGACCTGACCTTCCTCGCCGGCAGTTTCCGTCGCCTGCGCCAGTTGCTGGAAAGCCTGCTGACCGGCTTCTCGCAGGTGGCGAGCCAGGCGCTGTACCTCGACGACCTGTATTCGTTCTTCGAGATCGTGCCGGAAATCGCCTCGAAGCCGGATGCCCTGCCCGTCCCCGACCCGATCCGCCGCGGCTTCGTGTTCGACAACGTCGGCTTCCGTTACGAAGGCGCGGAGCGCTGGGCGCTGCGCGGCCTGTCGTTCGAGCTGCATGCGGGCGAAGTGCTGGCATTGGTCGGCGAGAACGGCGCCGGCAAGACCACCCTGGTCAAGCTGCTGGCGCGGCTGTACGACCCCGACGAAGGCCGCATCCTGCTCGACGGCCGCGACCTGCGCGACTACGACCTCGACGACCTGCGCGCCAACATCGGCGTCATCTTCCAGGACTTCGTGCGCTACCACCTGACCGCGGCGGAGAACATCGGCGTCGGCCAGATCGATGCGATGGACGACCGGGCGCGGATCGAACGCGCCGCGCGCAAGGGCATGGCCGACGATGTCGTGGCCGCGCTGCCGAAGGGCTACGAGCAGGTGATCGGCAAGCGCTTCAAGGACGGCGTGGACCTGTCCGGCGGGCAGTGGCAGAAGATCGCGATCGCCCGCGCCTACATGCGCGACGCGCAAGTGATGATCCTTGATGAGCCCACCGCGGCGCTGGACGCGCGCAGTGAGTTCGAGGTGTTCGAGCGCTTCAAGGAACTGTCCGACGGCAAGACTGCGGTGCTGATTTCGCACCGCTTCAGCAGCGTGCGCATGGCCGACCGCATCCTGGTGCTGGCCGACGGCAAGGTCGAAGCCAGCGGCACTCACGCCCAGCTGATGGCACAGGGCGGACGCTATGCCGAATTGTTCGAATTGCAGGCGGCCGGCTACCGCTGAGGAATGCAGATGCGCCACCACACCACGCTCCTGTTTTGCATCGCGCTGCCGTTCGCGCTCAACGCCTGCGCACAGCCGGCGCAATCGACCAGCGCTGCACCGAACGTGCAAACGCAGGCCACCCCCGCGGGCAAGATGCGCATCGAGACCGTCGCCAGCGGCCTCGAGCATCCGTGGGCGGTCGCGTTGCTGCCGGAAGGCGGTTTCCTCGTGAGCGAACGCCCCGGCCGCCTGCGCCGGATCGCCGCCGACGGCACGTTGTCCGCGCCCATCGCCGGCGTCCCGGCGGTGTTCGCGCAGGGCCAGGGCGGCCTGCTCGATGTCGTGCTCGATCCGCAATACGCGGCGAACAAGCGCATCTGGTTGAGCTTCGCCGAACCCGGCGATGGCGATACCGCAGGCACCGCGGTCGCCACCGCCACGCTCGGGGCCACCGCGCTGACCGACGTGCAGGTGATCTATCGGCAATTGCCCAAGCTGGAAGGCGGCAACCATTTCGGTTCGCGCATCGCCTTCGACGGCAAGGGCCATGTCTACATCAGCCAGGGCGAACGCAACCAGAAGGCGCTGGCGCAGGACCTGGAAGTGCTGCAGGGCAAGCTGGTACGGCTGAACATCGACGGCACCCAGCCCGCCGACAATCCCTTTGCCAACGGCGTCGGCGTGCGCCGCGCGATCTGGAGCTACGGCCATCGCAACATGCAGGGCCTGGCCGTCGATCCGCGCAGCGGCAAGCTCTGGGAAAGCGAGCACGGCCCGCGCGGCGGCGACGAACTCAACCTGCCCGAAGCCGGCAAGAACTACGGCTGGCCGGTCATCAGCGATGGCATGGACTACGGCAGCAACCGCCCCTACCCCGAAACCAGGGGCCGCGAGGCCGCCGGGATGGAACGCCCGCACCACGTCTGGGCGAAATCGCCGGCCTTATCCGGCATGGCGTTCTACACCGGCCGCCCCGGCAACGCCTGGAACGACAGCCTGTTCCTCGGTGCGTTGGCCGACCGCAACCTGATCCGGCTGACGCTGGACGGCGACCGCATCGTGTCCGAGGAGCGCCTGCTCACCGACCTCGGCAAGCGCATCCGCGACGTGCGTGTGGGCACCGATGGCGACGTCTATGTGCTGACCGACGAGGACAACGGCCAGCTGCTGCGACTGGTGCCGCCCGCTGCCTCAAAGTAGCGCGGGCTGCGGGCCCGGGTAGCGCAGCACGCCATCGACCATCACCGCGTCCGGGTTGAGCACGTGCGGTTCGGTCTTGCCCGGCGCCAGCAGGTGCAGCACGGTCCAGCCGCGGGCGACGAAATCGTCGGCGATCAGCCGGCGATGGCAGCGCCACCACACCGCCTCGGCGCACATCACGCAGGTGCGTTCGTCCGATGCCGTCGCCATCAGCGCCTCGCGCGCGGCGATGTAGGCTGGATCGGCCAGGTAATCGGCATAGGCGCGAAAGGCCTCGACCCGCCACGCCGTGTTCGGCGAATCCGCCTGCGGCTTGCGTCGCCCGCCCAACGCCGGCAGCGGCCAGTAGCGGATGCCGGCTTCGTCCAGTGCCTGCGGCATCACGTCCCGCGAAAACTGCGGATTGCGGCGCGAGCCGGCGAAACGGCGCACGTCGGCCAGCACTTCGATGCCGGGCGCGTGCAGCATATCCACGAACTGCGGCCACGGCCGGGTGGAATGGCCGATGGTCCAGAGCGTGCGCACCGCCGACGGCATCGCGGACATGGCGCGGGACGCGCCTATGGCCTCGCCCCGGCGAACGCCTGCGCGAAGAACGGCAGCAGCACCGAACGGAAGCGGTCGGGCACCCGATCCATGTGGTCGCCCTGGTAGTCCTCCCAGCGATGCGGGATGCCGAACTTGAGCAATTCCTCGTGCATCGCCAGCGCATCGGGCCTGACGAAATCCGCGCTGGCGATATCCATGCCGATCGCCTTCATCGCCTTCAGCGCAGGCACGTACTGCGCCGCCATCGCCACGCCCGCGTTGGCCGCCCGCTGGGCGATCACCAACGGCACCGGCTTGCCGTCCTGGGTCGACAGGTCGGCGTAGAACGGCGGATTCCGCGGATTGGGCGACCACGCGGTGGCGAGTTCGAAATTGACGAGCGTTCTGGAATCGCCATGCACCGCGTCTTCCAGCGACATGCGTTCGAATTTCGGATCGGAGGCGCCGATCGGCAACAGGCAGCAGGGATTCATCGCGTACAGCGCGACGAACGTTTCGGGATGGCGCATGCCGATCCGCAAGGTGCCGTAGCCGCCCATCGAATGCCCGGCCAGGCCGCGCGCCTCGCGCCTGGCCATCGTGCGGAAATGGCCATCGACGTAGCGGACCAGGTCGCGGGCGATGAAATCCTCGAAGTTCCCGCTGGTGGGCGAGTTGGTGTACATCGAACCGCCGAACAGCGTATCGGTGTCCGGCACGACGATGATCATCTCGTGCGACCCTTCGCCCGCCGCCTGCAGGTCGGCATCGAACGGGATCAGGCCGTCGTATTCCTCGGCGGTGGAGGTGCGACCATGCAGGAAATACAGCACCGGGTAGCGCCGATCCCCGTCGGTGCCGTAGCTCGGCGGCAAGATCACGTACACCGTCCGGTCCGGCGAATTGCCCTGCAGGTTGCCTTCCAGCGCCGGGCCGTGGACCACGTGTTTTTCGGTGCGGGCGAACGCCGGGGCGGCGGCCAGGACGGCAAGGGCCGCCACCGCCAGCACCACCTTCCACAGCAGGACGTTTCGCATGGGAGCACCGCCTGGGCGGACCCCGGATTCTAACGCCCCGGCTCGACCGGGCTGCAGGCCCGTCGCAAGGGCCATCGCAGCCCCGGGATTTGCCCCGGATCAAACGCCGCGCCGCCATGCGGCGTAAAATGCGCGCCGACACCGCAACATCCCCCTGCGCATGGCCTCCCCCTTCGGCACCGAGACGGTGCTCGACGTCCGCCACTGGACGGACGCGTACTTCAGCTTCACCACCACCCGCGACGACGGTTTCCGCTTCGACAACGGCCAGTTCGTGATGATCGGGCTGGAGGTCGAGCAGGCCGACGGCTCGCGCAAGCCGCTGATGCGCGCGTATTCGATCGCCAGCGCGAACTGGGAAGAGCAGCTGGAGTTCTTCAGCATCAAGGTGCAGGACGGCCCGCTGACCTCGCGCCTGCAGCACATCCGGCCCGGCGATTCGATCCTGATCGGGCGCAAGCCGACCGGCACCCTGCTGGTCTCCGACCTGCACCCGGGCCGCAACCTCTACCTGCTCGGCACCGGCACCGGCCTGGCCCCGTGGCTGGCGGTGATCAAGGATCCGGAAACCTACGAACGCTTCGAACGCGTGGTGCTCTGCCACGGCGTGCGCGGCGCCGGCGACCTGGCCTACCGCGACTACATCGAACGCGAACTGCCCAACCACGAATTCCTGGGCGAGACCATCCGCGAGAAGCTGCTGTACTACCCGGCGGTCTCGCGCGAGGACTTCGTCCACCACGGCCACGACCATCGCGGCCGCATCACCGAACAGCTGGACAACGGCCACATCGCCGAGGTACTGGGGCTGGACGCGCTGGACGCGCGGCACGACCGCGCGATGATCTGCGGCAGCCCGCAGATGCTGGCCGATTTCCGCAGCATCCTGGATGCGCGCGGCTTCAACGCTTCACCGCGGATCGGCACCGCCGGCGAATACGTGTTCGAGCGGGCCTTCGTCGAGAAGTAGGGCGCGGGTGCGGGCTCAGGCCATGCCGTGCCGCAGCCACACCGCGGCCGCGGCCTCGTTGCCGAACACCCGCACCTGGAACCCCTGTTCGCGCGCCAGGATTTCGCCGACCTCGGCTTCCGGCACCTGCAGGGCGTACGCCTCCACGTACGCCACCCGCACGCCCTCGAACCCCAGGCCGACCATCGACTGGACGAATTGCGCCAGCTCGTCCGGATCGGGCGCGGCGCCCTGCATCTCGTCGACCACCAGCAGGGCCGCCGGCGGATCGCGCCGCAGTTCTTCCGCCAATGCCATCCAGCACGCGACCAGCGTGTCCAGCGCGCTGTTGTCGCCGCTGAAACGCGCGCGCAAGGTGTCGCCGTTGCGCTGGTACTCGATCCGGAACGTCGGCTCGGCCATCAGCGTTCGCCGTGGCGCAGCCAGACCACCGCGTTGGTCTCGTTGTTGAAGATCCGCGCGTTGTAGCCGCGCTCGCGCGCCATCAACTCCGCGTATTCGATCCGCGGGATCTGGTCGGCGCGGCCTTCCACGTAGGCCAGGCGGATGCGGCCCAGGCCGCGGCCTTCCAGCGCATCGAAGAAGCGCTGCAGGTCCTCGTTGTTCATCACCTCGCCCTGCATGCGGTCGATCACCAGCAACTGGCTGGCGCCGCAGGCGTGCACTTCCCGCAGGATCCGCAGCCAGTACTCGCGGGTGACGTCCAGGCAGGTGTCCTTGCCCCCGGTCACCGTCGCCCGCAGCATCGGCGGCTGGTAGTCGAATTCCAGCCGGTAGTTCCGATGCGGGTCGTCCGCGCTGCTCACGCCAATGCCTTCTCGATGTCGCGCGCCAGCGATTCGGGCTTGTCGGTCGGCGCATAGCGCTTGAGCACGCGGCCATCGCGGCCGACCAGGAACTTGGTGAAGTTCCACTTGATCCCGTCGAAGCCGAGCAGGCCGCCCTTCTCGTCCTTCAGCCATGTCCACAGCGGGCTGGCATTGCCGCCGTTGACCTCGACCTTGGCGAACATCGGGAAGCTGACGTCGTAGGTCAGCGAGCAGAAATTGCGGATTTCCTCGGCATCGCCCGGTTCCTGGTGGCCGAACTGGTCGCAGGGGAAGCCCAGCACCACCAGGCCCTTGTCGCCGTAGTCGCGCCACAGCCGCTCCAGCCCGGCGTACTGCGGGGTGAACCCGCACTTGCTGGCCACGTTGACGATCAGCAGGACCTTGCCGCGGTAGTCCGCCAATGGCTGCGGGCTGCCATCCAGGGCGGTGGCTTCGAAATCGTAGGCGGTGGTGGCCATGGGGGACCTGTCGCGGACGGGGGAGGCGCGATTGTGCGCGGTCTCGCCGTCCGCGCCTACCCCGGACAACGCGGGCGCCGGCACGCGCCGGCCATGCATGCCATTCGTCACGGGCCGCGCCCGCGGCACTGCGCTACCCTTGCGGTTTCGCCTGATCCCGTCGTCGAGGACCGCATGAAACAACCCATCGCCTGCGCGCTCGCGCTGGCCATCGCCACCGCCCTGGGCGGCTGCGCCACCGCCCCCGCCGCGACCGCCGACAAGGAGGCCCCGATGCCCGCTAGCGCCTACGCCGGGGTGTTCGCCGCCCCCAGCCCGCTGCCGCTGCACTACCCGCAGTTCGACCAGATCCACGACGGCGATTTCGCCCCCGCCTTCGACGCCGGCATGGCGCAGCAGCTGCGGGAGATCGCCGCGATCGCCGACGACCCGGCGGCGCCGACCTTCCAGAACACCATCGTGGCGATGGAGAAGAGCGGCCAGGTGCTGGATCGCGCCAGCAACGTGTTCTTCAACCTGCAAGGCACCTACAAGACCGACGCCCGCGACGCCATCGAACGCGACTACGCGCCGAAGTTCGCCGCGCACCGCGACGCCATCAGCCTGAACCCGAAGCTGTTCGCGCGGATCAAGGCGCTGTACGACGGCCGCGCCAGCCTGGGGCTGGATCCGATCGACGCGCGCCTGCTGGAAAAGCGCTACCAGGACTTCGTGCGCGCCGGCGCCGCGCTGAGCGACGCGCAGAAGGCCCGCATCCGCGAGATCAACGGCGAGCTGTCCAAGCTGGGCACCCAGTTCGACCAGAACGTGCTGGCCGAGGTGAACGATTCGGCGGTGGTGGTGGACAGCCGCGACCAGCTGAAGGGCATGAGCGAGGAGCAGATCGCCGCCACCGCGGAAGCGGCCAAGGCGCGCAAGCTGGACGGCAAGTACGTGATCGCCCTGCTCAACACCACCGGCCAGCCGGCCGAGACCCAGCTGCAGGACCGCGCCCTGCGCCAGCGCCTGCACGAGGCCTCGGTCGCGCGCGGCAGCCGCGGCAACCAGTGGGACAACACCGGCATCGTCTCCCAGGTGCTGAAGCTGCGCGCCGAGCGCGCGCGCCTGCTGGGCTACGACACCTACGCCAACTACGTGCTGGCCGACGAAACCGCCGCCAACCAGGACAACGTCAACCGCATGCTGCGCCAGCTGGCGCCGAACGCGGTGGCCAACGCGCGCCGCGAGGGCGGCGACCTGCAGGCGATGATCGATGCCGACCAGAAGGCGAACAAGCAGCCTTCGTTCAAGCTGGCGCCGTGGGACTGGTCGTACTACAGCGAGAAGGTGCGCCAGGCCAAGTACAACTTCGACGAATCGCAGCTCAAGCCCTACTTCGAGATGAAGCACGTGCTGGAGGACGGCGTGTTCTACGCCGCCAACAAGCTGTACGGGATCAGCTTCAAGCAGCGCACCGACCTGCCGAAGTACCACCCGGACACCTCGACCTACGACGTCTTCGACAAGGACGGCAAGCAGCTCGCCATCTTCATCTGGGATCCGTATGCGCGCTCGTCGAAGCGCGGCGGCGCGTGGATGAACACCTACGTCTCGCAGTCGGACCTGACCGGCGACATGCCGGTGGTGGCCAACCACCTGAACATCCCCAAGCCCTCCGAAGGCAAGCCGACGCTGCTGACCTGGGATGAAGTCACCACCGCCTTCCACGAGTTCGGCCATGCGCTGCACGGCTTCTTCCAGGACGTGCGCTATCCGTACTACTCGATGAACGTGCCGCGCGACTTCGTCGAATACCCGTCGCAGGTCAACGAGATGTGGGCCGACTGGCCGGAAGTGCTGGCGCACTACGCCAAGCACTACCAGACCGGCGAGGCGATGCCGCAGGCGCTGCTGGACAAGGTGATCGCCGCGTCCAAGTTCAACCAGGGCTTCGCCACCACCGAATACCTGGAGGCCGCGATGCTCGACCAGCGCCTGCACCAGGCGCCGGCCGACAAGATCCCGGCGGCGGGCGACGTCATGGCGTTCGAGGCCGATGCGCTGAAGGCCGACGGTTTCGACTACGCGCCGGTACCGCCGCGCTACCGCACGCCCTACTTCAGCCACATCATGGGCGGCTATGCGGCCGGCTACTACGCCTACATCTGGTCGGAAGTGCTGGCCGCCAACACCACCGAGTACATCAAGCAGCACGGTGGCCTGCTGCGCGAGAACGGCGATCGCCTGCGGGCGAAGGTGCTGGCGCCGGGCGGCGAGATCGCGCCCGGCCAGCTGTTCCCGAACTTCGCCGGCTACGAGGCGAAGATCGAGCCGCTGCTGGAAGCGCGCGGCCTGACCAGCAAGTAGGCATCGCTCGATGCACCGACGAAAACGCCGCCTGCGGGCGGCGTTTTCGTATCTGCGGCGGATCAGCGATGCAGGCCCAGCGGGTCGGCCTGCGGCCGCGATCCCGGGGCCTCTGCAGGCAACGCGCCGGGATCGCGCAGCAGGGCGAGCTTCGCCGCATGTTCATCGCGCGGATCCAGGCCGGGCAGCGGCCTGAATTCACCGGCCACCAACGTCGCCACCGGCAGGCCGTCGCGCCACAGCAGGCGGGCGCCGGGCTGGCGCGGCACCTTGTCGCCGGCGACGATGCCGCCGAGCAGGTTGAGCGGATCGCTGGCGGACACCGCGATCATCGCGCCATCGTGCGCGCGCTTGCGCACGCTGCGCAGCGCCGCCACCGCTTCCGGCAAGGCGAACTGCTGGCCGACCACGCCGCTGAGGAAACGCCCGCCGCGGATCTCGCCGCGCGCTTCCAGCCGCTGGTATTCGCGCAGCAACTCGCGCCACGGCGGCAACCAGGGCGCCTCGCGTTCCAGCAGCCGCCAGCAGACCACGCCGTAGCGGCGCAGCAGCACGCGGGCGACGTGCTCGATGCCGGCGGAATCGGCGCCGGCCTCCACCGCCGGCTTGCGGACCAGGCTCCAGCGTCCCGCATCGGCGATCCCGGTCAGCGAGGCACGACGGCCGCTGCGCGCGTAGCTCGCGGGGCGCTTCGACGCCGGCAGCAGCAAGGCGCGCAGGCCGGTGAAACTGTCGCAACCCGCGCGCCCGCGCGCGACCAGCTCGGCCAGCGCATCCTCCAACTCGGTCTCAAGCAGGCGCGCGGCATCCGCCAGTTCGTCGAAGAACAGCGCACCCTGCTCGCGCAGGCAATCGGCGACCTTCTGCGCGCGCGAGGACAACGGCGTGTCTTCACCGGTTTGATTCGCCGCCAAACGCGACCACAGCGACAATTCGCGGCGTGGCAACAGCACGATCGGCGCCGCGCGCACCAGCGATTCGCCACCGGCGCGCAGCCGCGTCCAGGCGATGCGCCCGGCGGTGCACAGGTCGTCCAGCCAGGCGATGGAATAGTCCTTGACCCGCGCCGGCAGCAGTTCGCTTTCCCAGGCGCCGGCCGCGGCTTCGTATCCCTCCAGCTGCGCCAGCACGCCGACCAGCGCTTCCGGGCCCTGTACGCGCGTGGCCGGCGACAGGCGCTGCCAGTCGCACAGGAAGCGCACGTAATCGCGCACGTCGACCGGCTCGATCTCGCGCCGCAGCCGGCCCAGCGTATTGCGGTGGATGCGCGCCAGCAGGTGGCGTTCGCACCACTCGTCGTCCGCCGCGCCGGGGGTGAAGCGCCCACGCATCACGTAGCCTTCCTGCTCCAGCGCGAGCAGCGCGAACTCCACGTCGCCGCGTGCCAACGCCAGCGCATCGGCGATGCCCGCGGCGGTGGTCACCGCCATGCCGCCGAGGCGGCCACGCACCAGCTCGCGCAGCGCGTCCTCGCGCGTCCACGACTGCGCGTAGTCGGCCGGAGCCTCGATCACTGGATGCAAGCTGGCCTGCGGATGCAGCGCCAGCACCTGCGGCAAGCGTTCGGCGGTGGTCCAGAGCCCTGCATCGCCGAGGGTCAAGCAGCTTGCGCGTCGTGCCGATGCCAGCATGTCCAGCCACCCGGACCAGCCGCTTGCATCGGCCTCGCCCACGCTGGCGGCACCGAGCTGCATCAGCGCCTCGTGCATGCCGTCGGCATCGGCCGGCTGCGGCCAGGCATCCTCGCGCGCGCCCTCGATGGCGGCCATGTCCAGCCTGCCCAGGTCCTGCGCCTGCGCGGCAACGCCCAGGCCGCGCGTCTGCACCGCGCGGGTACGGCGTTCCTCCAGCGGCGCATCGTCTAGGAAGGCATACGGCCGCGCGCCCAGCACTTCCGCGGCGAACGGCGACGGGCCGGTCAGGTCGCGCGCGGTGACCTGCACCTCGCCCGCCTCCAGCGCGCGCAGCAGCGCCAGCCAGCCGTCCACGTCCATCGCCTCGTGCAGGCAGTCCTGCAACGTCTGCGCGACCAGCGGGTGATCCGGCACCTCGCGCTCGCCGACGATGTTCTCCAGGCACGCCACCTGGTCCGGGAACACCGTCGCCATCAGGTCCTCGGACTTCATCCGCTGCAGCTGCGGCGCGACCTTCTTGCCGCCGCTGAAGCGCGGCAGCGCCAGCGCATTGGTCGCGTTCCAGCGGAAGCGCGCGGGGAACAGCGGCGCGTCCAGCAGCGCCTGCACCAGCACCTGTTCGGCGCTGGACGAGTGCAGGTAACTCATCACCTCGATCAGCGGGAACGAATGGCTGGTCGACAGCGACAGCACGATGGCGTCCTCGGTCGCCGCCGCCTGCAGTTCGAAATTGAACTTGCGGCAGAAGCGCTTGCGCAGCGCCAAGCCCCAGGCCTTGTTGATGCGGCTGCCATAAGGCGAATGGATGATCAGCTGGGTGCCGCCGGATTCGTCGAAGAAGCGCTCCAGCGCGATCCGCGACTGCGAGGGCAGCATGCCGAAGCCGGCGAACTGCGCCGCCGCGTATTCGGCGACCTGGCGCGCGGCGGATTCGTCCAGCTGCAGCTCGGCGCGCAGCCAGTGCTGCAACGCGGCCTCGCCGCCCTGCTCCAGCGTCGCCTGCATCGCCTCGCGCAGGCGCGACACGCTGGCGGATAACTCGATGCTGCGGCCCGGCGCCTCGCCCAGCCAGAACGGGATGCTCGGCGGCGCGCCTTCGGCATCCTGCACGCGCAGGCGGCCGGATTCGACGCGCAGGATGCGATAGCTGGCATTGCCGAGCTGGAACACGTCGCCGGCGATGCTCTCGATGGCGAAGTCTTCGTTGACCGTACCGATCGTGATCGCCTGCGGCTCCAGCAGCACGGTGTAATCGCCGACATCGGGGATGGTGCCGCCCGATTGCGTCGCGGTCAGCCGGGCGCCCTTGCGCCCGCGCAGCTTGCGGTGCACCGCGTCGCGATGCAGGTAGCTGGCGCGCTGGCCATAGCGGGTGCTGAAGCCGTCGGCCAGCATCCGCACCACCTCGTCGAAGGCCTTGCGTGGAAGCGAAGCGTACGGCCATGCGCGCCGCACCAGCGCGAACAGCGCATCCTCGTCCCATTCGCGGCAGGCGACTTCGGCCACCAATTGCTGCGACAACACGTCCAGCGGCGCCGGCGGCATGATCAAGGCGTCGAGTTCGCCGCGCCGCACGCTGTCCAGCAGCGCCGCGCATTCCATCAGTTCGTCGCGCGAACTCGGGAACAGGCGCCCCTTCGGCACGCCGCCGACGTGGTGGCCGGAACGGCCCACGCGCTGCAGGAACGCGGCGATGCTGCGCGGCGAACCGATCTGGCACACGAGATCCACGTCGCCGATATCGATGCCGAGCTCCAGCGAGGCGGTGGCGACCAGCACCTTCAGTTCGCCGCGCTTGAGCTTCTGCTCGGCATCCAGCCGCAGCTCCTTGGCCAGCGAGCCGTGGTGCGCGGCGACGTGTTCCTTGCCCAGCAGCTCGCCGAGGTGGCGCGCGGTGCGCTCGGCCATGCGCCGGGTGTTGACGAACACCAGCGTGGTCGCGTGCTGGTCGACGAGCTCGGCGATGCGTGCGTACACCAGCTCCCACTGCGCATTCGACATCACCGCGTCCAGCGGCACCGGCGGCAGTTCCAGCGCCAAGTCGCGCTTGCGCACGTGGCCGATATCGACGATGACCGGGAAAAGGGGGTCAGAGTCGGTTTTCGTTTCGAAAACCGACTCTGACCCCCTTTTCCCGACCAGGAACTTCGCCACCGCCTCGATCGGCTTCTGCGTCGCCGACAGGCCCACCCGCGTCGCGCGCTTGCCGGTCAACGCGTCCAGCCGCTCCAGCGACAGCGACAGGTGGCTGCCGCGCTTGTTCTGCACCAGCGCGTGGATTTCGTCGACGATCACCGTGCGCACGCCCGCCAGCATCGCCCGCCCGGATTCGGAGCCGAGCAACACGTACAGCGATTCCGGCGTGGTCACCAGGATGTGCGGCGGGCGCTTGCGCAGGGCCGCGCGTTCGGACTGCGGGGTATCGCCGGTGCGCACCGCGGTGCGGATGGCGACATCGGGCAGCGCCTGCGCGGCGAGTTCCCCGCGGATGCCGGCCAGCGGCGCATCGAGGTTGACGTGGATGTCGTTGGACAGCGCCTTCAGCGGCGAGACGTAGAGCACCAGCGTCGCATCCGGCAGGCCGCACGACAGGCCTTCGCGGACCAATGCGTCGATGGCGGTCAGGAATGCGGTGAGGGTCTTGCCCGAGCCCGTCGGTGCGGCCACCAAAGTGTCTCGACCGGAAGCAATCGCAGGCCAAGCCGCGATCTGCGCGTCGGTCGGCGCGGGGAAACTGCGCGCGAACCACGCGGCGACGGCGGGATGGAAGACAACGAGCGCCGGGTGCGCGGACATGCGCGGATTATCCGCCGCGTCGGGCTGCGGCGAATGAACGCGCTGGCGATCGAAATCGAGCCGGATCTGGGCGCTGCCGTGCATCGCGCCATGCTGCCGGCGGCGCGTCTCAGGAACTGCGACGCAGCCGCGCCAGTGCGGGATCAGCCGCCCTGGAACAGCTTGCGATAATCGGCGGCCACGTGCGGCAGCAGCGCCCGCGCCGGAATTTCCACGGTGCGCGTGCCTTCGACGTACGGCGCGACCTGGTACGGCGGGAACACGAAGCGGATCGCGCGGATCTGCCCTTCGGCATTCATCACCGGCTCGAACTGGGCGAAATTCGCCGGCGCCGGCTTGGTACCGTCGTCGATCATGCGACTGCCGGTCTTCAGCTGCTCGGCGCGATCGGCGCCTTCCACTTCGTCCGCATCCAGGCGCTGCGACAACGCGGTCATCAGCTGCTCGCGGCTGGCGTCGGAAATGGCCTGCCAGCCGGCGGCATCGACGATCAAACGGTCGGCCTGCAGCATCTCCTGCCGCTGCGGCAACCAGACGAAACGCGCCACCAGCGGATTGCCGTGGGCGCCGCCGGTATAGCTGCTGCCATCCGCCGCCACCGCCACCACTTGCGGGGTATCGACCAGGCCGGTGAACTGCAGGCTGAGGTCGTAGGGTGCGGTGGGTTTCTGCCCTTTCAGGCCTGCCACGGCCTTCATCAAGTCGGCGCGCGCGGCATCGGCATAGGCCTTCAAGGCCTGCGCCAGCGCGGGATGGTTGCTGGCGGATTTCGGGTAGCTGATGCCGACGATGTAATCCGGCCGGGTTTCCACCACGTCCTGCAGGGCCACGCTGGCCGGAACCGCGGCGGGGGACTGTGCATCCGCGGTCGGCGCAGGCGCGCGATCGCAGGCTGCGAGCAGGGTGCAAGACGCGAGGACGAGGATCTGGGCGATGCGGGGGGAGCGCATGTGCAAGGGGAAACCGGTGATTTCGAGAACGATTACGCGATTCAGGCTAGCCAGAGGACGTTGAAGGACACGTGAGAAGCCGGCCCCGTCCTGCATCGCCGTAAAGAAAAAGCCCGGCCGGAGCCGGGCTTTCTTGGCGCGAGCGCCAGGCGAATTACATCGCCTGCACTTCGTCGGCCTGCAGGCCCTTCTGGCCCTG
This sequence comes from Thermomonas aquatica, assembly GCF_006337105.1. Classification (NCBI taxonomy): domain Bacteria; kingdom Pseudomonadati; phylum Pseudomonadota; class Gammaproteobacteria; order Lysobacterales; family Lysobacteraceae; genus Thermomonas; species Thermomonas aquatica. The sequence continues at coordinate 2,983,937 of NZ_CP040871.1, read as the reverse complement.
CACGACCTTGAAGGAGACCTTCTGGCCTTCCTGCAGGGACTTGAAGCCGGTGCCCTGGATCGAGCGGAAGTGGACGAAGACGTCCGGGCCGCTTTCCGGGGTGATGAAGCCGAAGCCCTTGGCGTCGTTGAACCACTTGACGGTACCGGTCTGACGATCCGACATGTTTGTTACTCCTAGAACAGTTTGAAATGGTGACACGGTCCGCCGAAACGCACCGCGACTGTCGAGCAAGGGGTAACGCACACGATGTAGCGGATCACATGGATCTACCGCATCGGGTCACGATGTACCGTGATCCCGCTTGAAACAGTGGGCGCACCATACCGCACTTTTCTGGACATTTGTGAATGGGTGGCAATTATTTTTCGCCGCCCCGGAGCCGGCTGCAACCGGCCTACCAGTCCGCCTGCTCCGGCAGCAGGCCGCGCAGCTCGGCGTCGGTCAGGTTGCGCCACTGGCCGGGCTTGAGGCGGCCGAGCTTGACGTTGCCGATCCGCACCCGCAGCAGCTGCTTCACCCGGAAGCCGAAATGGGCCGCCATCAGCCGGATCTGCCGGTTCAGGCCCTGGGTCAGCACGATCCGGAACCCCTGGCTGCCCAGCTTGCCGGTCTTGCACGGCAAGGTGAGCTGGCCGTGGACCGGCACCCCGCGGCTCATCCCGCGCAGGAATTCCGGGGTCACCGGGTGGTTCACCGCGACCAGGTATTCCTTCTCCAGCTTGTTCTCGGCGCGCAGGATGCGGTTGACGATGTCGCCGTTGCTGGTCAGCAGGATCAGCCCTTCCGAATCCTTGTCCAGCCGGCCGACCGGGAAGATCCGCTGCTGGTGGTCGACGAAATCGACGATGTTGCCCTTCACCGCGGAATCGGTGGTGGAGGTGATCCCCACCGGCTTGTTCAGCGCGATGTACACGTGCCGGCGCTGGCCCTTGGCCGCCGTCCGCACCGCCAGTGCATTGCCGTCGACGCGGACCTCGTCGCCCTCGCCCAGTTCGGCGCCGATGCGGGCGCGGATGCCGTTCACGGTCACCCGGCCCTCCGCGATCAGGCGGTCGGCCTCGCGGCGGGAGCAGAAGCCGCTATCGGCGATGTGTCGGTTCAGGCGCATGGGCGCGCATTCTACGCGCCCGGGGGGGGCGGGATCAGGCGCGCAAGGCGTCGAATTCCGGATGGCGGCGCATCCACGCGTCCGCGTAGGAGCACAGCGGCTCGACCTTCAGCCCCTCGTTGCGGGCGTGCAGCAGGGCCGCGCGCACCAGGTTCCCGGCGATGCCGCGGCCACCGATCGCGGCCGGGACGATGGTATGGGTGATGGCGATGGCGTTGTCGCCCGGCACGTATTCCACGTAGGCGAGGTGGCCGTCCACCTCGGTGACGAAGCGGTGATGGGCCGCGTCATGGCGGATCTCGGACATGGCGGTCTCCTGGGTCATGGGGATCCCGAGTGGAACAAGCTTTGCGTGAAGTGGCCGAAAACCCGCGGTTCCATCAGCAGCGTGAACAGCACGCCGTAGGCCGCGCCCCACAGGTGCGCGCTGTGGTTGACGTTGTCGCCGCCACGGCGGTCCATCCAGATGCTGTAACCGACGTACAGCAAGGCGAACAGGAATGCGGGGATCGGCACCGGGATCGGGAAGATGACCAGCTTCGACCACGGATCGAACAGGATGAACGCGAACAGCACCGCGGAGACCCCGCCGGAGGCGCCCAGGCTGCGGTAGTTCGCGTCCCTGCGATGGCGAAGGTAGGTCGGCAGGATCGCCACCACGATCGCCGATAGGTAGAACAGCACATAGCCGATCGGGGTGATCCACCCCGAGAACACCCGCTCCACCGCCGTGCCGAACGACCACAGGGTGATCATGTTGAACGCCAGGTGCATCCAGTCGGCGTGGATGAACCCGTGGGTGAGCAGGCGGTCGTATTGCTTGCGCCGTTCCACCGCCGGCGGCCACAGGATCAACCGCTCCAGCAGGGCGCGGTCGTTGAAGGCGCGCCACGACACCAGCACGGTGATGGCGACGATCACGATGGTCAGCGAGAAGGTCATGCGTCAGGCGGTCCGGTAGTTGTCCTGCATCGGATAGGTGCGGGCATAGGCGGCGAATGCCAAGGCCGCGGCGAAGGCGAAGACCGCGAAGAAGAACATCAGGAACGCGTTCTCGCTGTAGCCGGTGGCGGCGATCCGCGCGGTCACCGCCTCGTTGCGCACGGCGACGTTGGTCAGCAGCACCCACAGGCTGCCGAAGGTACTGGTCAGGTACCAGAAGGCCATGATCACGCCCTTCATCGATTGCGTGGCCTGGCTGTAGGCGAATTCCAGCGCAGTGGCGGACACCAGCACCTCGCCGAAGGTCAGCAGCAGGTAGGGCCAGGTCTGCAACGCCAGCGAGGTCTGCGCACCGCTGTCGATCTTGAGCTGGATCAGGCCGGCGATGACCCAGGCGATGCCGGCGAAGGCGATGCCGAAGCCCATCCGCCGCAGCGCGGTCGGCTCCCAGCCGATCCGGCGCAACGCTGGGTACAGCACGAGGTTGTTGAACGGGATCAGCAGCATGATCAGCAGCGGGTTCAGCGCCTGCATCTGCCCGGCTTCCTTGACCAGCCAGCTCGGCCACCACCAGGCCTCGTGCGGCACGATCATGTCCTTGCCCTGGATCACCCAGGTGCTGGCCTTCTGGTCGAACAGCGACCAGAACGGCGTGGTCAGCGCGAACACGATCAGGATCCGCAGCACCGCGCGCACGCCATCCACCGCCGCGTCCGGATGCCGGCCGCGCGCGCGTTCCAGCTGCATCGACACGCCGATGCCGCCGAACGCGATCAGCGCGCCCAGCGCCAGGCAGGCGCTGATCACGAAATGGAAATCCTCCGGCCAGAACGGCAGGTTGATCCCGAACCACGCATGCAGCGCCCAGCACAGCAGCATCGCCGCCGCGAGCACGACGCCCGTGCCCGCCACCAACAGTCCCGGCCTGCCCTGCCCCGCGACCTGCGTGGTCAGTGCGGTGCGCGCCACGTTGAAGAACGAATCCGGATCCTCGCCGCGGGTCGGCGGCACCCGCACGTACTGCTTGCGGCCCAGCCAGAACACCAGTGTGGCGATGAACATCAGGATGCCGGGAATGCCGAACGCCACCGCCGGCCCGAAGTTGCGCAGGAACAGCGGCATCAGCAGCGAGGCGAAGAAGCTGCCGAAGTTGATCGTCCAGTAGAACGCGTCGAACACGATCTTGGCGAGGTGCTTGTTGGCGGTGGTGAACTGGTCGCCGCAGAAACTCACCACCAGGGGCTTGATGCCGCCGCTGCCCAAGGCGATCAGGAACAGGCCGGTGTAGAAGCCGGTGCGATTGCCTTCGAACAGCGCCAGGCAGGCATGGCCCGCGCAGTAGACCAGCGAGAACCACAGCACCGTGTTGTACTTGCCGAAATAGCGGTCCGACAGCCAGCCGCCGAGCAGCGGGAAGAAATACACGCCGATCACAAAGCTGTGGAACACGTCCTTGGCCACGCCCTGGCGTTCGGCCTCCGGCACGTAGGCCAGGATCACGCTGCTGACCAGGAACTGCACCAGAATGTTGCGCATCCCGTAGAAGCTGAAGCGCTCGCAGGCTTCGTTGCCGATGATGTAGGGGATCTGCCGGGGCAGGCGCGCGTTCGGATCGGCCACCGTGGTCTGGGTCATGCTTGGTGCTTCGTGATGGGTGGCGGAAGCCTAACCGATGCGGCCCTCAGGCCCATTCGCTCAGCCCTTCGCGTTCATACAGGAGCTTGAACGAGGGCCGCGCCTTCATGCGTTGCGCCAGCGCCGCCAGCTGCGGCCATTCGGTGGCCGGCTTCGGCATGTTGCGCGACCAGCGCATCAGCATGGTCAGGTAGAAATCGGCGACGCTCGGTTCGTCGCCCAGCAGGTACGGGCCATGCGCCGCGAGGTGGTCGTCGATGCGTTGCCACTCCGCCTCGATGCGCGGCGCGCAATGCGCGCGCAGGACATCGGCATTCGCCTCGCCGGCCGGCTCGCCCGGATACCACCATTGGCGGAACAGCGGCTGCACCATGTTGGCCAGGTTGAACATCCACTGCAGGTAATCGGCACGCCGCGTATCGTCCGGCAACGGCGCCAGGCGATCGTCCGGGTGGCGCTCCGCCAGCATCAATGCCAGCGCCGCGGCTTCGTATTGCGGCCTGCCGTCGATCACCAGCGTGGGCACCACGCCGTTCGGGTTCAGCGCGAGATACTCCGGCGATTTCTGCGCCTTCGCCGCGGTATCGACCAACTGCAGCCGGTGCGGCACATCCAGTTCGATCAGCAACCAGTGCACGAGCAGGCTGGCGGCGCCGGGGGCGTAGTAGAGGGTCGTGTCCATGTGCGAACCGATGGCGGGCGATGCCGCATCTTCGCATGCGCCGGATCGGCGCGGCCGCATGACCTTGGGCAGTCACGGCCGCGCGACGCCCCGGTTACCATCGGCCCAATCCCCCGGAGACCTGCCGACCATGCGCCGCGCCTTGCTTGCCGCCACCTTGTTCGCCTGCCCGCTGTTCGCCGCAGCGCCGTCCGCCTCCGCCGCCAGCGCGGCCTTGGCCACCACCGCCGAACGCAGCGGCTTCAGGCAGACCGGCCGCTACGACGAGGTGATCGCGCTCTGCGATGGCTTCCAGTCGGCCTACCCGCAGGCAGTGCGCTGCTTCAGCTTCGGCACCACCCCCGAGGGCCGGCCGATGAAGGCGATGGCCGTGTCCACCAGCGGCGCGCTGGACGCGAAGGCGGCGCAGGCGCGCGGCCTGCCGGTGCTGCTGGCGCAGGGCGGCATCCACGCCGGCGAGATCGACGGCAAGGATGCGGGCTTCTGGCTGGTCCGCGACCTGCTGCAGGGCAAGGTCGGCAAGGGGCTGCTCGACAAGGCCGTGCTGCTGTTCGTGCCGGTGTTCAATGCCGACGGCCACGAGAATTTCCGCGCCTGGAACCGCCCCAACCAGCGCGGCCCCGAGCAGATGGGTTTCCGCGTGACCGCGCAGCGCTACAACCTCAACCGCGACTACGTGAAGGCCGACAGCGCCGAGATGCAGGCGATGCTCGGCCTGGTCAACCAGTGGGATCCGCTGGCGATGCTGGACCTGCACGTGACCGACGGCGCCAAGTTCCAGCACGACATCTCGATCACCGGCGAGCCCACCAATTCCGGCGACATGGCCCTGCGCGAGGCCGGCAACGGCCTGAAGGACGGCATCATCGCCAAGCTGGCGACGCAAGGTTCCAAGCCGGTCGGGTTCTACCCGAGCTTCGTCGAGGACGACAATCCGGCCTCCGGCTTCGTCCACGGCGTGAGCACGCCGCGCTTCTCCAACGGCTATTTCCCGCTGCGCAACCGCATCGGCATCCTGGTCGAGACCCATTCCTGGCGCACCTATCCGGAGCGGGTGAAGGCCACTTACAACGCCGTGCTCGACGCGCTGGAACTGGTCGCGGCGAACGGCCCGCGTTGGCTGCAGCTCGCGCACGACGCGGACGCGCGCGCGGCCAGGCTCGGCGGCCAGCCGATACCGCTGGACTACAAGGCCACCGACCAGGTGCGCAGCATCGACTTCCTCGGCTACGCCTACACCCGCACGCCCTCGGAGATCTCCGGCGCGACGATGACCCGCTACGACGAGCGCAAGCCGCAGGTGTGGAAGATCCCGCTGCGCGACGAGATCGTGCCGGGCAACAGCATCGTCGCGCCGATGGGCGGTTATCTGGTGCCGCGGCAGTACGCGGTCGCGGTGGCCAAGCACCTGCTGGCGCACGGCATCGGCTTCCGCGTGCTGAGCGCGCCGCTGCGCGACAGCAAGGCGCAGGCGTTCATCGCCGACAGCGCGCAGTTCTCGCCGGCATCGGTCGAAGGCCACCAACGGGTCAGCCTGGCGGGCAAGTGGACGCCGCAGGCGGCGGAGGTCGCCGCGGGCTCCCTGTACGTGCCGATCGCGCAGGCGAATGCGCGGCTGCTGGTCAACATCCTGGAGCCGACCGCCACCGACTCGATGGCGGCCTGGGGCGATTTCAACAACGCCTTCGAGCGCAAGGAATACATGGAGGGCTACGTCGCGGAAGAGCAGGCGCGGTTGATGCTGGCGAAAGACCCCGCGCTGAAAGCCGAATTCGAAAAGAAGCTGAAGGACGACGCCGACTTCGCCAGCAACCCCGCTGCCCGCCTCGATTTCTTCTATCGACGCCACCCGGCATGGGACGCGGGCAGCAACCGCTACCCGGTGCTGCGCACCGATACCGTGCTGGACTAAGCCGGTGTACCGCCGCCGAGCGCTCGCCACCGGGTTGCTGGCGATGCTGTTGGCGGCGGCATCCGCGTTCGCCGGTTGCGCGACGATCCGGGAACCGCGCGCCCCGTCGTTCGGGATCGTCACCTTCAACCTGTACCACGACAAGGCGGACTGGCCGAAGCGCCGCGCCCTGATCGTCGACGAACTGCGCGAACTGCAACCCGACGCGATCGTGCTGCAGGAAGTCCTGCAGCACGAGGCCCTGCGCAACCAGGCCGACGACCTGGCCGCTGCGCTCGGCTATTCGGCGTACTTCATTTCGATCGACCCCGGCGACAGGCCGCGGCGCTACGGGAACGCGATCCTGACCCGGCATCCGGTGCTGGCCCGCGACTGGACGAGACTGCGACCGCTGGAGGATTCGCGCACCGCCGGCTGGGCACGCATCGACATCGGCGGGCATCCGCTCAATGTCTACGTCACCCACCCCAATTACCAGGACGACGACAGCGGACGACGCATGCGCGCGCAACAACTCGCCGACCTGCAGGCCTTCATCGCGCGCACCGCCGGCGCTGCGCCTTCGATCGTGGCCGGCGACTTCAATGCAGGTTCAGGCCAGCCCGAACTCGCCGCGCTGGAAGCCGGCCACGACAATGCGTTCGACACCCTGCATGGTCGCGCGGACCCGCGGCCGACCCTCAATCCGCATTACTTCCCGGACGATGCCCGCCGCATCGACCACGTGTACCTGCAACGCGGGCCGCTGAAGCCACTCGAAGCCCGCATCGTGCTGGATCGGGAAGGCGCGCCCGGCGTCTGGCCCAGCGACCACTTCGGCCTGTACGTGCGTCTCGCGTTCGCCCGCTGAGGGCGATCAGCAGTTCTCGTACTTCCAGTTGCGGCGCTTGCCTTCGGCCATCCACTCGACCGCCTGCGCCAATCGCTTGGCGCGGGTGTCCTCGCGCTTGGCCTCGACGATCCACTCGATGTACTCGCGCTTGCAGCCGGGCGGGAACCCATCGAAGGTCGCCTGCGCGGCCTTGTCCTTCTTCAACGCGGCGACGAGGTCGTCCGGCGCCTGTGGCGGTGGCTTCGGCGCAGACTTGCGCACCGGCGCCTTCACCCCGTCCTCGTTGAGCTTCATCGCCTTCTTGACATGCGCGAGCAGGGTCTTCTTCGGCGGCAGGTCCTTGATCGTGACCATCTTGCCGTAGCTGCCCATGCCATCGCGCGGCGAGCCGTCGCCCACCACCAGCGCATGCTTCCAGAACCCGAACGAGGCGTGCTGCTTGAACGCCGCCATCCCGCACAGGATGCCGCCGGCATGCACGAAGGTCGGCATGCCCCACTTGATGGTTTCCTCGACCTGCGGGCAGGCCTCGTGCACCAGTTCGCGCACGCGGGTCAGGATCGGCTGCGCGAACGGCGCGGCGCGTTCGATGTAGGCGTCGATGCGTGGGTCGCGGGCCATGGGCTTGCATGCGCGTGGGGACGGGGCCATTCTGCGCCTCCAGCCGGATGTCGCACAGGGGGGCCCATGCCTCAGTCCGAACGACGCAAGGACGAGCACCATCGCGCGCGCGAAATGCGCGCCGAGCTCAACGAAGCGCAGCAGGAGACGCTGGACGCGCTGGAGCGCTACGGATGGTCGCTGAAATTCATCCGCCACCCGCTGTTCCAGCCATCGATCCCGGTCGTGTTCGACGGCGACCGCAAGACCTTCGGCGTGCTGGAAGCGGACGGCACGTTGAACGAACACCCACCCTTCGAGATCCGGCACGACTGATCGATGCGCAACCGCAACCCGAACAACTGGATTCCCTGGCTGCTGCTCGCGGTCGTGCTGGCCGGCGGCTGGCTCATGTGGCCGCGCCCGCAAGCGCTTCCTCCCGCCCCCGCCGGCGACACCGTCCACGCGCTTCCCGGCAATGACATCGCCCTGCCGCCGATGGCGGATGCTTCGCCATCGGCGAAGCCGGTCGAGGCGGAAACGGCGCTCCCGGGTTTCCTGCCGGCCGAAGCGCACGCCACCATCGCCATGATCCGGCGCGGCGGCCCGTTCCCGCATCGCCAGGACGGCAGCGTGTTCGGCAACCGCGAGGGCCGCCTGCCGCGCAAGCCGCGCGGCTGGTACCGCGAATACACCGTCGACACGCCCGGCGTGGAACATCGCGGTGCGCGCCGGATCGTCACCGGCGGCGACCCGCCCGGCGAGTGGTACTACAGCGACGACCACTACGACAGTTTCCGCCGCTTCGATGTCGCGGGAGGCCTGCAGTGACCGATTCCGGTTTCGACCTGGGCCTGGACGATGCGGCCCGCGCCGGCGTGTTCTTCGTCACCAGCGACGACATCGCGACGCTCGGCATGGCGAGCCGCGACGCCGGCCTGCTGAGCCGCCGCATCGACCTGCGCGGCTGCGCCGACAAGGCGACGCTGATGCTGCGGCTGGCCACCGCACTGGACTTCCCCGCCGGCAGCGGCCGCAACTGGGATGCCGCCAGCGACCGCCTGCGCGACCTGTCCTGGCTGCCCGCGCCCGGCTACGCCTTGCTGTTCGATGCCGCCGCCGAACTGCGCGACGCCGACGAAACCAGCTTCGACACCCTGCTGGAAATCCTTGACGAAGCGGTGTCCGACTGGGCCCGGCGGGAGATCCCGTTCTGGGCCTTCCTGGCCTTGCCGGAAGACGAGTTCGAGCAGGCGGAGTGAAACCCGCGGGCCTGGAGTCGCCATCGGGACTCGAACCGCAACAAAAAGCCCGCCTTGCGGCGGGCTTCTCGTTTTGTATGGTGCCCAAGAGGGGACTCGAACCCCTACGACCTAAATCGCTACCACCTCAAGGTAGTGCGTCTACCAATTCCGCCACCTGGGCAGGTGTTGCGGCTCGCGCCGCGAGAACATTGTAAATCCGATTACTTGGCCGGGGCAGGTGCCTGTTCGGCGGCCGGCGCAGCAGCGGCAGGCTGCTGGGCGTACTGCGGCGCGGAGACCGGCGCGGCCGGCTGTTGCGCCGGGGCGGCGGCCGGCACCTGCGCGGTCGGCACTTGCTGTGCCGGCGCGGCGGGCGCCTGCTGGCCCATCACGCCAAGATCCGCCGCGGCCGGCGTGGCGCCGCCTTGACGGGCCATCTTGCTGGCGTAGACGGCCATGCCCAGGCTGATGGCGAAGAACATGATCGCCAGCCACTTGGTGCTCTTGGTCAGGAAGTTCGATGCGCCGCGCGAGCCGAACACGGTGGCCGACGCGCCGCCGCCGAAGCCCGAACCCGCCTGCGCACCGGCACCGCGCTGCATCAGGATCAGGCCGATCATGGCGATCGCCACCAGCACGTACAGCACGTTTACAAGTTGCAGCCACATCGTGATTCGTATCCGTCTTGTATTTGGGTCAGGCCGCCGCGGCGGACGCGATGGCCAGGAAATCCGCGGCGACGAGCGAGGCGCCGCCGATCAGCCCGCCGTCGACGTCGGCCTGGGCGAACAGGCTGGCCGCGTTGTCGGGCTTCACGCTGCCGCCGTACAGGATCGGCAGCGAGCCGGCGATTGTAGCATCGCGCGCGGCCACCTCGCCACGGATGAACGCATGCACCTCCTGCGCCTGTTCCGGGCTGGCGGTCCGGCCGGTCCCGATCGCCCAGACCGGTTCGTAGGCGATGACCGCCCCGGCGAACGCCTGCGGGCCCGCGGCGTCGAACACGGCCTGCAACTGCTCCTCGATCCGCCACTCGGTCTGCCCTGCCTCGCGCTCGTGCAGGGATTCGCCCACGCACACGATCGGGGCCAGGCCGGCGTTCTTGGCGGCGACGAACTTGGCCGCCACCAGCTCGCTGGTTTCCCGGTGGTGCTGGCGGCGCTCGGAATGGCCGACCAGGCCGTACTTCGCCCCGATATCGACCAGCATCGAGGCCGAAACCTCGCCGGTATAGGCGCCCTTGGCATTGGCGCTGACGTCCTGCGCGCCGAAATCCAGCCCGCGCCTGGCGAATTGCGAGATCAGCTCGCAGAGGTAGGGCAGCGGCGGCAGGATCACCAGTTCGACGCCCGCCGCGGCCGGCGCGGATGCCACGGCATCCAGCAAGCCGTGGGCGAAGGCGCGATCGCCATGCAGTTTCCAGTTCCCGGCGACGATCTTGCGGCGCATGCGCGGCTCCCAGCGTGTGATGCGCAAGTTTAGCAACCGGCGGCGGCGGGCCGTTATAGTCGCGCGATGAACCGCCCCTTGCCGCCCCTGCGCATCCTGCCCTACCGCAAGCCCACCGAAGGGCGCGACTACTGGGTGTTCGACGACGTCCTGCCGAACGCGGGCGACGTGCGCGAACGCTGCATGGCCAAGCAGGACTGGGCGCTGGGCTTCCCGCATACCGGCGAGAGCTGGCCCGGGCGCCGCGCGTTGCCGGCGCTGGAAGCGGACGAACTGTCGCTGGTCGAAGGCCGGGTGCGCGCCGCCACCGGCATGAAGCGGTTGTGGGTGCAAAACACCCCCGACGGCAAGACGCTCAACCACAACTGCGTGCAGGTCGTCGGCGAACGCGAGGCGGGTGCGCGCCCGCACACCGATTCGCGCGCGCTGTGCCGCTATGCCGGCGTGCTCTACCTCACGCCCGACGCGCCGCAGGATTGCGGCACCAGCTTCTATCGCCAGCGCATGCCCAGCGGCCAGCTCGGCGGCAACACGGTGAACAAGCCGCACAACACGCTGGTCGACGCATTGGGCACCCGCTTCGTGCCGCCGGACGCGTTCGTGGAGGACGTGCGCGTGCCGAACCGCTTCAACCGCCTGCTGGTCTACAGCGCGGCGATGATCCACAGCGCCACCGCCTATTGCGGCGAAGTGCTCGCCGACGAGCGGATGGCGGCGGTGTTCTTCTGGATGGGCGCCTAGCCGCAGCCATGCGCGAAGGCCGCCTTGCGGCGGCCCCGGCGGTTCACTTCAGCTTGATCTCGCGCAGCCGTTCCTCGAGGTAGCCCTGCGCGGTGATCGGCTCCGGATAGCGGCTGGGATTGTCCGCGGTGATCGTGGACGGCAGCACGTCGATCAGGAAATCCGGGTTCGGGTGCAGGAAGAACGGCACCGAATAACGCGGCTGGCGCGCCTGCTCGCCCGGCGGATTGACCACCCGGTGGGTGGTCGACGGGTACACGTGGTTGGTCAGCCGCTGCAGCATGTCGCCGATGTTCACGACGATGGTGTCGGCATCGGAGGTGAACGGCACCCAGTCGCCCTTCTTCGACAGCACTTCCAGGCCGGCGGCGCTGGCGCCCACCAGCAGGGTGATCAGGTTGATGTCCTCGTGCGCGCCGGCGCGCACGTTGGGGATGTCGTCGGTGGTGATCGGCGGATAGTGGATCGGGCGCAGGATCGAGTTGCCGGAATCGGTCTTGTCGGCGAAGTAGTCCTCCGGCAGGTCGATGTGCAGCGCCAGCGCGCGCAGGACCTGCGAGCCCAGTTCGTCCAGCGCCTGGTACAGGCCGTAGCCGACGCGCTTGAACTCGGGCAGTTCCTGCGGCCACAGGTTCTCCGGCATGTCGTTCGCGTACCTGGAGTCGCGCGGGATCTCGCGGCCGATGTGCCAGAACTCCTTGAGGTCGGAATACTTCGCGCCCTTCGCGGTTTCCACCCCGAACGCGGTATAGCCGCGCGCGCCGCCGCCGCCGGGCACGTGGTAGCGCTTCTTGGTGTCCTCGGGCAAGGCGAAGAACTTGCGGAAGGTCTCGTACGCCTCGTCGATCTGCGCCTGCGGGATGCCGTGGTTGCGGATCCCGGCGAAGCCCCATTCGCGGTAGGCCGCGCCGAGTTCGTCGATGAAGGCCTGGCGGTCCTGCGGCGACGAGGGATGGGTGAAACGGCGGATGTCGAGGGTCGGTATCTGGCTGGCCATGGCGTGCTGTCTTGAAGGGTCTGCGACAGTGTGCGCCCGTCGCGGAGGATGGGGTTTGATCGGGATCAGGCCGCCGCCACGCGCACGGCGTCGGCGAGCCTGGCCAGGGTGGATTCGACCAATGCCGGGTCGTCGGCTTCGACCGTGACCCGCACCACCGGCTCGGTGCCGGACGCGCGCAGGAACGCGCGGCCGCGGCCTTCGACCGCGCGTTGCGCCTCGGCCAGGGCGATGTGCACGTTGTCGGCGTCGGCCGGCTTGGCATTGCCGCTGTAACGCACGTTGACGGTCTTCTGCGGCACCTTGCGCAGGCCGGCCAGCGCCTCGGCCAGGCCGACGCCGCGGCGCTGCAGCACCTCCAGCACCTGCAGCGCGCTGACGATGCCGTCGCCGGTGCTGGCGCGGTCCAGGCAGAGGATGTGGCCGCTGGCCTCGCCGCCGAGCACGCCGTCGTTCGCCAGCAATTGCTGGTGCACGTAACGGTCGCCGACCTTGGCGCGGACGAAACCGATGCCGCGCTCGCCCAGCGCGCGCTCGAAGCCGTAGTTGGTCATCAGCGTGCCGACCACCGGCCCGCGCAGACGCCCGCTTTCCTGCCAGTCGCAGGCCAGCACGTACAGCAGCTCGTCGCCGTCGCGCGCCTGGCCTTCGCCATCGACGAACAGCACGCGGTCGCCGTCGCCGTCGAAGGCGATGCCGAGGTCGGCGCCGGTCCCGCGCACGCGCGCGGCGAGGAATTCCGGATGGGTGGAGCCCACGCCGTCGTTGATGTTGACGCCGTTCGGGTCGACGCCGATCGCATCTACGCGCGCGCCGAGCTCGCGCAGCACCAGCGGGCCGAGCTGGTAGGTCGCGCCGTTGGCGCAATCGACCACGATGCGCATGCCGTCGAGGTTGAAGCCCTTCGGCACCGAGTTCTTGCAGGCCTCGACGTAGCGGCCGATGGTGTCGCGGGTGCGCACCGCCTTGCCGAGCTGCTCCGAGGACACGGTGCGGAACGGCGCGTCCAGCGCGGCCTCGATCGCGAGTTCGGTGGCGTCGTCGAGCTTCTCGCCCTGCGCCGAGAAGAACTTGATGCCGTTGTCGTGGTGCGGGTTGTGCGAGGCCGAGATCACGATGCCGCCGTCGGCGCGCATCGAATGGGTCAGGTGGGCGACTGCCGGGGTCGGCATCGGGCCCATCAGCTGCACGTCGACGCCGGCCGCGACCAGCCCCGCTTCCAGCGCGGCCTCGAACATGTAGTTGGAGATGCGGGTGTCCTTGCCGATCACCACCATCGGCTTGCGCCATTCGCGGTCGCGCTGGCGCGCGGCGGCGACCAGCGCGTGGCCGTAGGCATTGCCCAGGCGCAGGACGAAATCGGCCGAGATCGGGCCTTCGCCGACCCGTCCGCGGATGCCGTCGGTACCGAAATACCGGCGCGCGCTCACGCGGCCTCCGCGTCGTCCGCAGGCATGGCCTGCTTCATCAGCAGCGCCAGCAGGTGGGCGAGGCGATCGCGCATCTCGCGGCGATCGACGATCTGGTCGACGGTGCCGTGCTCGAGCAGGAACTCGCTGCGCTGGAAGCCTTCCGGCAGCTTCTCGCGCACGGTCTGCTCGATCACGCGCTGGCCGGCGAAGCCGATCAGCGCCTCCGGTTCGGCGATGTTGAGGTCGCCGAGCATGGCGAAGCTGGCGGACACGCCGCCGGTGGTCGGATGGGTGAGCACCGAGATGTACGGCAGCCCCGCCGCGCGCAAACGGCCCAGCGCGGCCGAAGTCTTGGCCATCTGCATCAGCGAGAACAGGCTTTCCTGCATGCGCGCGCCGCCGCTGGCGGAGAAGCACACGAACGGGCAGCGCAGTTCCAGCGCGCGCTCCGCGGCCAGGGTGAAGCGCTCGCCGACCACCGAGCCCATCGAACCGCCCATGTAGGCGAAGTCGAAGGCGGCGGCGACCACGTTATGGCCCTTCAGCTTGCCTTCCATCGCGACCAGCGCATCGCGCTCGCCGGTCGACTTCTGCGCGGCCTTGATGCGGTCGGAATACTTCTTCTGGTCCTTGAACTTGAGCACGTCTGTCGGGCCGAGTTCGGCGCCGATCTCGTGCCCCATCCCGTCGTCCAGCAAGGCCGCCAGCCGCGCGCGGGCGCGGATCGGCATGTGGAAATTGCACTTCGGGCAGACCTCGAGGTTTTCCTCGAGCTCGGGGCGGTACAGCACGGCGCCGCAGCGCTCGCATTTCTCCCACAGGCCTTCCGGCACGCTGCGCTTGCGATCCACCCCGGTTTCGGTGCGGATGCGGGCAGGCATCAATTTTTTAAGCCAGCTCATTCGGGGCGATCACCGCGGTTGTCGAGCGCATGGGTTGTTCGCCCGCCATCCCGGCCGGCGCCGGGATGACGGCATCGCAGTCTAGCTCAGGCGGCGACGGCCACGCCGTCGAGCGCGGCGCGCAGCGGACGCAGGAAATCGCCGGCGCGGGTGGCGGCTTCGGCCCCGTCCGCGCTGGCTTCGAGGGCGGAGACCAGCGCGCTGCCGACCACCACGCCATCCGCATTCGCGGCCATGGCCGCGGCGCTTTGCGCATCGCGGATGCCGAAGCCGGCGTACACCGGGATCGCGGCCATCGCGCGCAGCCGTTGCAGGCGCTGGCCGGCATCGCCGACGTCGAGCCGGTCCGCGCCGGTCACCCCGGCGAAGCTGACGTAGTACAGGTAGCCGTCGGCCTGGGTGGCGAGCCGCTGCAGGCGGGCTTCCGGGGTGGTCGGCGAGGCCAGCGAAATCAGCGCCAGCCCATTGCGGGCGAACGCCGCGCGGTATTCCTCCGCCTCTTCCGGCGGCAGGTCGACCAGCAGCACGCCATCGACGCCGGCTTCCGCCGCCGCCGCCGCGAAGCTCGCGGAGCCGCGGATCTCGACCGGGTTCAGGTAGCCCATCAGCACCACCGGCGTGGACGCATCGCGCTCGCGGAACGCGCGCACGCACTCCAGCACGTAGCGGATGCCCGCGCCGCGCGCCAACGCACGCTCGGAACTGCGCTGGATCACCGGGCCGTCGGCCATCGGGTCGGAGAACGGCACGCCCAGTTCGATCACATCCGCGCCGGCATCGACCAGCGCGTGCATGACCGGCACCGTCGCCGCCAGCGAGGGATCGCCGGCGGTGACGAACGGCACCAGGGCCTTGCGGCCGGCCGAACGCAAGGCGTCCAGCCGGGTCTGTAGCCGGGTCATTCGTTCGAGGCGGCCGGCGGGGTCGCGCCGGCGGCGGCGACGTAATCGGCGGCAGGCGTCTGCTGCTTCATGCGGCCGATCTGCACGCCGGCGGCGGCGTATTCCGTGGCGAGCTCGGATTCGCCGACGTCGATGCCGCGCTCCTCGCCCATCCCGTCCAGGTGCTCGTTCAGCATCCTGCGGTACATGGTGGTCATGTAATCCATGAAATCCTTGCGCTCGTTGGCGGCATTGATCGGCTTCACGCTGACCAGGTACATGTGGGCGCTGTGGCGGGCGGCGGCGTAGTTCATCGCCATCGCGGCTTCCTTCACCCCGAACTTGCGGGTCTGGTCGTCGGACACGGCCAGGTAGGCGTTCACTGCATCGAAAAAGCCGGGATCGACCTTCACGCCACCCTGCGCGGCCGCTTCTTCGGTGTTGTCGGCCGCGGTCTGGGCCTGCTGTTCGTCGGCCATGGCCGGACTCCTGATAGCGATTGGATTGAACCGGCTATTGTCGCCGAATCCGGGCTACAGGGCCAAGCCCTCGCGCCCGGCGATGGTGTGGACGTCCTTGTCGCCGCGGCCGGACAGGTTGCACAGGACGATGCCGTCCTTCGGCATGTCCCGCGCCAGCTTGATCGCCTGGGCGATGGCATGGCTGGACTCCAGCGCCGGCAGGATGCCCTCGGTCCTGGCCAGCAGGTGGAACGCCGCAAGCGCCTCGTCGTCGGTGACGCCGACGTATTCGGCCCGCCCGGTGTCCTTCAGGAACGCGTGTTCGGGGCCGACACCGGGATAATCCAGGCCGGCCGAAACCGAATGGGTCTCGATGATCTGCCCGTCGTCATCGCAGATCACATAGGTGCGGTTGCCGTGCAGCACGCCGGGGCGCCCCGCCGCCAGCGAGGAGGCGTGGCGCCCGGTCTCGATGCCGTCGCCCGCCGCTTCCGCGCCGACGATCCGCACATCGCGATCGTTCAGGAACGCATGGAACACGCCGATGGCGTTGCTGCCGCCGCCGACGCAGGCGGTCACCGCGTCTGGCAGGCGGCCGTATTCGGCCAGCATCTGCGCGCGCGCCTCGCGCCCGACCACCGCGTTGAAGTCGCGAACCATGCGCGGATACGGGTCCGGCCCGGCCACGGTGCCGATGATGTAGAAGGTGTCGCGCACGTTGGTGACCCAGTCGCGCATCGCCTCGTTCAGCGCGTCCTTCAGCGTGGCCGAGCCGCTGGTCACCGGCACCACGGTCGCGCCGAGCAGCTTCATCCGGTAGACGTTGATCTTCTGCTGTTCGATGTCGGTGGCGCCCATGTACACGACGCACTCGAGGCCCAATCGCGCCGCGACCGTGGCCGAGGCCACGCCGTGCTGGCCGGCGCCGGTCTCGGCGATGATCCGGGTCTTGCCCATGCGGCTGGCCAGCAACGCCTGGCCGATGGTGTTGTTGATCTTGTGCGCGCCGGTATGGTTCAGGTCCTCGCGCTTGAGCAGGATGCGCGCGCCGCCGGCCTCTCGGCTCAGGCGCTCGGCGAAGTAGATCGGGCTGGGGCGGCCGACGTAATGCGCCAGGTCGGCCTCGAATTCGGCGATGAAGGCGGGATCGACGCGCGCGGCGTCGTAGGCCGCGGCCAGCTCCTCCAGCGGGCCGATCAGGGTCTCGGCGACGAAGCGCCCGCCATAGCGGCCGAAGTGGCCCGCCGCATCCGGGTAGGCATGGAAATCGAGGTGCTGGTCAGTCCGCTCAGCGGCCACAGGCGTAACACTCCTTCAAATCATTGTCCTCGCCGAGTTCGACGCAATCGGCGCGCCGCACTTCCTCGACGAAACGGCGCATCAGCGCGCCGTCCTTGATGCCGGGTTCCAGTTCGATCCCGCTGGACACGTCCACGCCCCACGGCGAGGCGGCGCGCACCGCGGCGAACACATTGTCCGGCTGCAAGCCGCCGGCCAGCACATAAGGCTTGGACATGTCGGGCGGAATCGCGGCGATATCGACGCGCTGGCCGCTGCCGCCGGCTTCGCCCGCGCCGTGGCCGTCCAGCACGAAACCGGCGGCATGCGGATAGCGCCCGTGCAGCACGCGCCCGCTCAGGCTCGCCCCGGCGCCGCGCAGGCCGATGCCCTTCAGGTACGGCAGGCCGAACTTGCGGCAGAAAGCGTCGTCCTCGCCGCCATGGAATTGCAGCAGGGTCGGCCGCGCATGCGCGATCGCCTCGCGCACCTCGTCCACGCTGTTGTCCATGAACAGGGCGACCACGTCCACCAGCGGCGCCAGCGCATCGCGCAAGCCTCGCGCGGCCTGCGGCGCAACCCGGCGCGGGCTGCGCGCGGCGAAGATCAGGCCCACCGCATCCACGCCCAGCTCGCCGGCCAGGCGTACGTCGCCGGCGCGGGTCAGGCCGCAGAACTTGATGCGGGTGCGGAACAGCGGGCGAACCATGGGGCCGGCTCTCAGGAGGTCGTTTCGTCGCCGCAGACTTCCTGCGGCAGCCCCCATTGTCGCGGATAGCGCGGGCCGATGAACAGCAGCCCCGCCGCCGGCGCGGTCGGGCCGGCGATGGTGCGGTCGCGCTTCTCCAGCAATTCGGCGATCCATTCGCGCGGTTGTTCGCTGCGTCCCACCA
This sequence comes from Thermomonas aquatica, assembly GCF_006337105.1. Classification (NCBI taxonomy): domain Bacteria; kingdom Pseudomonadati; phylum Pseudomonadota; class Gammaproteobacteria; order Lysobacterales; family Lysobacteraceae; genus Thermomonas; species Thermomonas aquatica. Next base: position 2,965,965 of record NZ_CP040871.1, on the reverse strand, counting down.
CCAGCAGCGAGCCGACGATGTTGCGCACCATGTGGTGCAGGAAGGCATTGGCCTGGACCTCGACCACGACCTGTTCGCCTTCGCGATGCACCGCGATCTCGTGCAGGTTGCGGCGCGCGTGGGCGGCCTGGCATTGCACGCTGCGGAACGCGGAGAAATCGCGCTCGCCCGTCAGCGCCTGCGCGGCCTGGTGCATCGCGCCCGCATCCAGCGGCATGCGTTCCCACCCCAGGTACTGGCGCTCCAGCCCCGGCCGCACCGTGCGATTGAGGATGCGATAGCGATACCGCCGCCCGCGTGCGGAAAAACGGGCGCTGAATTCATCGGAGACCGGCACGCACCAACGCACCGCCATCGTCGGCGGCAGGCTGGCGGTGGCGCCAAGAACCCAGCCGCGCGGATCGCGCCGGGCATCGGTGTCGAAATGCACCACCTGGCACTGGCCATGCACGCCGGCATCGGTGCGGCCCGCGCAGACGGTGTCGATGCGCGCGTCGGCGACCTTCGACAGCGCGATTTCCAGCGCCGTCTGCAGGCTGCCGTCCGGCTCCCGCGAACCCGCCGCGCTCAATCGCTGCCAGCCGGAAAAACCGCTGCCGTCGTATTCGACCCCGAGCGCGAGACGCATGTCGCCCTTGCGCGCCCTCAGCCGAGCTCGCGCAGCATGCGGGCCGCTTCGGTGCGCATGGCCGGATCCGGGCCGTCGAGCAGTTCGCGCAGCAGTTCCTTCGCCGAATGATCGTCGCCGATGTCGAGGAAGGCGCGAGCCAGCTTCATCCGTTGCTCGGCGCTGGCCTGCGGCGGCGGCGGGTCGGGTTCCTGCGGCACGAAACGCGGCTTGGCCGTTTCCGCCGGCGGCGCAGGCGCAGGCGCGGCGGTCTTGACCCAGCCGGAATGCCAGTTCGGGGCCTCGCTGCGCGGGGCCTGCGTTGCCGGCACCTCGTCCAGGTCGACCACGGTGGTCGCCGCCGGCGCTTCATCGGCGATATCGGCGGATTCGCCTTGCGCGGCCTCGTCCAGGGTCGGCACCACCATGCTTGCCGCCAATGCCTCGCTGTCGAAGCCGCGCCGCGCGGGCGCCTTCGCTGCCGGTTTCGGCCCGCGACGCACGAACAACCAGGCCAGCACGGCCATGCCGACCAGGGCCAGTCCGCCCCACAGCCAGGGCATCGGGTTCGACGGATGGGGCTTCTCGGCAGGCTGCGCGGTCTGCGCGGTCTGCGCCGCCGCGCTGGCGGGCGGGGCCTGCACCGCGGCCGCGGCCTTGCGCGCATCGGCCAGGCGCTGCTGCGCGGCGGCCAGCTCGCTGTCCTTCATCGACAGCAACTGCTCCTGCTGCTGCTTGAGTTTCTCGAGTTCGGCCACGCGCTCCTTGAGGTCGCCGATTTCGGCGGCCTTGGCGGCGATGTCCTCGTCCTTTTGCCGCAATTGTTGCTGGAGCATGCTGCCCTCGCCCCCGGCATTGGTGCCGGATCGTGTTCCTGTGGCCTTGCCCGGTGCCGCCGGCGGCACGATCTCCAGCCGCGCCTGCTGCCGGCGCGGCGCGGCGGCCGGGGTTTTCGGCGCCGCCGGTTTCGCGACGGCGGTCTTGTCGGTCGTTGCCGGTGCCGCCGGCTTTTCGCTGGCCTTGGCACTGCGCGTCGGCGTGCCGGCGGCTGGCGCGCGCTCCGCGCTGGCGGCGGCATCGGCCACCACCGTCGCATCCGGTTGCGCGACCGGACGCCGCGCCTGCCGCCATTGCTGCATCTGTTCGCGCACCACCAGCGCGGCCTCGTCGGCGCTGACGCCGCCGATCTCGCCGCCGCCCGGCACGCGCAGCACCGCACCACGCTTGAGCAGGTTGATGTCGTTGCCGAGGAACGCGTCCGGATTGGCCCGCAGCAGGGCAAGCATGGTCTGGTCCAGGCTGTAGCCGCCCGCCAAGCCCAGGCCGTGGGCGATCTTCGACAGGGTTTCGCCCTGCCGCACCGGCCCGTACTGCGCGGACGCGGACGCGGCGGCGGCAGGCGCAGGCGGCGGCACGGCGATCGCCGGGGCCGGCATCGCTACCGGCTCGGCGGCCGCTTGCGCAGGCGGCGGCAACGGCGCCACCGCGACCGGCGGCGGTGCCGGTTCGGCGGCGGCGGCAGGCGGCGCGGCCGCCGCGACCGGCGCGGGTGCCGGTGCCGGTGCCGGCGGGGCGACCGCCGCTGGAGCCTGTTGCAGCGGTCGCTGCACCACGTTCGGCGCGGCCACCACCGGCGCACTGATCGCCGGCTGCACCGGCGCGCTGGCGGTGCGCGGCGCATCGACCAGCGCCGAGTACTCGCGCACCAGCCGGCCCTGCCCCCAATCCACTTCGATCAGGAAATTCAGCACCGCCTGGTTGACCGGCGCGACCGTGGTCACCCGGATCACCGGGCGGCCACGCGCATCGCTGCCCAGGCTGAACTGCAGGTTGGCGGCGGCTCCGCTGGGTGCGGCAAGGCCGACCCGGCGGAAGGTTTCCGGCGAGGCCAGCCGCGCCTGCAGCGCTTCCAGTTCGCCCGGGGTGGTGGAGATGATCGGGATCTCGGCCAGCAACGGCTGGTTGAGCCGCGACTTCACCTCGATCTGGCCCAGCCCCAGCGCCGCGGCATTGCCCGCCGCCAGCAGCAGCGCGGTTGCAACCGCCATTCGCAATTTGCCGATCACGCGCGCCCTCATCCCTGCTTCCCCGCGTGGACTCTAGCCGTGCTCAGCCTTCGCTGGCAACGAGTTCCGCGATCTGCACCGCGTTCAGCGCCGCGCCCTTGCGGATGTTGTCGGACACCACCCACAGGTTCAGTCCGCGCGGATGCGAGAAATCCTCGCGGATGCGGCCGACGTACACGGCATCGCTGCCGGAGGCATGGGTCACCGGGGTCGGATAACCGCCGGGCGTGTGCTCGTCGACGACGACCACGCCCGGCGCGCGTTCCAGCAGCTCGCGCGCCTGTTCGACGGACAGCTTGTCGCGGGTTTCGATGTTGACCGCCTCGGAATGGCCGTAGAACACCGGCACCCGCACCGCAGTCGGATTCACCTGGATCGCCTCGTCGCCGAGGATCTTGCGGGTCTCCCACACCAGCTTCATCTCTTCCTTGGTGTAGCCGTTGGGCTGGAAGTCGTCGATGTGCGGGATCAGGTTGAAGGCGATCTGCGCCTGGAACTTCTTCGGCGCGATCTCCTGGAAATTGAGCAACTGGCCGGTCTGGATGCCCAGCTCCTCCAGCCCGGAACGCCCGGCGCCGGACACCGACTGGTAGGTGGCGACGTTGATGCGCTCGATCTTCGCCGCGTCGTGCAGCGGCTTCAGCGCCACCATCAGCTGCATGGTCGAGCAGTTCGGGTTGGCGATGATCCCGCGCGGGCGGTTGCCCACCTGTTCCGGGTTCACTTCGCTGACCACCAGCGGCACGTCGTCGTCGTAGCGGAAGGTCGAGGAATTGTCGATGACGACCGCGCCCGCGGCGGCGAACTTCGGCCCGTATTCCTTGCTGATGCCGCCGCCGGCGGAGAACAGCGCGATCTCGACGCCGGCCGGGTCGAACGTGGCCAGGTCCTGCACCACGATGTCGTCGTTGCCGTACTTGACCAGGCTGCCGGCCGAACGCTCGCTGGCCAATGCGATCACTTCGCTCGCCGGGAACTCGCGCTCGGCCAGGATCGACAACATCGTCTCGCCGACGGCGCCGCTCGCGCCGACCACCGCCACCTTGAATCGCCTGTTTGAAGCGGGCTTGCTGCTCATGGAATGTCCTCTCGTCTGATTGCGGCGCGCTGCGCGCCTGCTGGATGGATGGATGCGTATCGCGGTTGCCGCTGCGGCGCAGTCGTTGCCCGTGGGGGGCGGATGGCACGACTGGCCGCTATCGTTTTTTGCCGGTGGCGGCGGGAATCCGCGGCGACATCTCGCCCACGTCGCCGCACTGCGCACGGTGGCGCAGGGCCTGATCCATCAGCACCAGCGCCAGCATCGCCTCGCAAATGGGCGTTGCGCGGATGCCGACGCAGGGGTCGTGGCGGCCGGTGGTGACGACCTCCACTTCGTTGCCCTCGACATCCACGGTCTGGCCCGGCAGGCGCAGGCTGGAGGTCGGCTTGAACGCCACCGACACCAGCACTTGCTGGCCGCTGGAAATGCCGCCGAGGATGCCGCCGGCATGGTTGGACAGGAAGCCGTCGCGGGCGATCTCGTCGCGATGCTGCGTGCCCTTTTGCGCCACCGCGGCGAAACCGTCGCCGATCTCCACGCCCTTGACCGCATTGATCGACATCATCGCCGCGGCAAGCTCGCCGTCGAGCTTGCCGTACACCGGCTCGCCCCAGCCCGGCGGCACGCCGTCGGCGACCACGGTGACCCGCGCACCGACCGAATCGCCGGACTTGCGCAACGCGTCCATGTACGCCTCGAGCTCATCGACTTGCGCGGCATGCGGCCAGAAGAACGGATTGGTTTCGATGGCGGCGGCATCGAACCCGTTCGGCACGACCTCGCCGATCTGCGACATCCAGCCCTGCACGCGCACCCCGTACCGGTCCGCCAGCCACTTCTTGGCGATGACGGCCGCGGCCACGCGCATGGTGGTTTCGCGCGCGCTGCTGCGTCCGCCGCCGCGCGGATCGCGGATGCCGTATTTCTGCCAATAGGTGTAATCGGCATGGCCGGGGCGGAACTGCGCGGCGATGTTCGCGTAGTCCTTGCTGCGCTGGTCGGTGTTGCGGATCAGCAACGCGACCGGGGTGCCGGTGGTCCTGCCTTCGTACACGCCGGACAGGATTTCCACCGCGTCCGCCTCGTGCCGCGCCGAGGTATGCCGGGTCTTGCCGGTGGCGCGGCGCGCGAGGTCGTGCGCGAAATCTTCCGGCGCGATGGCGATGCCCGGCGGGCAGCCGTCGACCACGCAGCCGATGGCCGGCCCGTGCGACTCGCCGAAGGTGGTGACGCGCAGCAGCTGGCCGAAAGTGTTCAAGTGGGTCGGCCGCGCCTGCTCAGAACAGGTCGCCGGGCGGCGTGCCGCGCGATTCGCGCGCATCCGCCAGCCGTGCGATCCGCTCGTGGTGGGCGATCAGGTCGGCGCATTCGGCGACGAAGATCCCCATCTGCCCGAACTTGAATTCCACCCAGGCCAGCGGCAGTTCCGGCAGCAGCTTGACCAGCGCGCGTTCGGCCTCGCCGACTTCGCAGATCAGCAGGCCGTCGCGGTCCAGGTGCAGCGGGGCATCGCGCAGGATCCTCAGCGCCAGGTCGAGTCCGTCGTCGCCGGCGCGCAGGCCGAGTTCCGGCTCGTGCGAGTACTCGCGCGGCAGGGCGTCGGTCTCGTCGTTGGTGACGTAGGGCGGATTGGTGACGATCAGGTCGTAGTGCTCGCCCTGCAATCCGGCGAACAGGTCGGACTTGAGGAAGCGCACGTTCTCCACGTGCAGGCGCTTCTCGTTCTCGCGCGACAGCGCCAGCGCGTCGTCGCTGATGTCCACCCCGTCGACGTGCCAGTCCGGGTTGTGGTGCGCCATCGCGATGGCGATGCAGCCGGAGCCGGTGCACAGGTCCAGCGCGCGACGCACCTCGCGGTCGCCCAGCCAGGGCTGGAAGCCGGCTTCGATCATCTCCGCGATCGGCGAACGCGGCACCAGCGCACGCGGGTCCGACTTGAAGCTCAGCCCGGCGAACCAGGCCTCGCCGGTCAGGTAGGCGGCCGGGATGCGCTCCTCGATGCGGCGCAGGAACAGGCCCAGCACGTCTTCCTTCTCGGCCTCGGTGATGCGCGCGTTGCCGTACACCGGCGACAGGTCGTGCGGCAGGTGCAGGGCATGCAGGGTGAGCTGGGTCGCCTCGTCGAGGGCGTTGTCGTAGCTGTGGCCGAAGGTCAGCCCGGCCGCGTTGAAACGGCTGGCGCCGTAGCGGATCAGGTCGATGATCGTCTGCAATTCTTCGGACATGGCGGCGCTATGCGGTCTGTAACCGTGAAGTATAGCGGCGGCGGGCCGCTATCATGGCCGCTTTCCGGTCATTGCCATCGCTCATGTCGAAACGCGCCATCCTCCTGCTGGTCATCGCCGCCATCGCCGCCGGGCTGGGCCTGTGGGTGTCGCAGCGGCATTTCGCCGTGCCGGTGGCCGCGCCGCCGTCCGTGGCCAGCTTCAACCTGCTGCCGACGCCACGCACCCTGCCTGCGTTCTCCCTGCAGCAATCGGACGGCACGCCGCTGACCGGCGACGAGCTCAAGGGCCACTGGACCTTGGTCTTCCTCGGCTTCACCCACTGCCCGGACGTGTGCCCGACCACGCTGGCCCAGCTTGCCGGCGCGCAGAAGCGATGGGCGTCGCTGCCGGAAGCCACCCGCCCGCGCGTGCTGTTCGTCTCCGCCGACCCGGACCGCGACAGCCCGAAGCTCACCGGCGACTACGCGCATGCCTTCCACGCCGACACCCTGGCCGCGACCGCGCCGCTGCCGCAGCTGGAAGCCTTCGCGCGTTCGCTGTCGCTGGTGTTCATGAAATCGCCGGGCGCCAGCGGCAAGCCGGACGACTACACGATCGACCACAGCGCCGCGCTGGTGATGCTCGACCCGCAGGCGCGGATGGCCGGCGTGGTGCAACCGCCGTTCGATGTGAAAGGCATCGCCGCCGACCTTGCCAAGCTGACCGAGGGCAAACAATGAGCCCGATCACTGCCCTCACCTATGTCCTGCCGCACCGGCTGCTGTCCTCGCTGGCGCGCAGGCTGGCGTACTCGACCAATCCGTCGATCAAGCAATGGCTGATCGACACGGTGACCCGCAAGTTCGGCGTCGACCTGTCCGAAGCCGCCGAACCGGATCCGAACGCGTATCCAAGCTTCAATGCCTTCTTCACCCGCGCGCTGAAGCCCGGCGCGCGCGTGCCGGATCCGGATCCGAACGCGTTGCTGATGCCGGCCGACGGCCACATCAGCCAGTGCGGCGAGATCGTCGATGGCCGCATCTTCCAGGCCAAGGGCCAGTCCTATACCGCCGCCGAACTGCTGGGCGACGAGGAAGCCGCGAAGCCCTACGCCGACGGCCTGTTCGCCACCGTGTACCTCTCGCCGCGCGACTACCACCGCGTGCACATGCCGTGGACCGGCACCCTGCGCGAAACCGTGCACGTGCCCGGCCGGCTGTTCTCGGTCGGCACCGCCGCGGTGGCCGACGTGCCGCGCCTGTTCGCCCGCAACGAGCGCCTGGTCTGCCACTTCGATACCGAGTTCGGGCCGATGGCCTCGGTGATGGTCGGCGCGCTGCTGGTGTCCGGGGTGGAGACCGTGTGGAGCGGCGTCGAGATCCCCGCCTATGCCGACCGCATCACCAGCAAGGATTACCGCGGCAAGGGCATCGTGCTCGAGCGCTTCGCCGAGATGGCGCGCTTCAACTACGGCAGCACGGTGATCGTGCTGCTGCCGAAGGGCGCGGCGAGCCTTGCGCCGGGGTTGGCCGCGGAACAGCCCGTGCGGCTGGGGCAGCGACTGGCGTTGCGCGGATGATGCCAAGGGCCGGGCGGCCGGCCCGGCGCTTGCGCCGCTTGCCGCGATAGGGGAACCTGCGCGCGCGATCCGGGGGACGAATGCATCAGGACGATTCCGGGCGGGACACCTTGCGCCAGCTGTCGGTGCTGAACCGCATCGCCCGCATTGCGCTGGAAGACCTCGACCTCGGCCCGATGCTGCAGCGGATCGTGGACACCCTGCACGACGAATTCGGCTGGGAATTCATCGCCTTCGCCCGGGTCGACCGCGAGCGCGGCGAATTCTGCTGCGAAGCGGTGTACAGCGAGGTGCCCACGGCGATCGCCGTGGGCTACCGCCGCGCGCTCGGCTCGGGCGTGGTCGGCGAATGCGCGCTGACCGGGCGCACGCTCGACATCGAGGACACCAGCAGCCACCCCAATTTCATCGACACCATGCCCGGCACCCGCTCCGAACTGTGCGTGCCGATCGTCCATCGCGGCGAGGTGCTGGCCGTCCTCAACGTCGAAAGCCAGGCGCCGGGCGCGTTCCGCGGGCAACGCGCGTTGCTGGAAACGGTCGCCGACCAGATCGCCGGCGCGATCCGCGCCGCCAACCTGGTGGCGGCCCTGCAACGCGCCAACGAGGAACTGCGGGATGCCTACGCCATCGTCGAATCGCTGTCGGAACTCGACAGCCTGACCCGGATCCCCAACCGGCGCAGCTTCGACGCATGGTTCGCGCAGGCGCATGCGGATGCCGGCGCATCCGCTTCCCCGCTGTCGCTGGTGCTCGCGGACGTGGACGACTTCAAGGCCTACAACGACGGCTACGGCCACCTGGCCGGCGACGATTGCCTGCGCCTGGTCGCGGCGATCCTGAAGGAGACGATCGCCGGATCGACTGGCCGGCTGGCCCGTTACGGCGGCGAGGAATTCGCCATCATCCTGCCCGGCACCGCGCTGGAGCAGGCGCATGCCCTGGCCGAGCGCGTGCGCGAAGCCGTGCAGGCCTGCGCGATAGAACACCGCCATGCGCAGGCCGGCCTGGTCACCATCAGCGTGGGCGCCGCCTGCGCGGTGCCTGCGGCGGGCAGCGCGACCGATGCCTTGTTCGCCAGAGCGGATCGCGCGCTCTACGAAGCCAAGCGCGCGGGGCGCAACCGGGTCGCCAGCGCCGCCTGACCGCCGGCAACCGCCCCGGCCCGCTGCCTTGCATGGCAGCGGGCGTTCGCGGGCTCGCGGCTAGCGCCGCTCGAATTCCCCGCTGGCCCCGGCCCGCTGCCTTGCATGGCAGCGGGCGTTCGCGGGCTCGCGGCTAGCGCCGCTCGAATTCCCCGCTGGCCCCGGCCCGCTGCCTTGCATGGCAGCGGGCGTTCGCGGGCTCGCGGCTAGCGCCGCTCGAATTCCCCGCTGGCCCCGGCCCGCTGCCTTGCATGGCAGCGGGCGTTCGCGGGCTCGCGGCTAGCGCCGCTCGAATTCCCCGCTGGCCCCGGCCCGCTGCCTTGCATGGCAGCGGGCGTTCGCGGGCTCGCGGCTAGCGCCGCTCGAATTCCCCGCTCACCCCTTGCAGCCTGCGAGCTTCAGGGCCTGCCCGGGGCGGATCGCGTACTTCGGCGGCTTGAGCTTGTTGGCCTTGGCGAAATCGGACAGGTCGCAATCGAACTTGCGCGCGATCCCGGTCAGGTTCTCGCCGCGCTGCACCTTGTAGGTCTTCGGCTTCGCCGGCTTGGCGGGCTTGGCCGGCCTGGGCGGCGGCGCGGCTTCCTGCGCCGGCGGATCGGCGCTTGCGACGGGCGCGCTGGTCATCGGCCCGATCCGCACCAGCGCGGACTGCACGTTGCTCTGCACCAGTTGCTTGGCCAGTTGCGCGCGCTTGCCGTTGCCGCAATTGAAGCGATACAGCCAGGCGATGCGGGTGGTGGCGTTGAGCGCGGTACCGGCGGGAATCGTGCTGTCCACGTCCCAGCGCGGATTGAGGTTGCGCAACGCGCGCATGTAGCCGTCGCGCGAACCGTAGTTGCCCAGGCAGATGGTGAGCTCGTAGATCGAGGCCGGTTGCGTCAGGGTGACCATGGCCGGCCTGGCGCTGACCCGCGGCCAGCGGATGCCGTATTCCTTCGGATGCAGGAACAGCCAGGCCGCGGCGATCACCATCGGCACGTAGTCCTTGGTTTCCGCGGGGAACTGGTTGTAGACGTCGTAGTCCCAGAAGCTGCGCCCGCCGCTGCCCTGGAACACCCGCGCCGCGCGGCCCTCGCCGCCGTTGTAGCCGGCCAGCGACAGTTCGATGCTGTTGTTGAGCTGGGCCATGCGCTCGCTCAGGTACTGCGCGGCGGCATCGGCCGATGCGGCCGGGTCGTAGCGGGTATCGAAGCCGGTGCCGTCGTTGCCCAGGCCGAAGCGGCGGCCGGTGGCCGGCATGAATTGCAGCGGACCCACCGCGCCGGCGCGCGAACCGGCATGCACCTTGCCGTTGGATTCCTTGGCCATGATCCCGAACAGCAGCGCCTCCGGCAGGCCGTGGCGCTTGAACGGCGGCGACATCAGGTGCTGCATGTAGCGGTAGTTCTCGTAGCTGTCCATCAGCGACGGGCGCATGTCGGTGAGCCAGCGGCGGATGCCGGCCTGCACCGCCGGGTTGAACTGCACCATGCGCACGAAGCGCTGGCCGTCCTCGCTCAGCAGCGAGGCTGCGTTCGCCTCGTCCGGCACGTCGGCGGCGGTGAAGTCGGCTTCGTCGATCGGGTCCTGGCCGTCCTCGTCGAACAGTTCCTCGCCGGCTTGCGGGCTGGCCTTGAGCAGGCGTTCGTAGGTCGCCAGCATGCCCGGCATCGAGCAGCCCTTCTGCTTCGCGCAGGCCTCGATCACCGTCTTCATCTCGGCCAGCGCGGCGCTGCTGGCGGCGCTGGCGGCTTCCTCGTCATCGGCCAGCATGCCGTCGCGGTAACGCTTCTCGGCGGCATCCATGCGTTGCTGGAGGACGCTGGCGGCGGCCAGGTCGCGCTTCGATTGCGCGTGGGCGCCCGGCGCGGACAAGGCGGCGATCGAGGCGATGGCGAATGCGGCGGCAAACACGGAAACGCGATGGGACATGGATGCATCGAGGGGCTGCGTGGGAAGCGGGAGGGTAGCCGCCACGCGCGGGCAAGGGAACCCGCCACGGCACGGGAAATGCGACCGGCATCGCATAGAATCGGCGTTGCACGCATTCACATTCCCAGCAGCCCATCATCGGACGCGCATTCGCATGGACCCCATCCTCGTCGGCAAGGCCGTCACCACCGAAACCAGCGGCAACGTGTTCCTGCTGCCGAAATACGGCAATCGCCACGGCCTGGTCGCCGGCGCCACCGGCACCGGCAAGACGGTGACCCTGATGACCCTGGCCGAGGGCTTCAGCCGGATCGGCGTGCCGGTGTTCCTGGCCGACGTCAAGGGCGACGTGGCCGGGCTGGCGGCGGCCGGTGCCATGAACGACAGGATCCAGCAGCGCATCGCCCAGCTGGGCATCGCCGATTACCGCAATGAAGCCGCGCCGGTGGTGTTCTGGGACCTGTGGGGCAAGCTCGGCCACCCGGTGCGCACCACCGTCAGCGAGATGGGCCCGACCCTGCTCGGCCGCATCCTCGAATTGAACGAGACCCAGGGCGGCGTGCTCGACATCGTGTTCAAGCTGGCCGACGACCGCGGCCTGCTGCTGCTCGACCTCGAGGACCTGCGCGCCCTGCTCGGCCTGATCGCCGAGGAACGCAAGGACGTGTCCACCTCCTACGGCCTGGTCAGCACGCAGTCGATCGGCGCCATCCAGCGCGCCCTGCTGCGCCTGGAACAGGAAGGCGCGGAGCTGTTCTTCGGCGAACCGGCGCTGGAACTGGCCGACCTGATGCGCACCACGACCGACGGCCGCGGCGTGGTCAACATCCTGGCCGCCGACCAGCTGATCCTGAAGCCCAAGCTGTATTCCAGCTTCCTGCTGTGGCTGCTCAGCGAACTGTTCGAGAACCTGCCGGAAGTCGGCGACCTCGACAAGCCGAAACTCGTCTTCGTGTTCGACGAGGCGCACCTGCTGTTCGACGACGCGCCGCCGGCGCTGCGCCAGCGCATCGAACAGGTCGTCCGCCTGATCCGCTCCAAGGGCGTCGGCGTGTACTTCTGCTCGCAGTTCCCCGACGACGTGCCGGACGAGATCCTCGGCCAGATGGGCAACCGCTTCCAGCATGCGCTGCGCGCGTTCACCCCGCGCGACCAGAAGGCGGTCAAGACCGCCGCGGAAACCTTCGTCGCCAATCCCGGCCTGGACGTGGCCAAGACCATCGGCCAGCTCGGCGTCGGCGAGGCGCTGGTCTCGACCCTGCAGGACAAGGGCATCCCGATGCCGGTCGAGAAGACCCTGGTCGCGCCGCCGCGTTGCCGGATGGGCGCGATCACCGAGGCCGAACGCGCGCAGGTGCGCGCCGGCAGCCCGGTCGGCATGAAGTACGACACCCGCATCGACCGCGATTCCGCCGCCGAACTGCTGGCGAAGAAAGCGGAAACGAAAGCCGAACAGGCGCAGGCGCCGCAAGCGAAGACCCGCGAAGACGACGATGCCGAGGAAGGCGGTTTCGGCGGTGCGGTCAAGGACGCCGTGTTCGGCACCAAGCGCCGCCAGGGCATGATCGAGACCATGGCCAAGCAGACCGCCCGCACCGTCGGCAACCAGGTCGGCCGGCAGATCCTGCGCGGCATCCTCGGCAGCATCTTCGGCGGCAAACGCTGATCCCCGACCATCCGCAACCCATCGACGAGACCACACGATGAACCGCTCGCGCATTTTCCTTGCACTCGCCCTGTCCTGCCTCGCCCTCGCCGCCTGCAAGCGCGAAGCCGAGGCGCCGCCCGCAGCCGTCGCCGCCGCGCCGACCGAAGAGATCAAGAGTGCGGTGATCTCCGAAATCGACCAGAACTCGCCATCCAGCGCCGCCCCGGGTTTCGACGCGAAGGCGTTCGCCGGCACCTACGGCGGCACCCTGCCCTGCGCGGACTGCCCCGGCATCGACACCAGCATCGCGTTCGCCCCGGAAGGCGGCTTCACCATGAGCGAGGTCTACCAGGACAGCGACAGCAGCAGTTTCACCCTCAAGGGCACCTGGACCGTAAAGGAAGACGGCAAGACCCTGCTGCTCGATCCGGAAGACAAGCAGGAGCGCGACCGCTGGTTCGAAGTCGTCTCCGGCAACGAGTTGCGCGCGCTGGATACCGAAGGCAAGCCGATCGACAGCAAGCTCGATTACAGCCTGCGGCGCCGTTGATCGATGGGGCGCTGGGGTCCGCCCGGCAGCATCGCGCTGATCACGCGCGCCGGGCACGACCGGCTGAAGGCGGACGCCGCGCCCGCGGATCGCGATGCGGTGTTCTTCGGCGCGCACGTCGCACTGGTGAGCACGCGGCACAACCACGGCCTGCCCCGGCCAGGAGATCGGCGAGCTCCTGTCGGGGACCCGGCGCCGCCAAGGCGTGGCGGAACGCATGGCGAAGCAGACCACGCGCAATGTCGGCGGCTTGATCGGCGAATCGGCGGCCGGCAATACGGCGGGCCGTTCGGCAAATGGAGCGCGCGCGGGATCTTCGGCAGGCGTTGAGTGCGCCGTTGTTTTTTCTTCACAACACCTCTAGGACATATCGATGACCAAGACCCAGCGCGGGCTTGCGGTTTTCCTGTTCATGGCGTTCGTCCCGGTCTGGGCCTGCGACATCTTCATGAGCGAGGACAACCCGCTGTATTGGTACACCGCACTCTTCTGCAGCCTCGGCGGGTTTGCCGCCAGCTATGCCGAAGGCGGCTTGGACGGGCTGCGCGCGTTCGGCCGGCGCACACTGCGCGTGGCCGGGTCGCTGCGTTTCATCGTCATCGGCTATCTGATTCCGCTCGGCCTCGGGCTCGGGTGGATGGCGCTGCGCGCGGCGGGCAAGCTGCCGTCCGCTTTCCACCCCGCCCTCGATGCCGGCTTCCTCACCATGCTGGCAACGGCGTGGATCACCGGCCCGTTCGCCGAGGAGTTCGGCTGGCGCGGTTATCTCCAGAACACGCTGCTGACTCGCATGTCGCCGTTCCTGACCGCACTGGTCGTCGCCCTCATCTGGGCCGTCTGGCATCTACCGGCGTTCTACGACAGCGTGTTCTCCTCGCTGCGCTCCACGCTGGGCTTCGCCTCGCATTGCCTGACGCTGTCGCTGCTGCTGGTATGGCTGGTGCCGCGCGCCGGCGGCTCGGTGTGGCCGGCTGTGTTCCTGCATTGGAGCGCCAATACGCACGGGCGCCTGCTGGAAGCCGCCTTCCCCACCATCGGCGGCGCCAACCTGCCCGGCGGCGCGTCGAGCGCGCCGTTCTATCTGGGCGCCGTGCTGTTGTTCGTGGCCTGGCAGCGCAGGTACTACTTCCGCCGCGCCGCGTCGGCCAGCGCTCCACCGGAACCGTTGTCCGCATGAGCCGTTGGCGTCCCCCCGCCGAGAAGAGCACGGCGCTGATCACCCGCGAAGGCCACGACCGGTTGAAATCGGAACTGGACGACCTGTGGCGGGCGAAGCGCCCCGGCGTGGTGAAGGCCCTCGCCGCCGCGGCGGCCGAGGGCGACCGCTCGGAGAATGCCGAGTACACCTATCGCAAGAAGCAACTCGGCGAGATCGACCGCCGGGTGCGTTACCTGAGCAAGCGGCTGGAGGCCTTGCGCGTGGTCGATGCCGCGCCCGCCGACCGCGACGCGGTGTTCTTCGGCGCGGAGGTCGAACTGGAAGACCTGGACAGCGGCGAGCTGGTGCGCTACCGCATCGTGGGCCCGGACGAGACCGACGCGCAGCGCGGCTGGATCAGCATCGACGCGCCGCTGGCGCGGGCGATGCTCAGGAAACGCGTGGACGACGGATTCGACGCCGTGCTGCCGGGCGGCGTCGTGCGCTACGCGATCGTCGGGATCCGCTATCGCGGCTGAGCGGGATCCGTCGGTGCCGCGACTTCCGGCGTGCCCACGTCGTTGTCGTCGTCCGCGATGTCGCACTCCCGCGCGCGCCGGGCCAGCGCCTCGTAGCGATCCTGGAACGTCTGCAACTCCCGCTCCTCCAGCTCCTCGAGGTCGAGCAGGCTGTTGTGCGCGCCGCGGGTGGCGCGGATCAGTTCGTCCAGCTTGATCTGCAGCGCGCGCGCGTCGCGGTTCTGGCTGTTCTGGATCAGGAACACCATCAGGAAGGTGACGATGGTGGTGCCGGTGTTGATCACCAGCTGCCAGGTGTCGCTGAAGCCGAACAGCGGCCCCGTCACGATCCACGCCAGCACCACCAGCAGCGCCAGCACGAAGCTCAACGGGCTGCCGGCGAAGCGCGAAGCGGCATTGGCGAAACGCGTGAACCAGCGCCTGTTGGCCATGCGGTAGCTCCGGATCGTGGCGCCCCATCTTGCGCCGACAGGCGCCGGCGTCAAGGCGACACGGCGCGGTTCAGTCGCGATCCTCGCCGGCGGGCACGCTTTCGGCAGCCACCAGGCCGTCCGGGTTCGGCGTGTCTTCCATGTACACCGGCACCGACTTGCGCGACGTGCGCTGCGGTTTTGAATACAGGTAGGCCGGATCGTCGTCGCGCTTCGCGGCCTGGTTGACGATGCCGCGCACGACCTGGTGCGCGCCGGTCAGCAGGTTCCAGCTGGTCTCGACCATGTCGTGGCTGTTGGTGCGGCTGTAGGTGGTGGCGTCCAGGCCGATCAGGCGCATGCGCTTGAGCTTCGGATCCCAGCGATAGCGGTAGGTCGCCATGGTCGCGGTGGTGCCGCCTGTCAGGTCGCCGACCACCAGCACGTCCTTCTTCACCGACAGGCTGGCTGCGCCCAGCGGAAACGGATCGAGCTTCTTGTTGATCGACGCCGGCTCGAAGCCCCAGTCGAGTTCGTCCTTGTAGCCGATCTTCACCACCAGCCAACGCGCGTCCTCGTTGCCGCCGACGAAGGCGACATCGGGGATGCCATCGCCGTTGATGTCGCCGTTGCGCCGGGTTTCGAGATGGGCGCCATCGGGCAAATCGACCAGCAGGTCCTTGTCCGACGGAATCCAGAATTCCGGCTGCCCTGTCCCCGCGGATCCTTCGCGGGCGCCGGCCCGGCAATCGCAAGGCCAAGCATCGCCAACAAACCGATCGCGTTACGCGTTGTACTCGACTTCGCCATACAGGTCGTGCTCGTCGTTGCCCATGATGCGGACGAATGCGAAATCGCCGGGCTGGAGGCCGGCTTCGCGACCGTCCTGGACCTGCACCAGGCCATCGATCTCCGGCGCATCCGCCTTCGATCGCGCGATGGCGAGCTCGCCGTCGATCGCATCGACGATCACCTGCTGCACCGTGCCGACCTTGGCCGCCAGCCGCGCTTCGCTGATCGCCGCCTGCCGCTCCATGAAACGCGCCAGGCGCTCCTGCTTGAGGTCTTCATCGACTGGATCCGGCAATTCGTTCGCCTTGGCGCCGTCCACCGGCGAATAGGCGAAGGCGCCGACGCGGTCCAGCTGCGCTTCGTCGAGGAAATCCAGCAGCTCCTCGAACTCGGCCTCGGTCTCGCCGGGGAAGCCGACGATGAAGGTGCTGCGGATGGTCAGCTCCGGGCAGATCGCACGCCAGCGCTGCACGCGCTCCAGGGTCTTGTCGACCGCGCCGGGCCGCTTCATCAGCTTCAGCACGCGCGGGCTGGCGTGCTGGAACGGGATGTCGAGGTACGGAAGAATTTTCCCCTCCGCCATCAGCGGGATGATGTCGTCCACGTGCGGGTACGGATACACGTAGTGCAGGCGCGTCCACACGTCGAGTTCGGACAGGCCTTCGCACAGCGCCTTCATCCGCGTCTGGTACTGCTTGTCGCGCCAGGTGCGCTCGGCGTACTTCACGTCGACGCCGTACGCGCTGGTGTCCTGCGAAACGACGAGCAATTCCTTGACGCCGCCGCGCACCAGCTTCTCGGCTTCGCGCAACACCTCGTCGACCGGGCGCGAGACTAGGTCGCCGCGCATCGACGGGATGATGCAGAAGCTGCAGCGATGGTTGCAGCCCTCGGAAATTTTCAGGTATGCGTAGTGCTTCGGCGTGAGCTTCAGACCGTAATCCGGCACCAGGTCGATGAACGGATCGTGCTTCGGCGGCAGCGCGACGTGCACCGCTTCCATCACGCTCTGGTAGTCCTGCGGGCCGCTGATCGAGAGCACGTCCGGGTAGGCCTCGCGGATCACCTCGCTGCGCTTGCCCAGGCAGCCGGTGACGATGACCTTGCCGTTCTCGGCCATCGCCTCGCCGATCGCGTCCAGCGATTCGGCCACCGCGCTGTCGATGAAGCCGCAGGTGTTGACCACCACCACGTCGGCATCGTCGTAACTCTGCACCAGGTCGTAGCCCTCGACCCGCAACTGGGTGAGGATGCGCTCGGAATCGACCAGCGCCTTGGGGCAGCCGAGGCTGACGAAACCGACCTTGGGTTGTTGCAGGGACATGCACGGGCACCGCGAAAAGGTGCGAAATTATACGTCCCCACCCCGCCGCGAGGCCGGAGGCTGCGATGGGCGACTGGATCCACCTCGACACCCCCGCCGGCCCGGTCCGCGCCTGGCTGGCCCGCCCGGACAAGCCGCCGCGCGGCGCGGTGATCGTGCTGCAGGAGATCTTCGGGGTGAATGCGCACATCCGCGCGGTGGCGGACGGGTTCGCGAAGCACGGGCTGGTGGCGATGGCGCCGGCGCTGTTCGACCCGGTGCAGCCGGAGGTCGAACTCGGCTATGGCGATGCCGGTTTCACCCGTGGTCGCGAGCTGGTGGCCGAACTCGGGACGGAGCGCGCCCTGCAGGTGGTCTCCGCCGCGGCGCGCTGGCTGCGCGAGGCGCACCACCATCCCGGCGTGGTCGGTTATTGCTGGGGCGGCTCGATGGCCTTCCTCGCCAATACCCGGCTGCGCCTGCCGGCGGTGAGCTACTACGGCGCGCGGACCATGCCGTTCATCGCCGAACCCGCGCAGGCGCCGCTGATGTTCCATTTCGGCGGCCACGACCGCAGCATTCCACCCGAGGACATCGTCCGTCATCGCGAACTGCAGCCGCAGGCGAGCGTGTTCGTCTACGCCGCCGCCGACCATGCCTTCAACCGCGACGTCGACCCGCATCACTTCCATGCCGAAAGCGCGGCGCTGGCGCGCGAGCGCACCCTCGCCTTCCTCGCGGAGCACACCTCATGAACGCCTGGCAGCTTCACCCGCAATTGGCCAACGACACCGTGCCCGTCATCGAATTGGCGCTGTGCGAAGTGCGGCTGATGGACGATGCCAACCATCCGTGGCTGGTGCTGGTGCCGCGCATCGCGGACATGGTCGAGATCATCGACCTCGACCCCGCCCAGCGCAGCCAGCTCACCGCCGAGATCGATGCCGCCTGCCGCGCGCTGAAGACCCTGTTCAAGCCGGACAAGCTCAACGTGGCCGCGCTCGGCAACATGGTCCCGCAGCTGCATGTGCACGTGATCGCCCGCTATCGCGACGACATCGCCTGGCCGCGGCCGGTCTGGGGCAACGCGACCGCGCGCCCGTACGCGCCCGAGGAACTGATCGAGCGGGTCAAGGCATTGCGCACCAGTCTGGCCTGAAAGCCGACCCATTCACGTTCGTACCGACAACGCCAAGGGGGATGGCGATGGATCGGAACCAGACGCCCTGCAGGGGCCCCGCATGAGCGGGCCCGCCTGCCGCAACGCCGATGACCCCGTGCGGCCGGCAACGCCTGCCGCAGGCCGGACAACGTTCAGCAGGGCGCCATGCGCCTGCACCCGCTGACCGCACGCCGCCGCGACGCGCACCACGGCCGCCAGGCACGTGATGCCCACCCTTCCATGGCAACCAAGGAGCATCGGATGTCCCCGCATCGCCCGATTTCGTCCGGCGGCATCGCCGCTGCGCTCGTGCTTGGCCTCGCCGCGCTGGCGCCGGTCCACGCGGCCGATGGCACGCACGCGCCGCTGCGCGCGCAGCTGACGGCGCAACACGATGCCAACGTCCAGCGCCTGCGCGACTGGATCGCGCTGCCCTCGATCGCCGCCGAGAACCTCAACGCCGCGCAAGGCGCCGAACACATGCGCCAGCTGCTGCTGGAGGCCGGCTTCCAGCATGCGGACATCATCCCCACCGACGGCAAGCCCGGCGTGTTCGCCACCCTCGATGCCGGCGCGCCGAAGACCGTCGGCGTGTACTTCATGTACGACGTCAAGCAGTACGACCCGAAGGAATGGAGCAGCCCGCCGCTGGAAGGCCGGATCGTCCACAAGCCCGGCTACGGCCAGGTGATGATGGGCCGCGGCGCGGTCAACCAGAAAGGCCCGGAGGCCGCGTTCCTGGCCGCGCTGCACGCGTTCAAGGCGGCCAACGTGAAGCTGCCGGTGAACATCGCGCTGATCGCCGAGGGCGAGGAGGAGATCGGCTCGCCGCACATCGGCCAGATCGTGCGCGCGCCGCAGGTGCAGGCCGCGCTGGCGAAGACGGTGGGCGTGTTCATGCCCAGCGCGATGCAGGACACCGACGGCATCGTCACCGTCAGCCTGGGCGCGAAGGGCATCGTCGAGCTCGAGCTGGTGGCCAGCGGCGAACAATGGGGCCGCGGGCCGAGCCGCGACATCCATTCCTCGCTCAAGGCGATGGTCGACAGCCCCGCGTGGCGGCTGGTCAAGGCGCTCGACACCCTGGTGTCCGCGGACGGCAACACCATCGCCATCGACGACTATCCGCAGCCGCCGCCGATCAGCGAGGAGCATCGCGCGATGATCAAAGCGGCGATCGCCCCCAACAGCGAGGCCGAGGCGAAGACCGCCTACGGCGTGCAGCACTGGATCGACGACCTGCCCTACCAGCAGGCGCAGGAACGCCTGGTCTCGCAGCCCACGGTCAACATCGAGGGCCTGGTCGGCGGCTACACCGGCCCGGGCGGCAAGACCGTGCTGCCGCATCGCGCCGTCGCCAAGATCGACATGCGGCTGGTGCCGGGCATGCGGTTCGACGATGCGGTTTCGGCATTGAAGCGGCACCTCGCCAAGCGCGGCTTCGGCGACATCGAGGTCAACGTCACCGGCGGCTACAACCCCACCCAGACCCGCGCCGACGCGCCGCTGATCCAGGCGCAACTGGCCGTGCTGCGCGCATGCGGGATGGCGCCGCTGCTGTGGCCGCGCAATGCCGGTTCCTACCCGGGCTTCGCCTTCACCGACCCGCCGCTCAGCCTGGCGGCGGGCCACTTCGGCATGGGCCACGGCAGCGGTGCGCATGCGCCCGACGAGTACTTCGTGATCGAGTCGGAGAACAAGAACATCGACGGCTTCGATGGCGCGGCGATGTCCTACGTCGACTATTTCTACGCACTCGCCAAGTAGGCAGACGCCGACGCCATGATCATGCGCCGCCTGACTCAGTCGCTGAAGGAGCAGAACTGGACGGCGATCGCCATCGAGTTCGTGTTGCTGGTGTTGGGCGTGTTCCTCGGCATCCAGGTCGGCAACTGGAACCAGGAGCGCGAGTTGCGCGCCAAGGCGGACACCTTCAGCGCGAGGCTGCGCGAGGATCTCCGCCGCGAACTCTGGTTCGAACGTGCCTTGATCGAATACAGCCGGCAGGTGCGCAGGAATGCCGAACTCACCCTCGCCGCGCTCTATGGCCGCGAGCCGTCGACCGACGAGCAATTCCTCGTCAGCGCCTATCGGGCGACGCAGTACATGTACGCCAATCAACATCGCGCCACCTTCGACGAACTGGTGTCCACCGGCTCCATGGATTTGATCACCGACAGCGCCCTGCGCGGGATCGCCAACGCCACCTTCATGAATCCGCTGATCGATAAGATTCGCGACAGATCCATCGATTCGGAATACCGCAAGCTGTTCCGCGAGAGCGTGTCCTTCGAGGTGCAGAACGCCCTGACGGCACGTTGCGGGGATCGCCCGCCACGCGCCTATGACTACGCCGCACTTGCGCACATGCTCGATTACCCGTGCACGCTGGGCCTGCCCGAGGCGGCCATCCGCGACGCGGCGGCGGCGTTGCGCGCGCAGCCGCGCCTGGTTCCCGCGCTGCAACTGCGGCATGCCGACATCGGCACCGCCATCTCCGACCTGAGCCTGGACATGGACCGCAAGGCACGCGCCCGATGAGCTTCCTGGCCGAACTGCGCCGCCGCAACGTGATCCGCATGGCCGGGCTGTACCTGGTCGGCGCGTGGCTGGTGACGCAGGTGGCGGCGACCCTGCTGCCCGTGTTCGATGCGCAGGCGTGGGCGATGAAGGCGGTGGTCGGATTGCTGGCGGTCGGCTTCCTCCCGGCCATCGTGTTCGCCTGGGTGTTCGAGTTGACCCCGGAAGGCCTGAAGCGCGATGCCGATGTCCCGCTGGCGCAGTCCATCGCGCCGCGGACCGCACGCAGCATGGAGCGCATCTTCCTGTTGCTGCTGGCGCTGGCGCTGGGCTTCTTCGCGTTCGACAAATTCGTGTTGGCGCCGCGGCGCGAGGCCGCATTGGTGGCCGCCGCCACGCAAACGGTCAAGGCCGAAGCCGGCATCGCCGGAAAATCCGCGATCAGCGAGAAATCCATCGCGGTGCTGCCGTTCGTCAACATGAGCGCCGACAAGGACAACGACTATTTCTCCGACGGCATCGCCGAGGAAATCCTCAACGCGCTGGCGCAGGTGCAGGACCTGAAGGTCGCGGGCCGCACCTCGTCGTTCCAGTTCAAGGGCAAGAACGAAAACCTGACCGTCATCGGCGAAACCCTGGGCGTGGCCCACGTGCTGGAAGGCTCGGTGCGCAAGCAGGGCGACAAGGTGCGCATCTTCGCGCAGCTGATCCGCGCGAAGGACGGCTACCTCCAGTGGTCGGAAACCTACGACGGCGACTTGAGCGACGTCTTCGCCTTGCAGGAACGCATCGCCCAGGCCATCGCCGCCAAATTGCAGCTCACGCTCTCCGGCCAGCAGGCGCAGCGGCTGGTCGATGCCGGCACACGGAATCCCGATGCCTACCAGCTGTACCTGCAGGCCTCCGCCATCTTCGACCATCGCGATGGTCCGCACATGCTCGACGCGGTCAAGCAACTGGAACAGGCGATCGCGCTCGATCCGAACTACGCCCGCGCGTATTCGCGGCTGGCGGCGGTGCACGGGATCCTGCCGACGTATGTCCCGGGCCGCTACGCGGACAGGGAGAAGCAGGTGCGCGCCAACGCGCAACGCGCGATCGAACTCGACCCGCGCCTGGCCGAACCCTGGGCGGCGATGGGCATGACGAGTTCGCTGTCCGGCAGCATCAGCCTGATCGAATCGCGGGAATACTTCGAGAAGGCCCTGCAACTCGATCCGGACGACATCACCAGCAATTTCTGGTTCGGGCTGGCGCTGGTGCGCAGCGGTTACAACCGCGCCGGGGCGGAACGCATCGAGCACGCGCTGGCGGTCGATCCGCTGGTGCCGAACGTGATGCGCTGGCGCGGCGTGTTGTATCTGCGCGATGGCGACATCGCCCATGCCGAGCCGCTGCTGCAGCGGGCCTGGGCCGCGGGCCTGCGGCTGGCCGGCCGCGAACTCGGCGAGATCGCGTTCCGCCATGGCGATGCCGCACAGGCGAAGCGCATCTGGACGGATGGCTCGGATCCGATGCTTAGACAATTGCCTGCTGACGCGCGGAAAGCCTTGGCCGATGGCTTGCTCGGCGGGAATGCCCCCGAACGCGCGCGCGCCGTTGCCGTGATCGATGCCTACCTCGCGTCGGATCCGGAATTCGTGCCCGGCATGATGTCCCTTTGGCTGGCGCAACTCGGCGCTGGCGCACAGGCGATGGAACTGGAGCGCACGCGGGTGAAGGTGGACAACTCCGATTTCATGGCCTATCTGTTCAGCCCGGCCGGCGAATCGCTGCGCGCGTTGCCCGAATTCCCCGCCTACATCAAGGCCAAGGGCTTCCCGGCGCTGTGGGACAAGTACGGCGCACCGGACTTATGCACGAAATCGGCCAACGGCGACTACGCCTGCCAGTGACAAAGGAGCACGAAAATGCTGCTGCGCCGCCTGTCGCAATCGCTGAAGGAACAGAACTGGACGGCGATCGCCGTCGAGTTCGTGCTCCTGGTGGCGGGTGTGTTCCTCGGCATCCAGGCGGCCAACTGGAACGAGACGCGGATCGAACGCGACTTGGTGCGCGGGCACCTGTCCGAGATCGCCCAGGACCTGCACACGCACGAGGCCATCGGCGAGGAGCTCGTCGATTCGACGAAGATGCGCATCGCCGCCGTCGACTACATCTACCGCGAGGCCTTCGGCACCCGCCTGCCGACCACGCTGAAACTTGCGTCGAGATCATGGAACGCGCCGAAGGTCGACGCCTTCCCGCCGGACCAGCTCGACCAGCTGATGGGTTCGATCAACCTGGTCCGCGTCTCGGTGCGCTCGCGCAACGCCTACGAGTCGCTGATCAATTCCGGCCGCCTTGGCTTGTTGAAGAACCGCACACTGGCGCGCCATATCCAGACCTACTACGGCAACTACGACGACCTGCTGGACACGCAGACCAATGTGTTCCGCACGTTCCGCACCGACGGCGTGATCCAGCAATACCCGCTCGGGGTTTCGGTGTTCGACCAGCGCCCGGCATCGGAGATCGTGGCGCTGGCGCGGGACAACCCGGGGTTCGCCGCGTACCTGTGCAGCCAGCGCGAATGGGCCATCCTCAACTGGAACCTGCTGCACAACAGCGACCTGGAGACCAGGGCGCTGTTGCTCGCCATCGAGAAGGAGCTGGCCGCGCCCTGAGCGAACTCAGGTCTTCGGCAAGGTGACGCCTGTCTGCCCCTGGTACTTGCCGCCGCGGTCCTTGTAGCTGGTCTCGCAGACATCGTCGGCATCGGCCTGGAAGAACAGCATCTGCGCCACGCCTTCGTTGGCGTAGATGCGCGCCGGCAGCGGCGTGGTGTTGCTGAATTCCAGGGTGACGTGGCCTTCCCACTCCGGTTCCAGCGGGGTCACGTTGACGATGATCCCGCAACGCGCGTAGGTGCTCTTGCCCAGGCAGACCACCAGGGTGTCGCGCGGGATGCGGAAGTACTCGACGGTACGCGCCAGCGCGAACGAATTCGGCGGGATGATGCACTCGTCGGCCACCACGTCGACGAAGCTCTTCGGGTCGAAGTGCTTGGGGTCGACGATGGTCGAGTTGATGTTGGTGAACACCTTGAACTCGCGCGAGCAGCGCACGTCGTAGCCGTAGCTGGAGGTGCCGTAGCTGACGATGCGGTTGCCGTCGACCTGCTTGACCTGGCCGGGCTCGAACGGCTCCAGCATGCCCTGTTCCTGCGCCATGCGGCGGATCCAGCGGTCGCTCTTGATGCTCATCGGGTCGGGTCGTCGGTCGGAGGCGAAGCGGGCAATTCTACCTGCGCGCCTACCCGCCCAGCAGCGAGGCCATGATCCCGCTGCGGACTTTCGGACGCAGCTCGAGCTGGGCCAGCATCGCCCGCGCCAGCTCGCGATAGGCCCGGGCAGCCGCCGAATCCGGCTGCGCGGCGACGATCGGCGTGCCGGCATCGCCCTGTTCGCGGATCCCGATCTGCAGCGGCAAGGAACCCAGCACCGGCACGCCGTACTGCCCGGACATCCGTGCCGCCCCGCCCTCGCCGAAGATGTGTTCGGCATGGCCGCAGTTGCTGCAGACATGCACCGCCATGTTCTCGACCAGGCCGAGCACCGCGATATCGAGCTTCTCGAACATCTTCAGCGCCTTGCGCGCATCCAGGGTGGCGATGTCCTGCGGGGTGGTCACGATCACCGCACCGGCCACCGGGATCTTCTGCGCCATGGTCAGCTGGATGTCGCCGGTGCCGGGCGGCAGGTCGACCACCAGCACGTCGAGGTCGCCCCAGCGGGTCTCGGTCAGCAACTGGGTCAGCGCCGAGGTCGCCATCGGCCCGCGCCAGATCATCGGCGCGTCCTGGTCGACCAGCAGGCCGATCGACATCGCCTCGATCCCGTGCGCGCGCATCGGCTCGATGGTCTTGCCGTCCGGGCTGTCGGGCCGGCCGGACAGGCCCAGCATCATCGGCACGCTCGGGCCATAGACATCGGCATCCAGCACCCCCACCGCCAAACCCTCGGCCGCCAGCGCCAAGGCCAGGTTGACCGCGGTGGTGGACTTGCCCACCCCGCCCTTGCCGGAGCCGACGGCGACGATGTTGCGGACATTGGCCAAGGGCTTCAGCTCGCCCTGGACGGCGTGGGTGGGGAGGCGGGGCATGGGCGGATCGCTGTGTCGGGGGCGGCAAGTCTAGCCCCGCCAACCATTCGGGCGGCTGCGGACCCGGCTTTGACGCTCATCGCCATAGCATGAAATTGCTAAGGTCTTGTGGCAACTACGTTAATTACTTGTTATCGTCAGGATTCCGGCTTGGCCGGTCCTGCTTCATATCGACGTTTGCAACCGCCTCCTACAGGGGAAATCCATGGCTGTCCGCACCAATATCCGCTTCACCCGTAGCCCACTCACGCTGGCGCTTGCCGCCGCGATGCTGCTGCCAGCCGCCTCGGCAATGGCACAGGACCAGTCTTCCGACAAGACCGACGCCACCGCCACCCAGGACGGCACCAAGACCCTTGACCAGGTCACCGTCGTCGGTTCGCGCATCAAGCGCGTCGAGATCGAAGGCCCGGCACCGATCACCGTGATCACCCGCGCGGATATCGAGCGCGAAGGTTTCCAGACCGTCGGCGACATGCTGCAGACGCTGACCCAGAACACCACGTCCTCGTTCACCGGCGACCTCGCGGTCAGCGGGTTCACCCCCAACGCGCAAGTCGTGAACCTGCGCAACCTGGGCCCCGGCTACACCCTGACCCTGGTGAACGGCCGTCGCCCGGCCCAGTACCCGCAGCCCTACAACCGCGACAACAACGTCGTCAACGTCAAGGCCATTCCGTCCTCGATCGTCGAGCGCGTCGAAGTCCTGACCGGCGGCGCATCGGCGATCTACGGTTCGGACGCCGTCGCCGGCGTGGTCAACATCGTGACCCGCGAGAACATCGACGGGCACAACCTCCGCCTGACCGTCGGCACCACCTCGGCTGGTGGCGGCGACCGCGGCAAGCTCGAGTTCTCGGGCGGCGCCAGCGGCGACCGCTGGAGCACCGTGTATGCCCTGCAGTACGAGAAGTGGGACCCGGTGTTCGCCAGCCAGCGCGACTTCCTCTCCGACACCCGCCGAGGGCCGCTCGGTAGCATCACCAACCCGGCGCTTTCGCTGATCGCCATCCGCGGCAATACCCGCCCGGGCGGCGCCGTCAACACCAATGCCTTCTATCCGGGCCAGGCCGCGTGCGACGCATTCGGCTACACCACGGTGACCACCGCGACGCGCGGCACCTACTGCGGTTCGTTCACGCAGCCGGCTTCGCGTTCGATCTTCAACGCGGGCTCGAACTACTCCGGCTACATCAATGGCCGGTTCGACGTCAGCGACAGCCTGCAGTTCTTCGGCGACTTCACCTACTACCACGCCGACGGCAAGTCGAGCAGCGGCACCGAATTCTGGGGCACCAGCGGCGACCGCTTCCTGACCACCAGCAGCGGCGCCACCACGTCGCTCTACTACGATCCGCAAGCCGGCGGCCTGCTGCAGCTGCAGCGCGTGTTCAACCCGTTCGAGCTCGGCGGCAATGAAGCTGCCACCACGCTGTACGACGAGAACACCTACAACGCCACCATCGGCGCGAACGGCACCCTCGGCGACCGCTTCGACTGGGAAGTGTCCTACCAGACCTCCCGCTACGAGTACACCGCCGATCGCCCGCGCCTGCTCGCCAAGGCGGTCCACGACTACTTCCTGGGCCCGCAGCAGGGCTGGGCATCCTCGACCGGCGTCGCCGGCGGCATCTACCCGGTCTACAGCCTGAACCTGGCCCGCTGGTATGCCCCGATCACCCCGGAAATCTACCGCTCGTTCGCGACCCGCGTGATCAACCGCGGCGAAACCAGCTCCTCGAACTTCAACTTCACCCTGTCGGGCGACCTGTTCGACCTGCCCGCGGGTCCGCTTGGCTTCGCCGCGATCCTCGAGTCCGGCACCCAGGAAACCGACCTGAAGAGCGATCCGCGCCTCGACCAGCTGCGCCCGATCGATGCCGGGACCGTCTACAACCTGACCAGCTCCGGCCGCACCCACGGCACCCGCGACCGCTATGCAGCCGGCGTCGAATTGAACGTCCCGATCTTCAGCAAGCTGGACATGGACATCGCCGCGCGCTGGGACAAGTACGACGACATCACCGCCGTCGACGACGCGATCACCTACAACATCGGCCTGAAGTACCGCCCGGTCGACAGCCTGCTGCTGCGTGCGTCCTACGCCACCAGCTTCCGTGCCCCGGACATGCAGCTGGTATATGCGGAAGGCGCCGCCTCGTATTCGACCGTGCTCGACGAATACTCCTGCCGCTCCGGTACCGGCCTGGGCCTGACCACCGGCCCGCGCACGCGCACCCAGTGCAACGTGACCAACGACCCGACCATCTACCAGGCGCAGACGCTGATCGCCGGCAACCCGCTGCTCAAGGAAGAAGAAGGCAAGTCCTTCACCGCCGGTTTCGTGTGGGACGTGGCCGACAACATGAGCGTGTCGATCGACTACTGGCGCATCAAGCTGGCCGACCAGGCCACCCAGCTGAGTTCGGCCTACCTGCTTGAGAACGAGGCCAACTGCCGCCTCGGCGTCAAGCGCGACGGCACGGCGTTCGAGCACGAGGCGTCCTCGGCCTACTGCCAGAACATCACCAGCCTGATCACCCGTACCGTGGGCGAGCCGGGTTCCAGCACCGACAACCGCATCTCGCGCATCAACTCGGCCTACATCAATGCCGCGCTGACCGATACCAGCGGCATCGACGCGAGCTGGAAGTACTCGCTCACCACTGACCGCATCGGCAAGTTCAATTTCGATGTCGGCTACTCGCTGATGCTGACCAACAAGTACAAGCAATTCGACACCGACCCGCTGGTCGATTACCGCAATGACCCGATCATTTCGGATCAGCGCAGCCGCGTGCGCGGCTCGATCGGCTGGTCGCTGAACACCTGGTCGGCCACGCTGTTCGGCACCCGCTACGGCTCCAACGGCAGCTTCGCCGCCGTGAATGGCGTCAACGCGGCAGGCGGCGCATACAGCTCCCGCCTCGAGCCGTACATGCTCTACAACATCTCGCTGGGCAAGCGCATCAACGAGAACCTGTCGCTGATGGGCACGGTGGTGAACGTCACCAACAACACCTTCCGTCCGGACAACAGCAACACCGGCTACCCGTACTACGACTACACCATCGGTGCGGATCCGATGGGCCGTCGCTTCACGCTCACGGCCGAATACAAGTTCTGATCCACGGCCTGCACCAGAAAAAGACCCGGCCATCGCCGGGTCTTTTTTTGCCCGCGGGTCGCCCATCGAACAGCGAACGAGGACTACATGAAGACAACCATCGCAGCGATCGCACTGGCTTGCGCAGGCGCGACGCCCGGACTCGCGTGGGGCCAGGCATCGGCCGCAGCCTATTCCATCGAGGACTTCGTCGGCCACGCCAGTTATGGCGCGGTGAAGATCTCCCCCAATGGCGAATACCTCGCCGTCACCGTGGATCGCGGCAACCAGGACGTCCTGACCGTGATGCGGACCCGCGACCTCGCCATCCTCAAGGTCAACCAGTTGCCCGAGGAAAAGAGCATCGGCAGCTTCTACTGGGTGAGCCCGACCCGACTCATGTTCAATGCCGTCCGCAAGATGGGCGGGTATGCGCAACCGTTCTCGACCGGGGAATGGTTCGCGGTCAACGCGGACGGGACACAGGCTCGCCCGCTGATCTTCTACGGGACGCGCGATGCCAGCCAGCGCAGCAAGACGGTCGGGGCCGAGAGCTTCTCCCTGCTCGACACCCTGCGCAACGACGACCAGAACGTGGTCATGCAGGTCTACTACCCGCGCTCGTCGGAAGGCGCCGGCACCGAGATCGTCCGCATGGACGTGCTGAGCGGACGGCGCACCTCGCTGGGCCGCGCGCCCAAGGAAAACTGCAGCATCTCGCTGGACTCCGCCAAGTTGCCGCGCTTCGCGGTGTGTTCCTCCAGCACCAACGAGGATGGCGAATACGACGAACGCACGGAACTTTACCGCAAGGACGAAAGCGGCTGGACGCTGGTCAACGCATCCAAGACCGGGGGCAAGCACCTGCAGGTGATCCGTACCACGTCCACCGGCGTGGTGTACGCCGACCAGGATGACGGCAAGAATCCTTCGGCCGTCGGCACCCTTGATACTGCCACCGGCAGCTTCACCCCGCTGTTCCAGGAGAAGGTCGCGGACATCTCCAACTACATCTGGTCGACCGACGACGCCACCTTGCTGGCAGTAGCGACTGAAGCCGGCGCCCCGGTGGTGAAGCTGCTCGACGAAAGCCACCCCGATGCGGAACTGTATGCCTCGCTCGCGTCCGCCTTCCCCGGGCAAATGATCGATTTCTCGAGCTACACGCAAGACGGCAAGAAAATCGTCGTGTCGGTCTACAGCGACAGCAACCCCGGCGAGCTGTACCTGTACGACCGCGATACCGGCAAGGCGCGCTTCCTGATGGGGCGCTACCCCAAGCTGGACAAGGCACGCATGGCGACGGTGAAGCCTTTCAGCTTCAGCGCCCGCGACGGCAGGCTCATCCATGGCTACCTCACCCTGCCGCGCGGCTCGAGCGGCAAGAACCTGCCGTTGATCGTCAACCCGCATGGCGGCCCGATCGGCCCCCGCGACAATTGGGGGTTCAACCCCGAAGCCCAATTGTTCGCGAACCGCGGCTATGCCGTGCTGCAGGTCAATTACCGCGGGTCGAGCGGCTATGGCCGCGGCTTCCAGGACGCGGGACACATGCAATGGGCCCAGGGCATCCAGAACGACATCATCGATGCCGCGCAATGGACGATCCAGAACGGTTACGTCGACAGGAACCGGGTCTGCATCTACGGCGGCAGCTTCGGCGGCTATTCGGCGATGATGGCGCCGATTCGCGCGCCCGGCTTGTTCAAGTGCGCCTTCGGCTACGTCGGTGTCTACGACGTGGACATGATGTTCAAGAAAGGCGACATCCCCCAGCGCGAATCGGGCCTGCGCTATCTCCGCCGCACCCACGGCACGGACCCCGCCGCATGGGCGCAGAACTCTCCCGCCAGACGCGCCGCCGAAATCAAGATCCCGGTGTTCCTGGCGGCCGGGGCACGCGACATGCGTGCTCCGCCCGAACAGACCGAAGCCATGGAGAAGGCCTTGGTCGCCGCCGGCAACAAGCCGGAGGGCGTGATCATCCAGTCTGGCGAGATGCACGGGTACTACGATGTGAAGAATCGCGTCGAGCTGTATACCCGGATGCTCGATTTCTTCGCCCGCCACCTGGGCGGCAACGCCTCGCCCGCGGCACCATGAGGCGCGCGACAGGGCCGGCAACCCCGGCCCTGTCGCCGCGATCATGACCAACGACGGATGACAACCATCCGGGCGGCCATCAGCATCGCCGCGAACCCCTGGATGAACCGGACACGATGAAGAACACCCGCTCGGCCGCCATCGCGCTGGCCACCCTGCTTGCCGCCTGCACGGGCGCGCCGGCGTGGGGGACAAACGGCAAGCCCGTCAACCCGGATATCGACGAAGGCATGATCCGGGCGGGCTTCCTGGGCAGTCACCCGGACCTGCGTTACCGCTTGCTGGGCTTGGAGCAGCGAAGGCAAGGCAAGCATGCCGATGCGTTCCGCTTCTTCCAGCGGGCCGCGTATTACGGCGACAAGCCCTCGCAAGGCATGCTGGCCGAGATGCTGTGGAATGGCACGGGCACGGCGGCAGATCGCCCGCAGGCGTACGCCTGGATGGATCTTGCGGCCGAGCGCGGCTACGAGGGCTTCCTGGTGCTGCGCGAACGCTACTGGAATGCCTTGGGCGAAGTCGAACGCGACGACGCACTGGCGCAAGGTGAAGCGATCTACGCGAAATACGGTGATGCCGCGGCGCAGCCTCGCCTCGCCAGGGTGCTGCGTCGTGAACGGCTCAGGATGACCGGCAGCAGGACCGGATCCGCCGGCACGCTGAAGATATCGGTGCCGGGTCCTGCCGGCCCCGAGGAAATCGACGGCAGCAAGTTCTACGACGAGAAATTCTGGAACCCGAAGATGTACCGGGCCTGGCACGACGGCATCTGGATGAAGCCGCGCATCGGGCAAGTCACGGTCGGCGAGGCGGAACAGGTGAAAGACGCCGGCCACCCGGCGTCCCGCATACCAGCGGTAAAGCCGACCACCGATACGCGCGAGCCCGCCACGCCGGACGTGGATGAAGCCGGGCTGGGCACGCCAAAGGGCGGCTGAATGAACGGCTTCCATACGTCGCCGGATGCGGTATAAATCCGCAACGGGCGCGCCGCGCCCCGCCACATCCCTGGGAGGGGACTCACATGCGCAAGATCATCCTCGCCGCCGCGCTCGCGTCCATCGCGTTCTCCGCCACGGCGCAGAACCACGCTTCGCCGATCGGCAAGTGGAAGACGCTGGACGACGAGACCGGCAAGGCCATGACCATCACCGAGGTCTACGAGGCCAAGAACGGCACGCTGGCCGCGAAGATCACCGAGAACCTGGGCCTGCCGGCGACCTGCACCGGATGCAGCGGCCAGTACAAGAACAAGCCGTTCGTCGGCATCGTCACCTTGTGGAACCTCAAGGCCAACAAGGACGGCACCTGGGGCGGCGGCAACGGCTACAAGCCCTCGGATGACAGGAATTTCAACGCCAAGTCGGTGAAGCTGGTCGACGGCGGCAACAAACTCGAAGTCAAGGGCTGCGTCGCCTTCTTCTGCAAGACCGCGACCTGGGTGCGGGCGCACTGATCGCGCCAGCATGACCCACCGAAACGGCCCGCATCCCGGGCCGTTTCCATTTCGACCGAAGGAAACCCGATGCGCGCCATCGCCCTGATCGCACTGCTGTCCCTCCCGCTGCTGGTACAGGCGCAGGAGTCGCCGGCAGGCCGCTGGAAGACCATCGACGACGCCAGCGGCAAGGCCAAATCCGTGGTCGAGATCTACCAGGCCAGGGATGGCAGCTACGCCGGCAAGGTCGCCGAGATCCTCGACCTCAAGGACGGCCCGAACCCGGCCTGCAAGGAATGCTCAGGCGCCAACCACGACAAGCCGATCAAGGGCATGGTCATCCTGTGGGGCCTGAAGCCCGACGGCAATCGCAAATGGGCCGGCGGCCACGTGCTCGACCCGAACAACGGCAAGACCTACAAGTCCAAGCTGGAATTGCTGGATGGCGGGCGCAAGCTCGGCATGTCCGGCTGCATCGCCTTCATCTGCCGGCAGCAGGTCTGGGTGCGGCAGTAGGGCGCGCCGCCGGCCGCATGCGAAGCCCCGGTTTGCCGGGGTTTTTTGTTGCCATGCAATAATTGCCGACCGCTCCGCACGCGTACTCCCGATGCCCCGCACCGCGCTCGTCACCAATGCCCTGCCCTACGCCAATGGCCCGCTCCACCTCGGCCACCTGGTGGGCTATGTCCAGGCCGACATCTGGGTGCGCGCGCGGCGCATGGCCGGCGACACGGTGCACTACGTCTGCGCCGACGACACCCACGGCACGCCGATCATGCTCGCCGCCGAAAAGGCAGGCGTGACGCCGGAAGCCTTCATCGCCAATATCCAGGCCGGGCACGAGCGCGACTTCGCCGACTTCGGCGTGGCCTTCGACCACTACGATTCCACCAATTCGGCGCGCAACCGCGCGCTGACCGAATCGATCTACGCATCGCTCGAGGCCAACGGCCATATCGGCCATCGCTCGGTGCAGCAGTTCTACGACCCGGACAAGGGCATGTTCCTGCCCGACCGCTACGTCAAGGGCATCTGCCCGAACTGCGGCACGCCCGACCAGTACGGCGACAATTGCGAACACTGCGGCGCCACCTATGCGCCGACCGAACTCAAGGAACCGAAGTCGGTCATCTCCGGCGCAACGCCCGAGCTGCGCGATTCCGAGCATTTCTTCTTCGAGGTCGGCCGCTTCGAGGCCTTCCTGCGCCAGTGGCTGGAAGGCGATGTCGCCGTTCCCGGGGTCAAGGCCAAGCTGCGCGAGTGGCTGGATGCCGAAGGCGGCCTGCGCGCCTGGGACATCTCGCGCGATGCGCCCTATTTCGGCTTCGAGATCCCCGGCACGCCGGGCAAATACTTCTACGTCTGGCTGGACGCGCCGATCGGCTACCTGTCCAGCTTCCAGGCGCTGTGCGCGGCACGCGGCCTCGACTTCGACGCCTACCTGCGCGCAGGCAGCGATGCCGAGTTGCATCACTTCATCGGCAAGGACATCGTCAATTTCCACGGCCTGTTCTGGCCGGCGGTGCTGCACGGCTCCGGCCATCGTGCGCCGACCCGGCTGCACGTCAACGGCTACCTGACCGTGGACGGCGCCAAGATGAGCAAGTCGCGCGGCACCTTCGTGATGGCGCGCACCTACCTCGAGGCCGGGCTGGATCCGGAAGCGCTGCGCTACTACTTCGCCTGCAAGACTTCCGGCGGCGTCGACGATCTCGACCTCAACCTGTCCGACTTCATCGCGCGGGTGAACAGCGACATCGTCGGCAAGTTCGTCAACCTGGCCAGCCGTTGCGCGGGTTTCATCGAGAAGCGCTTCGACGGCCAGCTGGCGGCATCCCTGCCGGATCCCGCGCAGTACGATCGCTTCGTGGCCGAACTCGCCGGCATCACCGCCGCCTACGAACGCAACGAGGCCGCCGCCGCGCTGCGCTCGGCCATGGCCCTGGCCGACGAGGCCAACAAGTACATCGACGAAAGGAAGCCGTGGGTGCTGGCCAAGCAGGACGGCGCCGATGCCGAACTGCAGGCCGTCTGCACCCAGGGCCTGAACCTGTTCCGGGTATTGGCCGCGGCGCTGAAGCCGGTGCTGCCGCGCACCACGCTGCAAGCGGAAGCCTTCCTCGACGCCCCGGTATCGCGCTGGGACGATCTCGCTGCGCCGTTGGCCGCGCGCGGCATCAAGCCCTATGCCCCGCTGTTCACCCGCATCGACCCCAAGCACATCGACGCCATGATCGACGCCAGCAAGGACACCCTCGCCGCCGCACCTGTTGCGCAGGCCGCGCCCGCGAAGAAGCCCGAAGCCGCGCCCGTCGCGAAGCAGGACCCGAACGCGCCGGCGCACATCGGCATCGACGATTTCGCCAAACTCGACCTGCGCATCGGCAGGGTGCTGGAATGCGGCTTCGTGGAAGGCTCGGACAAGCTGCTGCGCTTCCTGCTGGATGCCGGCGAGCTCGGCCAGCGGCAGATCTTCTCCGGCATCCGCGCCAGCTACGGCGAGCCAGACAAACTGGTGGGCCGCAACGTGGTGTTCATCGCCAATCTCGCCCCGCGCAAGATGCGCTTCGGCACCAGCGAAGGGATGATCCTGTCGGCCGGCTTCGACGGCGGCGGGCTCTCGTTGCTGGATGCCGATGCCGGCGCGCAACCGGGCATGCCGGTGAAGTGAGCGCGCGCGCGCCGCTGGGCTCCGTCGAACTGGTCGAACGCCTCGACCGCATCCTGCCGCAAACCCAGTGCGGGCAATGCGGCTACGACGGTTGCCGCCCGTATGCCGAAGCGATGGCGCGCGGCGAGGCCGGCATCGACCATTGCCCGCCCGGCGGCGATGCCGGCGCACGCGCGCTGGCGAAGTTGCTCGGCGTCGACGCGAAGCCGTTCGACCGTTCGCGCGGCGAGCACAAACGTCCGCTGGTCGCGGCCGTCATCGAAGCCGATTGCATCGGCTGCACCAAATGCATCCAGGCCTGCCCCGTCGACGCCATCGTCGGCGCCAGCAAG
The DNA here is from genome assembly GCF_006337105.1 of Thermomonas aquatica. Lineage (NCBI taxonomy): Bacteria > Pseudomonadati > Pseudomonadota > Gammaproteobacteria > Lysobacterales > Lysobacteraceae > Thermomonas > Thermomonas aquatica. The sequence goes on along the minus strand of NZ_CP040871.1, from coordinate 2,931,556 downwards.
CACATGCACGTGGTGATCGAGCCGCTGTGCACCGGTTGCGAGCTGTGCATCCCGGCCTGCCCGGTGGACTGCATCGTCATGCAGCCACCCGCCTGAGGGCTCAGTTCGCGGCGGGCGCCTCGCAGCCCTCGCAGACGCGCTCGACCGCGTAGCCCTTCGCACGCAGTTTCTCGACCAGTCCGTCCTCGCCGAGCAGGTGCAGGCTGCCGACCACCACCAGGGTGTCGTCGCTCTTGGAGTCCTTCAGTCGCGCCTCGACCTTCGGCAGCCAGGCATTGTTGCGATCCACATCCAGCAGCTTGTAGGACTCGGGGGTCTTGCGCGCCATGTCCGCGCGCATGCCGTCGTCGAGCCTGGCCACGTCGCCGCTGCGCCACCAGCCATGCATGTCCTGCATCTGCTTGATCGCCTGCTTCGGGTCGCCCAGGAACTCGTCCAGCCCATCCGCCTGCTCGGCGTAGGGCACGCTGTCCATCGCCTTCATCTGGTCTTCGATGGTCTCCAGGCCCGCGGTCGGCTTGTTGGCCGCGGCCGCGCGCGCCATCAGGTTGCGATCGAGGCCGAGGTCGGCCTTGAAGCCCATCGCATTGGTGATGCCGAGCACCAGGCTCAGGCTCACCATCCACGGCTCGCTCTGCTCCAGCATCTGCACCGAACCGCCGGTCAGCGCAAGCAGGTTGCCCAGCTTGTCCAGCGTCGGTTTCGGCAGCACCGTACTCAGGCTCTTGCCATCCGCGTAGGCCGCGTATTTCTGGATGATCGCCGCCGTTTCCGGCGCGCTCATCTCGCGCGGATCGACCTCGAACAACAGCGACTCGGCATCGTCGAAGGCGGCGTCGATCTCCTTCGGCAGCGGATAGTCGTCCTGCTTCAACAAGTGGAACGAACCGAGCAGGTAGACGCTGTTGTCGGCATCCGACACCTTCCACAACAAGGGCCGTTGCGGCGGCTGCGCTGCCGCTGCCGCTGCCGCGGACGGCTGTTCGGCGAAGGCGGCGGGCAAGGCCAGCGTGGTCGCCAGGGCGAGGCAAAGCAGGCGGGATTTCAAGTCGATCATCCTTCGGTCGGGGGATCCTGCCGCGCAGGATCGTGGGGGACGGCTTGGGGCTTGCGGTAGTCGCGCTCGCCCGCCTGGATGGCGAGATCCAGCCGGTTCTCCGGCGGCGGCAGCGGACAGGTCGCGAACGGGGTGAACGCGCAGGGCGGGTTGTAGCTCTGGTTGAAGTCGAGCACCAGCCGGCCCTGCTTGTCCGGCATCGGCGCATCGAGGAAACGCCCGGCACCGTAGCTGCCGTGGCCGCTGGTGCGATCGGCGAACACCAGGAACAGCGTGCCCTCGCCTTCGTCCAGCGCTTCCAGGCGATAGGTCTTGCCGCCGCGCTCGAACTCCACCATGCCTGGATTCGGGATGTGGTCGGTGGTGCCGATGATGTTGGCGATCGGCAGGGTCTTGCCCGGCGGATGCGCGATGAATTTCGCAGGGATCTGCCAGTCGCGCCCGCCCACCCAATATTGCAGGCCGGCGAACTTCACCCGGCTCTCCGCATCCGCATGCTTGATCCGCAGCGCCAGGCGGCCGCCGCGCTCGATCACGGTGGCCAATCCCTTGCCGCCATCGAACACCAGTTGGCTGGCGCCTTGCGGGTCGCTGTCGATGCGCAAGTTGGTTGCGCCGATCTGCGGTTTTCCGTCCACCGTCACCAGCGCATCCGGCACGAAGCCGACCTGCTTGCCGCGCACCGTGAACACGCCAAGGTGCTCCGGCCCCATGCTGGTGCGGATGCCGTTGTCGGCGCCGCTGCCGACGCGGTGCGCGCCGGGATCCAGCCAGTGCAGGCCGACCAGGCTGGTCCAGCCGTCCGGCCGGCTCAGGTCGATCACCCGCTTGGCCCGCCACAGGTACTGGACCCGCGCGAACTCCCTGGCCTCGCGCGCGGCCTGCGCAGTCTGTTCCTGCGCCGCAGGTCCGGCCGGGCCGCGCTTGCAGGCGGCGAGCATGGCGACGCTTGCCAGCAACATCGCCGCGAATTTCAGCGTCCGCGCAGGAACCATCGATCGATCTCCGCCAGGTTGAAGCGCGTCCAGGTGGGACGGCCATGGTTGCATTGCCCGGAGCGTTCGGTCGCTTCCATCTCGCGCAGCAGGGCGTTCATTTCGGGCACGCTCAGCCGGCGATTCGCGCGCACCGCGCCATGGCAGGCCATGGTCGCCAGCAGTTCGTCGCGGGTTTCGGCGACGCGGCGGGTCGCGCCGTGTTCGCGCAGGTCGGCGAGCACGTCGCGCAGCAACGCTTCGACGTCGCCCTGCGCGAGCAGCGCCGGCACGCTGCGCAGCAGCAGCGATTGCGGGCCGCCGCGCTGCACCTCGAAGCCGAGTTGCGCCAGCGTTTCCGCTTCGCGCTCCGCGATTTCGGCCTCGCGTTCGGAGACGGCGATGCCGGCCGGCACCAGCAGCGGCTGGGTGCGCAGGCCGGCGCCGTCGTGCGCGGCCTTCAGCTTTTCGTAGCCGATGCGCTCGTGGGCGGCGTGCATGTCGACCACGATCAGTCCGTCGGCGTTCTCGGCCAGGATGTAGATGCCGTGCAGCTGGGCGATCGCGAAACCGAGCGGCGGCATGCCGCCCGGCGCATCGTCGGGCGTCGGCATCGCTGCGAACGATTCCGCGGGCGCGGGCGATGCGTCGCCCTCGCGCGGCGCGTACAGCGCGGCATAGGCCGCGGGCGCATCGCTGACGCGCAGGCCCATCGCCGACTGCTGCGGCGCCGGCATCGACCATGCCTGCGCCGGGTGTTGCTGCGGCATCGGCATTGCCGCGCTTCCCGCGCGGGTTTCCGCCAGCGCCGCATGCAGCGTGCGATAGACGAAGTCGTGGACCAGCCGCGATTCGCGGAAGCGCACTTCGTGCTTGGCCGGATGCACGTTGACGTCGACCCCGCGCGGATCGAGTTCGAGGAACAGTACGTAGGCCGGATGGCGGCCGTGGAACAGCACGTCGGCGAAGGCCTGGCGCACCGCGTGCGAGACGTTGCGATCGCGCACGCTGCGGCCGTTGACGTACAGGTATTGCTGGTCGGCGCTGGCGCGGTTGTAGCTCGGCTGCGCGATCCAGCCATGCAGGCGCATGCCCGCGCCAGCGTGGTCCACGCGCAGCGCATTGCGCGCGAAGTCCTCGCCGAGGGCTTCGTGCAGGCGCACGTCGCCGAGCCCCATTCCGTTCTGCAGCTGGCCCTCGCTTTTCCAGCGGCGCGATGGCTTGCCGTTGTGGGAGACGCGCAATTCGACGTCCGGCCGCGCCAGCGCCAGCGAGCGCAACCATTCCTCGATGTGCGAGAGCTCGGTGCGTTCGGCGCGCAGGAACTTGCGCCGCGCCGGCACGTTGTAGAACAGGTCGCGCACCTCGACCGTGGTGCCTTGCGGATGCGGGTGCGGCGCGACCTCGCCGACCCTGCCGCCCTCGACCTGCAGCATGGCGCCGTGCCCGCTGCCGTCGCGGCGCGAACTCAGGCGGAAGCGGCTGACCGATGCCACCGACGGCAGCGCCTCGCCGCGGAAACCGAGCGTCGCCACCGCTTCGAGGTCGTCGATGCTGGCGATCTTGCTGGTCGCATGGCGCTGCACCGCCAACGGCAATTCGGCCGCATCGATGCCGCCGCCGTCGTCGCGGATGCGGATCAGGCGCACGCCGCCTTCCTCGAGCTCGATGTCGATCCGCTGCGCGCCGGCGTCGAGCGCGTTCTCGACCAGTTCCTTGACCACGGACGCGGGACGCTCGACCACTTCGCCGGCGGCGATCTGGTTGATCAGGACATCGGGGAGTCGGCGGATGCTCACCCGCCAAGTTTAACGTGCGCGCCCTTGCGCTTTACGGGCTTCCGCCCGCGCCGACGCTGGCCACGCCGCCATCCTGCCGGGCCTGCGCGCGCGCCGCATACAGCGTGCCCGGCGGCGGCTGGCGCGAGAAATAATCGTCGATGCCGTCCAGGATCGCGGTCGCGAGGGTGCGCTGGAAATCGCGGTCGATGAGCCGCTTTTCCTCGTCCGGGTTGGAGATGAAGGCGGTCTCGACCAGCATCGCCGGCATCTTGTCGGAGGTGCGCAGCACGGCGAAATTGGCGCGCTCGATCTCCGGCTTGTGGTTGTTGCCGACCCGCTTCAGGCCGCCGAGCACGTGGCTGGCGGCGTCTTCCGAGGCCTTCATGTTGCCGCTCTGGGTGAGGTCGAGCAGCACCGACTTCAGGGTGTTGTCGACCACCCGCACGCGTTCGCCGCCGATCACGTCGGCCGCGTTTTCCTTGTCCGCCAGCCAGCGCGCACGCTGCGAGGAGGCACCGCGGGTGGACAGCACGTAGACCGAGGAGCCGCGGGCATTGCGGTTCTCGGCGGCATCCGCATGGATCGACAGGAAGATGTCGGCCTTGTTGGCGCTGGCGCGGCGGGCGCGCTGGCCCAGCGGGATGAAGACATCGGTGTCGCGGGTCAGGAAGGCCTTCATGCCCTGCGTGGCATTGATCTGCCGGGCCAATTCGCGGGCGATCGCCAGGGTCACGTCCTTCTCGCGGGTGCCGTTCAGGCCGTGCGCGCCGGGATCCTGGCCGCCGTGGCCGGCATCGATGGCGATCACCAGCGGCCGCATGCCGGGCTGCATCGAACGACGCGGCGCGGGCACTGGCGCCTGCTCCGCCTGCGACGCGGGAATCACGGGCTCGGGCTTGCCGGTGGCGATGCGGGTCGGCACGCCGGTGGCGACCGTACCCGGCAATTGCGACACGGTCGCGGACTGCTCGGTCTTGTCGCCGGCTGCGGCCACGGCCGGCGCATTCGTCGCCGCGGCCTTGGCGATCTCCGCGATGGGGTCGCGCACCGGTGCCGGCGCATCCGCCGCCTTGGGCGCCGGCTGGACATCGGCGACGCCGTCGCCCGGCCATTCCAGCACCAGGCGCGGGCCATCGGCGGACTGCTCGATGCGCGGCTTGAGCACGGCCACGCTGCTCGCCAGGTCGAACACGATGCGCACGGTGCCGGGCTCGGGCTGGCCGCTGCGCACGGCCTTGACCACGCCGGCGGCCTTGGGAAGGCTGAGGCCGCGGCCAAGACGGCTTTCGGGGAAATCCACCACCAGGCGGTCGGGGTTGCGCAGGCCGATCAGCTTGTAGCCGCCTTCACGATCCAGCAGGAACTCGGCACGCGTCCCAGTGGCCCCGGTTTCCACGCGCAACTGCCTGATTTCAGAGGCGTTTGCGAGATTCCAGCAAAGCGCGGCCAGCAGCATGGCGGCCAGCAGCAGTTGCTCGAAACGGATCCCCTTGACGCGCATGGCCGGGAGTTAAGCACTTGTGAACCCGATTGGCAAGTACTTTTCCCTTAATAATCCGTAACCTGCCGCAACTTCCTGCGGCAGGAATGCGATCCTGCCCGGAAACCTCAGCCCGACGCCATTTCGTTCAGCCAAGCCTGTCCGGTCCCGGTGTTCGGACGCAGCCGGCAACGCCGCCCAGCGCCTTCCACGGCGAGCTCGATGTCCAGGTCGGCCTGCGGCAGCGCGCCCTGCCCGCGCTCCGGCCATTCGACCAGCCACAACCGGATCTCGCCATCGAGGCCGAGGAACTCCAGTTCGCCGGGGTCGCCGATCCGGTACAGGTCCAGGTGCAGGGCCACGCCGCCGGCCGGCAGCGGGTATTGCTCGACCAGGGTGTAGGTCGGGCTGCGGATGGTGCCGGTCACGCCCAGCGCCCGCAGCAATGCGCGCGCCAAGGTGGACTTGCCGGCACCGAGGTCGCCGTGCAGGTGGACGACCGCGCGTTGCGGCAGGTGCCGCGCGAGCCGGGCGCCCAACTCGGCGGTGGCGTCCGCATCCTCCAGCAGGAGGTTGGTCGAAGTCAGTGTTTCCATCCCGCTATCGTCGCATCGGATTGGCCAGCCGTCGCAACCACGGCAACAGGTCGCTGGGCAGCAGGCCGCGCTCGCCGTCCACGCGCGCCGCGGCATCGCCCGCGCTTGCATGCAGCAGCGCACCGGCGATCGCGGCATCGCGCGGCGCGAAGCCCTGGGCCAGCACTGCGGCGATGCACCCGGTGAGTAGGTCGCCCATCCCGCCCACCGCCATGCCCGGGTTGCCGGCGCAGATCACTGCCGGCGGCGCGCCCGGCGATGCCACGATGCTGCCCGCGCCCTTCAGCACGACCTGCGCACCGTAGCGTTCGACCAGCGCTTGCGACGCCGCAAAACGGTCGCGTTGCACCTCCGCGGTGGCGATGCCGAGCAGTCGCCCCGCTTCGCCCGGATGCGGCGTGAGCACGTCGCATTCGTTCAACCGCCTCGACGACCGGGCGAGCAGGTTCAGCGCATCGGCATCGAACACGCGTGGCTTGTCGCAGGCGAGCACGGCATCGAACAACATCCGCCCCCACTCGCCCTGCCCCAGGCCCGGGCCGATGGCGATCGCATCCACACGCTCCAGCAACGGTGCAAGTTGTTCGGCATGGTCGACGGCATGCGCCATCGCTTCCGGCCGCCGTGCCAGCAAGGCCGGCACATGCCCCATACGCGTTGCCACGCTGACAAGACCGGCACCGCAATGCAGCGCGGCATCGGCCGCCAGCAGCACCGCGCCGCCGCTGCCGGCATCGCCGCCGACGCACAGCACATGGCCATTGCGCCCCTTGTGCGAATCGCGCGGGCGCAACGGGAAGAACCCGTGCAAGGCATCGTGGCGATAGGCCAGCGCCGCCGCTTCGATGCCGTCGAACAGCGTGGCCGGCAACTCGAGCGTCGCCAGTTCCAGTTCGCCGGCATGGTCGATCGCGATACCGGTACGCAGGCCGCGATGGCGGGCGATGAACTGCAGGGTGCGATCCGCGACGATAGCCGCGCCCGTTGCGGAGCCGCGGACGGCGTCGATGCCGCTCGGCACGTCCAGGGCCAGCAGCGGCGCGGGATGTGCGTTGATCGCCTCGATCAGCATGGCGGTCCCTGCATCCGGCGCGCGCGACAGGCCGATGCCGAACAGCGCATCGATGATCAGGTCGGCATGGCGCAGCGCGTCGGCCAATTCCGCGACCTGTCCACCAGCCGCGAGGTATTCGTCGCAGGCGCGCTGCGCCAACGGCGTGGCCGGCGGCTGCAAGCGCAGCACCTGCACGCTGCGCCCGCTGTCCTGCGCATGCCGCGCCAGCACGTAGCCATCGCCGCCGTTGTTGCCGGGTCCGCATGCAACCGCGATCCGCTGCGCCTGCGGCCAATGCTTCAACACGCTGCGCCAACCGGCCTGTCCCGCGCGTGCCATCAATGCGAATGCGTCGCCATCGAGGTAGGCCGTGCCACGCGTTTCGAGCGTGCGCAAGGCGTCTGTATCGAACAACGGCAGCGGGCTGTGCATCGCCGGATTCTATGCCGCACCTATACTTTGCGCATGTCCGCCATCGCGCCCGATTACGCCGCACTCGCCGCCCGCATCCGCGCGCTGGCGCAGGCGGCCGGCTTCCAGCGCTTCGGCATTTCCGGAGTGGAGTTGCCCGAGGACGAAGCCTTCCTGCGCAGCTGGCTGCAGCAGGGCCTGCACGGCTCGATGGCGTGGATGGCGCGCCACGGCGACAAGCGTGCGCGCCCGGCCGAACTGGTGCCGGAGACGCTGCGGGTGGTCTCGGTCGGCCTCGATTACGGGCAGGATGCCGATGCCGCCTGGGACAACCTGCGCGACGGCGAACGCGCCTACGTGGCGCGCTACGCGCTGGGCCGCGACTACCACAAGCTGATGCGCAACCGCCTGCAGAAACTGGCGGACGACGTGGCACGCGAGATCGGGCCGTTCGGGCATCGCGTGTTCGTGGATTCGGCGCCGGTGCTGGAGCGCGCATTGGCGCGCAACGCCGGGCTGGGCTGGATCGGCAAGCACACCTGCCTGATCGACAAGGACGGCGGCAGCTGGTTCTTCCTCGGCGAACTGTTCGTCGACCTGCCCTTGCCCATCGACCCGCCGGCCAGCGCGCATTGCGGCACCTGCACGCGCTGCATCGAGGTCTGCCCGACCCAGGCGATCGTCGCGCCCTACCGGCTGGATGCGCGGCGCTGCATCAGCTACCTGACCATCGAGCACGAAGGCAGCATCGACGAGGACCTGCGCCCGCTGATCGGCAACCGCATCTTCGGCTGCGACGATTGCCAACTCGTATGCCCGTGGAACAAGTTCGCGCAGCGCACCGACGAGCCGGATTTCCGCGCACGCAACAACCTGGACCAGGCCACGCTGGCGGAATTGTTCGCCTGGGACGAGGACGAATTCCTGCGCCGCACCGAGGGCAGCGCGATCCGCCGCAGCGGGCACGAGCGCTGGTTGCGCAACATCGCGGTGGCGCTGGGCAATGCGCCGAAGACGGATGCGGTCATCGATGCGCTGCAGTCGCGCCGCGAGCATCCATCATCCGTCGTGCGCGAGCATGTCGAATGGGCGTTGGCGCAACACGCCCGCATCTGACGACAGCGAGAAAACCACGCAGGCCGGTTGGCCTCGGGTCACTTCGGGACCATCGGCGACATGGATGTCGCCGATGAGCCTACATGGACGTACTTGCGGCGTGTCCCGAAGTGGCCCGGGGCCAGCCGGCCAATCGAGAACGTTCAGCGGCGAGCATTGAACTCCCGCAACAGCTCGCGTGTCACCGCATCGTCCACTTCGCCTTCGCCCTGCAGTGCCGGCAGCAAACGATTCGCCACCTGCTTGCCCAACTCGACGCCGAACTGGTCGAAGGCATTGATGCCCCACAGCACCGACTGCAGGTACACGCTGTGCTCGTACAGCGCGATCAGCATGCCCAGCGACTGCGGGGTCAGCGCATCGAGCAGCAACAGCGTGCTCGGGCGATTGCCCGGATAGCGGCGGTGCGGATCGTCGCTGGCCTGCCCGTTCGCCAGCGCCTCGGTCTGCGCCAGCAGGTTGGCGAGTAGCGCTTGGTGATTCTGCGTGTACGGATGGTCGGCCTGCAGCACGCCGATGAAATCCGCCGGCACCGCCTGGGTGCCCTGGTGCAGGGCCTGGAAGAAGCTGTGCTGGGTGTCGGTGCCGGCGCCGCCCCACCATACCGGCACGGTCTCGGCGGCGACCGCGCTGCCGTCGACGTGCACCGACTTGCCCAGGCTCTCCATCACCAGCTGCTGCAGGTAGTTCGGCAGCAGCCTGAGGCGTTCGTCGTACGGCAGTACCGCCTGCGTGGCGGCGTGCAGCGCATTGCGGTTCCAGACCGCGGTCAGCGCATGCCAGGCCGCGAGGTTTTCGCGCAGCGGCGCATCGGCGGCATGCGCATCCATCGCCGCCGCGCCGTCGAGCAACTGCAGGAAGCGCTCCATGCCGATCGCCAGCGCGATCGGGAAGCCCACCGCCGACCACAGCGAATAGCGCCCGCCGACCCAGTCCCACATCGGCAGGGTGCGCTCGGCCGGGATGCCGAAATCGGCGACCCGTTGCGCATTGGTGCTGACCGCGTACAGGCGCGAATCGTCGCCGAGCCAGTCGCGGACGATGCCGCCGTTGAGCAGCGTCTCCTGCGTGCCGAAGGTCTTGGAGATGACGATGGCGGCGCTGCGCTTCGGGTCCAGCGCGGCCAGCACGCGCTGCGCGGCGTTGCCGTCCACGTTGGAAACGAAGTGCACGCGGAAGCGGGCGCCGGGCAGCGACAGCGCATCGGCCACCAGCCGCGGGCCGAGGTCGGAGCCGCCGATGCCGATGCTGACGATGTCGGTGACGTCGCCGGCTTCCAGCCCGGCGACCAGCGCGCGCATCCGCGCCTGCGCGGCGACCGCCTGCGCGCGCGCATCGCGTGCGACCGGCGCGCCCGAGGCCTCCCCGCGCAAGGCCGTGTGCAGCACCGCGCGGCCCTCGGTCGAGTTGATGGCCTCGCCGTCGAGCTGGCGGCGCATCGCGCCGGCAAGCCCGGCGCGTCCGGCAATGCCGAACAACGCGTCCAGCACCGCGCGGTCGTAGCGCTGGCGCGAGAAGTTGGCGTACAGCGGGCCGACCCGCAACGCGAAATCGCGCGCGCGCGCCGGGTCGGTTTCGACCAGGCCGGCGATCGAGCTGCCGGCCAGGCGTTGCGCATGCGCATCGAGGCCGGCGAGCGGACTCATGCGGCCTGCTTCGGCATCGAATGGTTGGTGTGGGTCAGGCGGTTGTCGCGATCCACGTACACGCAGGTCGGCTTGAACTTCGCCGCTTCCGCTTCATCGCAATGGCCGTAGGCGCAGATGATCACCAGGTCGCCCGGCTGCGCCTTGTGCGCGGCCGCGCCGTTGACCGAGATCACCCCACTGCCTTCCTCGCCGCGGATCGCGTAGGTGGCGAAGCGCTCGCCGTTGTTGACGTTGTAGATCTCGATGCGCTCGTATTCGCGGATCCCGGCGATGTCCAGCAGGCGGCCGTCGATCGCGCACGAACCTTCGTAGTGCAGCTCGGCGTGGGTGACGGTGGCGCGGTGGATCTTGGCCTTGAGCAGGGTCAGTTGCATTGTTTCGGCTCCAGCGAACGGCCCGGGCAAACGCCCGGCACGGCGCAGTATAGGGGTCTGTTTCCGCACTGCAACATCGCCCGGCGAACGTTCAGCCGGCGTCAAACTCCGGGCTTTGGAACTCGCGGCTTCAGAACTCGCGGCTTCAGAACTCGATATTGTCGATCAGCCGCGTGCGGCCCAACCGGGCCGCGATCAGGGCGACCCACGCCCCGCCCTCGCCATCGGCCGGCTCGCTGAAATCACGACCACGCACGACAGCGTAATCCGGGACGAAGCCTGCATCGCGCAATGCCGCGTCGGCATCGGCCTCGACCCGCGCACGCGGCGTGCCGGCGCGGATCGCATCGCGCATCGCCCGAAGGGTGCGATGGATGACCGCCGCGGTCGCGCGCTCCTCGTCGGACAGGTACTGGTTGCGCGAACTCATCGCCAGCCCGTTGGCCTCGCGGACGATCTCGCCACCGACGATCTCGATCGGGAATTGCAGGTCGGCGACCATCTGCCGGATCACCGCCAGCTGCTGGTAATCCTTGTTGCCGAATACCGCCACGTCGGGCAGCACCTGGTTGAACAGGCGGCTGACCACCGTGCACACACCATCGAAATGGCCCGCCCGGAACGCGCCTTCCAGCACCGCGCTGACGCCGGGCACGTGCACCTTCGCGGCAAGCTCGACCCCGAACGGATACATCGATTCGACATCCGGCAGCCACAGCGCATCGCAACCGGCGGCGGCGAGGCCCGCGGTATCGGCATCGGGCGTGCGCGGATAGCGGGTGAAGTCCTCGTTCGGACCGAACTGGGTCGGGTTGACGAACACGCTGGAGACCACGCGGTCGGCCTGTTCGCGGGCGAGCTTCACCAGCGAATAGTGGCCGGCATGCAGGTTGCCCATGGTCGGCACGAAGCCGACGCGCAGGCCCGCGCGCTTCCAGCCGCGCACGCGTTCGCGCAGGACGTCCAGCCCGGTAATGGTCTCGATCATGTCGGCGTCAGGCGTAGGCGTGGTCGGCGTCGGGGAAGCGGCCTGAACGCACGGCATCGGCATAGGCGCGGATCGCGCCGGCGACGGAACCGCCTTCGGCCAGGAAATCCTTGACGAACTTCGGCTTGCGATGGCCGGTGTCGAGGCCGAGCAGGTCGTGCAGCACCAGCACCTGGCCGTCGCAACCGGCGCCGGCGCCGATGCCGATGGTCGGGATCGGGCTGGCGGCGGTGATCTGCGCGGCCAGTGCGGCCGGCACGCCTTCCAGCACCAGCAAGGCGGCGCCGGCTTCGGCCACGGCGAGCGCATCCTCGCGCAGCCTGGCGGCGGCGGCATCCTCGCGGCCCTGCACCTTGAAGCCGCCGAAGCGGTGCACCGATTGCGGGGTCAGGCCCAGATGGCCGCAAACGGGGATTTCGCGCTCGACCAGGTAGCGGATCGTGTCCAGCTTGTGGCCGGCGCCTTCCAGCTTGACCATGCTCGCGCCGGCCTGGACGAAGCGCACCGCGGCGGCGTGCGCTTCAAGCGACGAGCCGTCGGAGCCGAAGGGAAAGTCGGCGATCTTCAGCGCGCGCTTCGCGCCGCGGGCGACCGCAGCGGTGTGGTAGACGATGTCGTCGACGCGCACGGGCAAGGTCGAATCGTGGCCCTGCACCACCATGCCCAGCGAATCGCCGACTAGGATCAGGTCGCAGCCGTTGTCGTCCAGCACGCGGGCGAAGCTGGCGTCGTAGCCGGTCAGCATCACCAGCTTGCGGCCTTCGGCGCGCGCCTGCGCGAGCATCGGCACCGTCCAGGGTTTTTGCGGCTCGCTCATGCCTGGTTCCTGCCTGCGGGGCGGCTAAGGTAACGCTTCGATGCCGTCGGCCGCCATGCCGGCGGCGATGCTGGCGACGCTACCGATGCCGGGAATCGCCAGTTGCGGTGCGATTTCGGCCAGCGGCAACAGGGCGAAGGCGCGCTCGTGCAAGTGCGGATGCGGCACCCGCAGGCCGGGTTCGTCGATCACGGCGTCGCCGAACAGCAGCAGGTCGAGGTCCAGCGTGCGCGGGCCCCAGCGTTCGCCATCGAGGCGGACGCGGCCGAAGCTGCGTTCGATGGCGAGCAAGGCGTCGAGCAGCTCGCGCGCCGGCATGCCGGTCTCGACCAGGGCCACCGCATTGATGAAATCCGGCTGCTCGGTGCGGCCCCACGCCGGCGTGCGATACAGCCGCGAGGCGCGCAGCAGCTCGGTATCCGGCAAGCGCGCAAGTTCGTCGATGGCATCCCGCAAGGTCGCCACCGCTTCGCCCAGGTTGGCGCCCAGCCCGACCGCGGCGAGGGTCATGCCGGCGCTTGCGAGGCCGATCCGTTGCGGCGGCGACGGCGGCGCTTCTTGCGCGGCGCGTCCTGCGCTTCGTCGTCGCCTTCGACCACGGCCTCATGTTCGGCGCCGGCCACCGCTTCGGCCGGATGCGATTGCGCCTCGCGCCAGAACGCCACGTCCTCGGCATGCGAGTCGGACGCCGACAGGCGCAGTTCGAGGAAGTCGAACGCGGCGCGGAAGCGCGGATGCGACAGCAGGCGGAACACCCGCTTGCGCTGGCGCAGCGAGAAACGCGGTTGCAGCAGCCAGATTTCCTGCATCGGCAGCGAGAACCGGCGCGGCAGCGCAGTGCGCCCGACCTGGTGCAGGGTGACGCGATCGGCGGCGCGGCGTTGCGCCTCGGCGGCGTGCACGCCCTGCGCCTGCAACTGCGCCAGCGCACGGCAGTAGGCCGGCCACAGCAGCACCGCGTACAGGAATGCGGGGGAAACGGATTCGTCCGCGGCGACCCGCGCATCGGTATTGCGCAGCCCCTGCACCAGCATCCGCCGCAGCGCGCCGGACTTGTTGGACGCCAGCGCCTGCGCGGTTTCCGGCAGCAGCGCCGGCAGCAGGCCGTGCTTCTCGAGCAATTCGAAGCTGGCGACCGCGTGGCCGGACAGGAACAGCTTCAGGGTTTCCTCGAACAACCGCGCCGGTGCGGCTTCGGCCAGCAGCGGGGCGAGGTACGGGATCGGTTCGGCGGTCGCGGCTTCGATGGTGAAACCGAGCTTGGCCGCCAGGCGCGCCGCCCGCAGCATGCGCACCGGGTCTTCGCGATAACGGGCCTCCGGCTCGCCGATCAGGCGCAGCAGCCGCGCCTGCACGTCGGCATAGCCGCCGGTGTAGTCGCGCACCGAGAAATCCTCGATCGCGTAATACAGGGCATTGGCGGTGAAGTCGCGGCGGACCGCGTCTTCCTCGATGGTGCCGTAGACGTTGTCGCGCAGCAGGCGGCCGCCGTCGTCGGTCTGGCGGTCGTCGTTGTCGTCGGCGCTGTTGGCGCGGAAGGTGGCCACTTCGATGATCTCGCGCCCGTAGACCACGTGCGCCAGGCGGAAGCGGCGGCCGATCAGCCGGCAGTTGCGGAACAGCGCCTTGACCTGCTCCGGGGTGGCGTCGGTGGCGACGTCGAAATCCTTGGGCTCGATCCCGGCCAGCAGGTCGCGCACCGCGCCGCCGACCAGGTAGCCGCCGAAACCGGCCGCGCGCAGGCGGTACAGCACGCGCAGGGCGTTCGGGCTCATCTGCTTGCGCGAGATGTCGTGCACGTCGCGCGCGATGACGCGCAGTTCGGGCGTGGGCAGGCTGGGCTGTGCGGCGGTATCGGTCATGCTTGGCGGCCGTGCCGCGCGGTTCCTGAAACGGGTCGGGTGCGTTGCCAGTGGCGGACGCAGCCCTCTATACTAGCAAGCTCGGCGTGCGGCCCAGCCGCCCCGAACGCCGGTCGTCCAACCGGCGCAGTTCGGCACCACCCTGCTCCCATCGTCTAGAGGCCTAGGACACCGCCCTCTCAAGGCAGTAACACGGGTTCGAATCCCGTTGGGAGTACCAATCCCGGAAACCCGCGCAGTGCGCGGGTTTCTTTTTTGTTGCCGCCCCGGCTTCCCACGGATCGGCGCCGCGCATGGCCGAAAAACGCTGCTGGCGTTTTTCCGCGGCGCTAAACTACCCGCATCGCGCCACGGATCGCTGCCCATGCCCTTCGTCGTCACCGAAAACTGCATCAAGTGCAAGCACACCGACTGCGTGGAAGTGTGCCCGGTCGACTGTTTCCACGAAGGCCCGAACTTCCTGGTGATCGATCCGGACGAGTGCATCGACTGCACCCTGTGCGAACCGGAATGCCCGGTCAATGCGATCTTCCCGGAAGAGGACGTGCCCGCGGGGCAGGAAGGCTTCGTCGCGCTCAATGCGGAACTGGCGAAGGCATGGCCGGTGCTGACCACCCGCAAGGACCCGCCGGCGGATGCCGCGGAGTGGGACGGCAAGCCGAACAAACTGCCGCTGCTGGAACGCTGAGCGGCGTGGACTGCAAGCAAAAGGGCGCCTCACGGCGCCCTTTCTGCATCCGGCAAGCGCCCGGTTACGGCGCGATCGCCGCCTTCAGCGCGGCGACCAGCTTGACCGGGGCTTCGCCGGTCGGCGGCAGGCCGCGCGGGTCGACCGCGGACACGTAGGCGCCATCGCCCACCTTGGTCACGCGCACCAGGAACTTCGCGCCCATGTAGTCGACGTCGTAGGTGCCCAGGATCTGGGCGCGGTTCACCACCTTCACGCCGGACGTGGCGCCCAGCACCTCGCCGACCTTGGCGAAGATGGCGTCGCGGTCGCCGCTGGCATTGAAGCCGATCGGCGCGGCGCTGCCGCCGCCGGCGTTGTTCATGCCCGAGGCGGACACGCTGCCGCCCGCGGCCGGCAGGGCCATGGCACGATCCGCGGACGGACGGTCGAGGTCCGGCGGCACTTCCAGCGGCCGGCTTTCGGCGCTCTGGGCATACAGCTCGTTCTTCTTGCCGAACATGCTGCAGCCGGACACGGCCGCCACCAGCACGAGGGCAGCCAGCGGGGCGGCGAGGCGGGAGGCGCGGGAGAAACGGGGCATCAGGAGCTCCTGTCAGGCCGCCTGCAGGCGGCAGCGTTGTTCGAGTTGGAGGATGTCCGCGTGCAGGCGCAGGGCCTCGGCGGCATGTGTCGATGATAGCGGCTGCAGCGGCAGGCGCAGGCCGTGGCCGATTCCGTTCAGCGCCAGTAGGGCTTTCACCGGGATCGGGTTCGATTCGATGCCAAGGAAGTGGTAGAGGGCGTGCAGGCGCGCATCGAACTCCTCCGCACCCTCGGCATCGCCGCCCAGGGCCAGCTCGCAGAGGCGGCGGAAGGCATTCGGCACCACGTTGGAGGCCACCGAGACGATGCCGTCGGCGCCGGCCAGCATGGCGCGTGCCGCGGTCGGATCGTCGCCGCTGAGCACGGCGAAGCCGCTGCGGCGCAACGGCAACAGGGCTTCCATCCGCTCGCCGTCGGCGCGCGCCTCCTTGATGCCGACGATGTTGGGGTGCAGCGACAGTTCGCCGCTGGTTTCCGCCGCCAGGTCGCAACCGGTGCGGCCCGGCACGTTGTACAGCACCACCGGCAGCCCGCCATCGTCCGCGACCGCGCGGTAATGCGCCAGCAGGCCGGCTTGGGTCGGCCGCACGTAGGGCGGGGTCACGACCAACGCGGCATCCGCACCCAGCGCGGCAGCGCGGCGATTGGCCTCGATGGTCTTGGCGGTACTCGACTGGCCGGTACCGGCCAGCACCGGGATGCGCCCGCCGACCTGCTCCACCGCGGTACGCAGCAGGGTCTCGTATTCGGGATCGAACAGGGCCGCGGCCTCGCCGGTCGAACCGGCCACGACGATGCCGCGGGTACCGGCATCGAGCTGCCCCTGCAGCAGGCGCTGCCAGGCGGAAAGGTCGATCTCGCCGGCGGCCGTGAACGGCGTCGCCAGCGCGGTGATGCTGCCGGAAAGTTGCAAGGGGAAGGCTCGAGGCTGGGCGCAGGCGCGACGCGGCCGGCGCGGACGGACGGGGGGTTGTGCGGCCGATCTTACTTGCGGCGCGAAAGGGCCGGCAAGTATGCTGGCGGCACGCGATGCCCGCATGCCGATCGCCGATTTCAGCCAGACGCCCCAACCGCTTCGGACGCCCACTTGACCGACACCACCGCACGGCCAGCGCCGAACGAAAACCACCTGCTGATCAACGCGTACAGCACGCATCCGCAGTCGCCCCTGCTTGCCGTCACCCGCCGCATCGCCGACTCCGGCTGCAACCTGGTGGACACCCGCCTGGCCACGGTCGGCCGCGACGTGTCGGTGACCGCGCTCGCCACCGGCTCCTGGGACGCGGTGGCCAAGCTCGAGACCATGCTGACCAAGCTGGAGCGCGAGGAAGGCCTGAAGCTGGTCTGGTACCGCACCGGGCCGAAGCCCGTGCAGTCCAGCCTGCTGCCCTACGTGGTCGAGGTGATCGCCTCGGACAAGCCAGGCATCCTGTTCCAGCTGGCGGATTTCTTCGACCGCCAGGGCATCACCATCGAGAGCCTGCACTGCTCGCGCTACCGGGCGATGCAGACCGGCGCCGACATGTTCTCCGCCCAGCTGACCATCGGCGTGCCCTCGGACATGCACATCGCCGCCCTGCGCGACGACTTCCTCGAGTTCTGCGACCACCTGAACCTCGACGCCATCATGGATCCGATGAAGTACTGATGCTGCAGACCGGCGACCGCGTTCCCGATCTTCCCCTGGCCCTGTCCAGCGGCAAGGCCGCGACGCTGGGCGATTACGCCGGCAAGTGGCTGGTGCTGTACTTCTACCCGAAGGATTCCACCCCGGCCTGCACCACCGAAGGCCAGGACTTCAACGCGCTGCTGGCGAACTTCAAGCGCGCCGGCGCGCAGGTGCTGGGCGTGTCGAAGGATTCGCTGAAGGCGCACCAGAACTTCATCGCCAAGCAGGGCTTCAAGTTCGACCTGGCCAGCGACGCCGACGAAACCGTGTGCAACGCGTTCGGCGTGATCCAGCCGAAGAAGCTGTACGGCCGCGAGTACATCGGCATCGTCCGCAGCACCTTCCTGATCGATCCCGCCGGCGTCATCCGCCAGCAATGGCAGCCGGTGAAAGTGCCCGGCCACGCACAGGCCGTCCTCGACGCGCTGAAGGCCGCGAAGAGCAAGTGACCGCATCCGTTTCCACCCCGTCCGGCCCGGCGCAGCGCGCCGGGCGTTCATCGTCGCGCGCGCCAGTGGCGCGCAAGCCGCTCCTCTTCACCCACCGCCCCGCCCCGCGGGATGTGGTGGCCCGCCGCTGTCCGACTGCAGGAATCCCAGCATGACGCGAAGCAAGCGCATCTACGTCCTCGACACCAATGTGTTGATGCACGACCCGACCGCGCTGTTCAAGTTCGAGGAGCACGACGTCTACCTGCCGATGCAGGTGATGGAGGAGCTCGACAACGGCAAGAAAGGCACCAGCGAGGCCAGCCGCAACGCGCGCCAGGTCAGTCGCTTCCTCAACGAGCTGATCGAGGCGCACGGCAGCGCCGACGTGCACAACGGCATCGCCCTGGTGCGCCCGAACGGGCTGCAGCTGCGCGGCGCGGAAAGCGCCGGCCGGCTGCTGTTCCAGACCGGCGACTTCGACGCCGGCAAGCGCTTCGGCACGGTGATCCCGGACAACAACATCCTCGGCGCGATCCTGGCGCTGAAGGAATCCGACCCCGGCGCGCCGGTGGTATTCGTGTCCAAGGACATCAACCTGCGGATCAAGGCCTCGATCGCCGGCATCGTGTCGGAGGATTACGAGAACGACCGCGCGCTGGACGATTTCAGCCTGCTCTACACCGGCGCCACCGCGCTGCCGGAGGATTTCTGGTCGCGCCACGGCAAGGACCTGCGCTCGTGGACCGACAAGGGCCGCACCTACTACGAAATCGCGCGCAGCGAGGACGACGACTGGTACCCGAACCAGTTCCTGTACCTGCCCGGCGACGATGACGCCGAGATGAAGGTGGCCAAGGTCACCGACAGCAAGGTGACCCTGCAGATCGTCGACGACTTCCGCCACAGCCAGCATGCGGTGTGGGGCATCCTCGCCCGCAACCGCGAGCAGAACTTCGCGCTCAACGCGTTGATGGACCCGGAAATCGACTTCGTCACCCTGCTCGGCACCGCCGGCACCGGCAAGACATTGCTGGCGCTGGCCGCGGGCCTGGCGCAGACCATGGACGCGCAGCGTTACCGCGAGATCATCATGACCCGCGCCACGGTCAGCGTCGGCGAGGACATCGGCTTCCTGCCCGGCACCGAAGAGGAAAAGATGACGCCGTGGATGGGCGCGCTGACCGACAACCTGGAAGTGCTCACGCACAACCAGGACGGCGGCGCCTGGGGCCGCGCGGCGACCAACGACCTGCTCGCCAGCCGCATCAAGATCCGCTCGATGAACTTCATGCGCGGCCGCACCTTCCTGTCGCGCTACCTGATCCTCGACGAGGCGCAGAACCTCACGCCGAAGCAGATGAAGACCCTGATCACCCGCGCCGGTCCGGGCACCAAGATCGTCTGCCTGGGCAACGTGGAACAGATCGACACGCCCTACCTCACCGAAACGACTTCCGGCCTGACCTACGCGGTGGACCGCTTCAAGCACTGGGCGCACAGCGCGCACATCACCCTGCGTCGCGGCGAGCGCTCGCGGCTGGCCGACTTCGCTTCGGAAGTGTTGTAGCGGCCCGCGATGGGAGTGGCATTGCCGCGCTGGGTCTGGATCGGCGCAGGCCTGCTGGCCTGCGTCGCCGGCATGGTCAACGTGGTCGGTTACCTGGGTTTCGAGCACCAGGCGATCACCCATCTCACCGGCACCACCACCCTGCTCGGCGAGGCGGTGGCCAAGCGCGACCTGCGGGCCATCTCGCATCTTGCCGGCGTGGCGCTGGCGTTCATGGCCGGCGCCGCGCTCAGCGGGATGCTGATCCAGGACAGCACGCTCAAGCTCGGCCGCCGCTACGGCGTGGCGCTGGTCCTGGAATCGCTGCTGCTGTTCGCGGCGATCCCGCTGTTCCGCCACGGCCAACTCGCCGGCGCGCTGCTGGCGGCGATGGCCTGCGGCCTGCAGAACGCGATGGCCACCACCTACAGCGGCGCGGTGATCCGCACCAGCCACCTGTCCGGCATGTTCACCGACCTCGGCATCGGCATCGGCCATGCCCTGCGCGGCCTGCCGCTGCAGAAGCGACGGCTGATGCTGTGCGGGTTGATCATCGCCGGCTTCTTCACCGGCGCGGTGCTGGGCGCGCTGCTGTTCATGCACTTCGGCTACCGTGCGCTTGCGGTGCCGGCCGCGATCACCGGCAGCATCGGCCTGGGCTATGCCGTGTATCGGCACGCGCAAGTGCGGCGCGGCGGCGCCGAATCCGCCTGAACCGGCATCATTGCCGCCCGACTTCCGGAATCCCTTCGTGAACGATCCACGTCCCGTCAGCGCCCTCACCATCGCCGGCTCCGACTCCGGCGGCGGCGCCGGCATCCAGGCCGACCTCAAGACCTTCGCCGCGCACGGCGTGCATGGGTTGAGCGCGATCGCCGCGCTGACCGCGCAACACACGCGCGGGGTGACTGCGGTGCATGTGCCGGAGATCGGGTTCCTGCGTGCGCAACTCGACGCCTGCTTCGAGGATTTCCGCATCGGCGCGGTGAAGATCGGCATGCTGGCAAGCGCCGGGGTGATCGATGCCGTGGCCGATGCGCTGGAACGGCATCGTCCGCCGTTCGTGGTGCTCGACCCGGTAATGGTGGCGACCAGCGGCGCCAAGCTGCTGCAGGACGATGCCCTGCATGCGCTGCGCACGCGGCTGGTCCCGTTGGCATCGATCATCACCCCGAACATTCCCGAAGCCGAATTGCTGACCGGCATGCGCATCCTCGATGCCGCAGCGGCGGATCGCGCCATCCTGTCACTGCGACGGATGGGATCGCCCGCCGTGCTGCTGAAAGGCGGCCACTTGGACGAAGGCGAATGCGTGATCGATCGTTATGACGACGGCCACGCCGACGCGACCTTCATGCACGACCGCCTGCCCGTCGAAGGGCATGGCACCGGCTGCACGCTGGCCTCGGCGATCGCCGCGAACCTGTGCCGCGGCATGGCAATGCCCGCCGCGGTGGAAGCCGCCACCGATTACATCGAACGCGCGCTGCGCGGCGGCTATCGGCCCGGCCGCGGCGACGTGGTCGTGCTCGACCACTTCGGCGCATCGGCGCTCAGAACAGCTTGACCACCCAGCGCAGCGGCAGGCGCTTCAGCACCCATGCCAGCGGCGCCCACGGCCACCACGGCACGTAGGCCACGTCGGGTTCGCGCAGGATCGCCGCGGTGAGCAGGCGGCAGCCGCGTTCGCCATCGATCATGAACGGCGTGTGCGCGGCCGGCGCATCCTCGTTCATCTCGGTGCGGATGTAGCCCGGCAGCAAGGTGCTGACCCTGATCCGCGGCTTGCGCAGCATGTCGGCGCGGATGCCTTCGGCCAGCGAGGCCACGCCGGCCTTGCTCGCCGCGTAGGCGGTCAGCCCGCCACGGAAGCCGCGTATCGAACTCACCGACGAGATCACCGCGAGGTGGCCGCGATCCTGCGCGCGGAAGATTTCCATCGCCGCCTCGCACTGCGCCAGCGCGGCGATCAGGTTGGTCTCGATGATCGCCTTGTTGCGCTCGAAGCCGCCCTTGCCGACCGGCATGCCCTGGCCGATGCCTGCATTGACGACGACCCGGTCGAGTCGGCCGAAGTCGCCGCGGAACCCGCGCACGACCTCGAAGACCCGGGCGTAGTCGGTCACGTCGAGCGTGCGCACGACGATGCGGATGCCGGGATGCGCGGCTTCCAGTTCGGCCTTGAGCGATTCCAGCCGGTCCAGCCGGCGCGCGCACAGGCCGAGGTCGTGGCCGCGCCTGGCGAATTCGCGGGCCATGCCGGCGCCGAGCCCGGAGCTGGCGCCGATGATGATGACGTTGCTGTTGCCCATGCCTGTCCTCAACGATAGGTGACCAGTGCCGCGTGCTCGCCTTCGAAATGCGCATGCCCGTTGAGCGTGGACAGGCGCAGGCCGTCGCGCCCGCGCACCAGCTTGGTCACGCCGCAATTCACCAAGTTCCAGTTGAGGCGGAAGCCGTCGCTGTCGGGGATGCGCAGCAGGTCCTGCGCCAGCGCCGCGATCGGCCCGCCGGAAGTGAATACCAGCGCATCCGTCCCATGCGGCAACGCATCGAGCACGCCGGCCAACGCCGCCCTGCAGCGCGCCCTGAACGCCTGCCAGGTCTCGACGTAGTCGTCGTCATGCCCGCCGCCGACCCAGCGCACCACGGCCTGCTCGAACATCGCCTGGAACGCGCGCTTCGGATCCGGCGCGGCCATCAATTCCGCACGCAGCCGTGCATGGCCGGCATCGTCCGGATGCAGGGCATCGATCACCCCCACATGGTCGAACTCGTTCCAGCCGGCATCGACCTGCCATTCGGCGGCGCGGCCCATCGCCTGCAAACAGCCTTGCGCGGTTTGGCGATGGCGCAGCATGTCGCCGCTGATCACCGCGCCGACTCGCGGCGACAGCGCGGCCAGCGTACCGCCCAACACCCGCGCCTGCGTTTCGCCGCGCTCGCTGAGCCTGTCGTAGTCGGCGGCACCGAACGAGGCCTGGCCATGGCGGATCAGGTACACCGCGCTCATCGCACGCTCCCTTGCCGGGCGATCGCGCGACGGCAGCGCCAGTGCAGGTAGTTCACGAACAGCCAGAACCGCTTGAACGCGGGATTGCGGGTCTGTCCGTGGTGGTAGCGGTAGTAGATCTGCTGGGCGATGGCGGACAAGCGGAACAGGCCGTAGACCTCATGGAAGGTGAAATCGCGCGCATCGAAATCCATCTTCCCGCAGTAATAGTCGACGACTTCGCGCCGGCTCAGCATGCCCGGCAGGTGCGTCGGCTGGCGACGCATGCCCTGCGCCATGAAATCGTCGCCCGCCTCGACCCAGTAGGCCAGCGTGTTGCCGAGGTCCATCAACGGATCGCCCAGCGTGGCCAGCTCCCAGTCGAGCACGCCGACCACGCGGGTCGGATCGACGGGATCCAGCACCACGTTGTCGAAGCGGAAATCATTGTGGGTGACGCAGATGCGTTCCTGCGCGGGCAGGTTCGCGGCCAGCCAGCGCATGATCCTGTCGCCGCGCGGCACGTTCCAGGTGCGCGCGTCGCGGTAGCGCTTGCTCCAGCCCTCGATCTGGCGCTGCGCGTAACCCGTGCCCTTGCCGATGCCAGCGAGCCCCGCCGCATGGTGGTCGACCCGATGCAGCGCGACCAGCGTATCCAGCACGTTGGTGCACAGCAGGCGCACGCGCTCAGGCGGCAACGCGATCCCGCGCGGCAGGTTCTTGCGCGGGACGATCCCGGCCAGCCGCTGCATCGCGTAGAACTCGGCGCCGATCACCGAGGCATCGGCGCAGTAGGCGCGCATCTCCGGCACCAGCGGGAACACCGGCTTCAACGCCTGCTGGATGCGGAATTCGCGGCCCATGTCGTGCGCCGACTTCGCCTTGGTGCCGGCCGGCGGGCGGCGCAGGATCAGGTCGTCGTTGGCGTATTGCAGCCGATAGGTCCAGTTCGAGGCACCGCCGGCGTATTGGGTGACCTGCGGCGTGCCCTGCAGCGCGGGCAATGCCTGCTTCAGCCAGGCATCGACCGCGGCGATATCGAGCTCCTCGCCGCTGCGTACGGCGCGCGCCTCATCGGCCGCGTCCGCGCTCACGATGCGGCCTTGCGCTGCATGCGCGCGGCCACGCGTGCCAGTTGCCTGCGCATCAGCGCCAGGTACAGGCGATACGGCAGCAGTCGCTTCAAGCGCCAGAACCGTTTCGCTTCGGGATGGGTGAGGATGTGCGGATCGCCGCGCTGCATGCCGTCGAAGATGCGGTCGGCGATCTCGTCGGCGCCGATCCGCGCGCGTTCGACCAGGCGCTTGGTCATGCCTTCCAGCGCCGGGTTCGCGGCGCGCATGTTGCGGGCCAGGTCGGTGCGGAAGAACGCCGGGCAGACCACGCTGACGCCGATGTTGTCCGGCTCCAGTTCCAGTTGCAGGGTTTCCGAGAGCGCGACCACCGCGGCCTTGGTGGCGTTGTAGGCCGAGGCCTGCGGCAGGTGCACCAGCCCGGCCATCGAGGCGATGTTGACCAGCTGCCCGCCGCCCTGCGCCTTCAGCACGGGCGCGAACACCTTGCAGCCGCGCACCACGCCGAGCAGGTTGATGTCGACCGCCCATTGCCAGTCTTCGAGCGTGGTTTCGCCGATGCCGCCCATCTGCGCGACGCCGGCATTGTTGACCACCACGTCGACCCCGCCCCATTCGCGCTGCAGCCAGTCGGCGGCGGCCTGCAGCGCGTCCTCGCGGGTGACGTCGCAGGCCAGCGCGTGGCTGTGCGGCGCATGCGCGCGGATCGCCGCCAGCGCGTCGGCGCAGCGCTCGGCATCGAGGTCGCCGATGCACACCTTCCAACCCGCACGCGCATGGCGTTCGGCCAGCGCGCGACCGAGGCCGGACGCGCCGCCGGTGATGAAGATGCGCTTCCCGCTCATTTGTATTTCGCCAGCTCCATGCGCGCCACCATCGCCCGATGCACTTCGTCCGGGCCGTCGGCCAGGCGCAAGGCGCGCGCAAGCGCGAACAACCCGACCAGCGGCACGTCGTCGCTGACGCCGGCGCCGCCGTGGATCTGGATCGCCTGGTCGACCACCGCCTGCAGCATGTTCGGCGCGACCACCTTGATCGCCGAGATCTCGGTCATCGCCTGCTTCGCGCCCACCGCATCGATCTTCCACGCGGCATACAACGTGAGCAGCCGCGCCTGGTCGATGGCGATGCGCGCATCGGCGACCCGCTCCAGGTTGCCGCCCAGCTGCAGGATCGGCTTGCCGAAGGCGACGCGTTCCAGGCCGCGGCGGATCATCAGCTCCAACGCGTGTTCGGCGGCACCGATCGCACGCATGCAATGGTGGATGCGCCCGGGTCCCAGGCGTCCCTGGGCGATGGCGAAGCCCTTGCCCGGGCCGAGGATGTAGTTCGCCTTCGGCACGCGCACGTTGTCGAACACCACCTCGCCATGCCCGTGCGGCGCGTCGTATTCGCCGTGCACCGCCAGCATGCGTTCGATGCGTACGCCGGGCGTGTCCATCGGCACCAGCACCATGCCGTGGCGCGCATGCGATTCGGCGCCGGGATCGGACAGGCCCATGAAGATCGCGATTTCGCAATGCGGATGGCCGATGCCGGTCGACCACCACTTGCGGCCGTCGAGCACCAGTTCGTCGCCATCCTCGCGGATCGTGGCGCGCATGTTGGTGGCGTCGGACGAGGCCACCTCCGGCTCGGTCATGCAGAACACCGAGCGGATATCCCCCGCCAGCAGCGGCGTGAGCCAGCGCGCTTTCTGCGCTTCGCTGCCGAAGTGGTGCAGCACTTCCATGTTGCCGGTGTCCGGCGCGCTGCAGTTGAAGATCTCGGCGGTGAATTCGTTGCGGCCCATGGCCTCGGCCAGCGGCGCGTATTCCAGCGTGCTCAGGCCCGCGCCGTGTTCGACATCGGGCAGGAACAGGTTCCACAAGCCCGCCGCACGCGCCTGCGCCTTCCATTCCGCCATCTGCCCGGGCTCGCGCCATTGCGTCCAGTCGGCGCCGGCATTGGCCGCGTTCTGGCGCCGGTATTCGGCCTCGCGCGGGGCGACGTGTTCCGCCAGGAACGCCTGCAGGCGCTGCAGGTATTCCCGCGTCTTCGCGCTGTGGGCGAAGTCCATCAGCCGATCTTCAGCAGCAGCTTGCCGGTGTTCTCGCCGCGGAACAGCTTGAGCAGCGCGTCCGGGAATGTGTCGAAGCCCGCGACGATGTCCTCGCGCGATGTCAGCTTGCCCTGCGCAAGCCACAGGCCCATCTCGCGCGCCGCCTCGCCATAGCGCGGTGCGTAGTCGAACACCACCATGCCCTGCATGCGCGCGCGGTTGACCAGCAGCGACAGGTAGTTGGACGGACCCTTCACGCCCTCGGTGGCGTTGTACTGGGAGATCGCGCCGCAGATCACCACCCGCGCATGCATGGCGAGTTGCGACAGGGCGATGTCGAGGATCTCGCCGCCGACATTGTCGAAATACACGTCGATGCCCTTCGGGCAGTGCTCGCGCAACGCCTTGCGCACGTCCCCGGACTTGTAGTCGATGGCGGCGTCGAAGCCGAGTTCGTCGACCAGCCAGCGGCACTTCGCCGCGCCGCCGGCGATGCCGACCACCCGGCAGCCCTTGATCTTGGCGACCTGCCCGACCACCGTGCCGACCGCACCCGCGGCACCGGAGACGACGACGGTGTCGCCCTCCTTCGCCGCGCCGACATCGAGCAGGCCGAAATACGCGGTCATGCCGGTCATGCCGAGCACGCCAAGGTAGGTCGGCAGCGGCGCCAGCGCGGTATCGACCCGCTGCACGCCCTTGCCGTTGGACAGCGCGTATTCCTGCACGCCGAACAGCCCGGCCACCTTGCTGCCCACGGGGAATCCGGGGTGCTTGGACGCGATCACCTCGCCGGCACCGCCCGCGCGCATGACCTCGCCGATGCCGACCGGCGGCACGTAGGACTTGCCTTCGTTCATCCAGCCGCGCATCGCCGGATCCAGCGAGACATATTCGACGCGGACCAGGAATTCGTTGTCGCCGGGTTCGCGCACGGGCTCCTCGACCAGGGTCCAGTCGCTGGCCTTGGGCAGGCCGATCGGACGCGCGGCGAGGCGGAACTGGCGGTTGGCGATGGCGTTCATGCGGTCCGATCCCGTGGGCTGGACCCGCATCGTATGCGTACGCAGGCGTACGGCACAATGCGTCGATGCCATCTTCCGACATCGCTTCGTTTTCCTGCCTCGAACTGCCGGTCGCATCGCCGGACGGCCACCGCGCCTGCCTGCTCGCCCGCATTCCAGCCGCGCCGCAGGCCAGCCTGTTGTGGGTGCCGGCACTCGGGGTGGCGGCGAAGCATTACCTGCCGTTCGCGGATGCGCTGGCGGCGCACGGCGTCGCCGTGTTCCTGCACGAATGGCGCGGCAACGGCTCCAGCAACCTGCGCGCCAGCCGCGCATGCGACTGGGGCTACCGCGAACTGCTGGAGGACATCGCCGCCAGTGCGACCGTGGTCGCGGCAACCGCACCGGAACTCCCGCGCATCGTCGGCGGGCACAGCCTCGGCGGGCAGCTTGCGGGCCTGCATCTCGCCCTGCATCCACAGGCGGCGTCCGCACTGTGGCTGGTCGCCAGCGCCGCCCCGTATTTCCGCGCGTATCCGGCGCCATCGCGTTGGTGGCTGCCCTTGGCCTATCGCTTCCTGCCATGGCTGGCGCGGGTCAACGGCAGCCTGCCCGGCCGCTGGATCCGCTTCGCCGGCAACGAGGCGCGCGGCGTGATGGCGGACTGGGCGCGCAGCGCATTGAGCGGCCGTTATGCCGCGTCCGGCCTGGACGTCGATCTCGATGCCGCGATGGCGCAGTTCCACGGTGAGGCCCGCGCGATCGCGCTGCGCGACGACTGGCTGGCACCGCCGACTGCGACCGGGTTCCTGCTGTCGAAATTCAGGCCGGCACGCACCGAGCTGGCATTGTTCGACGCGGCGCGCCTGGGCACCTGCGCCGACCATTTCGCGTGGATGAAGCAGCCCGACGCGGTGGCGGACTTCCTGGCCGGCTAGAGCTTGCCGAACACCAGCGTGGCGTTGGTGCCGCCGAAGCCGAAGCTGTTCGACATCACCGTGCGCAACTGCGCATCGCGGCTTTCGCGCAGGATCGGGAAGCCTTCGCAACGCGGGTCCAGGGTCTCGATGTTGGCCGAGCCGGCCATGAAGCCGTCGCGCAGCATCAGCAGCGAATAGATCGCCTCGTGCACGCTGGCCGCGCCCAGCGAATGGCCGCTCAGCGCCTTGGTCGAGGACAGCGGCGGCACCGCGTCGCCGAACACCTCGCGCACCGCGCCGAGTTCGGTGACGTCGCCCAGCGGGGTGGAGGTGCCGTGGGTATTGAGGTAATCGATGGGACGATCGATGCCTTCCATCGCCATGCGCATGCAGCGCACCGCGCCCTCGCCGCTCGGCGCCACCATGTCGGCGCCGTCGCTGGTCACGCCGTAACCGATCAGTTCGGCATGGATGCGCGCGCCGCGCGCGACCGCGTGGTCGTAATCCTCCAGCACCAGCATGCCGCCGCCGCCGGCGATGACGAAGCCGTCGCGGTTGGCGTCGTACGGACGCGAGGCGGTGGCCGGGGTTTCGTTGTACGAAGTGGACAGCGCGCCCATCGCGTCGAACATCACCGTCATCGTCCAGTGCAGGTCCTCGCCGCCGCCGGCGAACACGATGTCCTGCGCGCCGAGCCGGATCAGGTCCGCCGCCGCGCCGATGCAGTGCGCGGAGGTCGCGCAGGCGGCCGACAGCGAATAGCTCACGCCCTTGATCTTGAACGCGGTGGCCAGGTTGGCGGAGACGGTGGAGCACATCGTGCGCGGCACCATGTACGGCCCGACCTTGCGCACCCCGCGCTCGCGCAGGATGTCGGCGGTTTCCACCTGCCATTCGCTGGAGCCGCCGCCGGAACCGGCGATCAGGCCGGTGCGCGGGTTGCTCACCGCCGCTTCGTCCAGCCCCGCATCGGCGATCGCGTCGCGCATCGCCACGTAGCTGTAGGCCGCGGCATCGCTCATGAAGCGCTTGAGCTTGCGGTCGATGGCGGCCTCGAGGTCGAGCTCGACCGCGCCGCCGACCTGGCTGCGCAGGCCGCGCTCGGCGTGGTCCGGCAGGAAGCGGATGCCCGCGCGCCCCGCGCGCAATGCGGCCGAAACCGTGTCCAGGTCATTGCCGAGGCAGGAGGCGATGCCCATGCCCGTCACCACGATGCGGCGTTGCGTGCTCACATGCCCTCCATCGACTGGAACAGGCCAACCCGCATGTCCGACGCGGTGTAGATCTCGCGCCCGTCGACATAGGTGCGGCCGTCGGCGATCACCATCTTCAGGCGGCCGCGCATCACCCGGCGGATATCGATCTCGTAGGCGACGACCTTCGCATCCGGCATCACCTGCCCGGTGAACTTGATCTCGCCGGCGCCGAGCGCGCGGCCGCGGCCCTGCTCGCCCAGCCACGGCAGGAAGAAGCCGGTGAGCTGCCACATCGCGTCCACGCCCAGGCAGCCCGGCATCACCGGGTCGTTGAGGAAATGGCAGCCGAAGAACCAGAGATCCGGATGGATGTCGAGCTCGGCGCGGATGAAGCCCTTGCCGTAGGCGCCACCGTCCTCGGTGATGGTGGTGATGCGGTCGAACATCAGCATCGGCGGCGCCGGCAGGCGCGCGTTGTCGGTACCGAACAATTCACCGCGGGCACAGGCCAGCAGTTGCTCGCGATCCAGCGAGGGCAGGCGGGTCATGGGGCGACCTGTTTTGGAGTAAGAACTCGATTCTACGGCCGGCGGGTCCGACATACCTACGCGTATGCGAGCAGGAATGCGGGTTCCGGCCTTTACCCGGGTGAAATCGATTGCCGGCTGAAACCATTCCCGCAACGCAACATTTCCCGTATTAGACTTGGGCCGACTGCCCTTCCGGAACGCCCGCGTGACGCGACCCGCGCCTGCTTCGCTGCTGACCATCTTCGGCGCCACCGGCGACCTCGCCCAGCGCATGCTGCTGCCCTCGCTGTACAGCCTGCAGGCGGAGCAGCTGCTGCCGCCCGGCCTGCGCATCCTCGGCACCGCGCGCAGCGAGCTGGATCGCGAAGGCTTCTCCACCCTGGTCGCCAACACCATCAACCAACGGATCCCGGCGGCGGAACGCAACGACGCCGCGCTGCGCGCCCTGCTGGGCCGGCTCGACTACTGCGCCGCCAGCGTCGACAACGACGCCTCGATGCAGGCGCTGGCGGCGAAAGTCGGCGAACTGCGCAACGGCGACGTGCTCTACCACCTCAGCACCGCGCCGCGCTTCTACGTGCCGGCCTGCCACGCGCTCGCCGCGCACGGCGCCGCCGACGCGCAGACCCGGGTGATGCTGGAGAAGCCGATCGGCAAGGACCTGGCCAGCGCCGACGCGATCAACGACGGCGTGGCCCAGGTGTTCGACGAGGAGCGGGTGTACCGCGTCGACCATTACCTCGGCAAGGAAGGCGTGCAGAACCTGATCGCGCTGCGCTTCGGCAACGCGCTGTTCGAGCCGCTGTGGAATTCCGTGCATATCGAGCAGGTGCAGATCACCGTGGCCGAGACCGTCGGCGTGGAAGGCCGCGGCGACTACTACGACGACTCCGGCGCGATGCGCGACATGCTGCAGAACCACCTGTTGCAGCTGCTGTGCCTGGTGGCGATGGAACCGCCGGCGCGGTTCGGCCCGAACTCGGTGCGCAACGAGAAGATCAAGGTGTTGCGTTCGCTGCGCGCGATCGGCCGCGACGACGTCGCCGGCGAATCGGTCGCCGGCCAATACACCGCCGGCGCGATCGACGGCGTGGCGGTCCCCGGCTATGCGTCGGAGCTCGGCCGCGACAGCCGCACCGAAACCTTCGTCGCCCTGCGCGCGCACGTCGACAACTGGCGCTGGTCGGGCGTGCCGTTCTACCTGCGCACCGGCAAGCGCCTGCCCGCGCGCTGCACCGAGATCTACATCCAGTTCCGCAAGGTGCCGTATTCGATCTTCGGCGGCCGCGCCGCCACCGACATGCAGCCCAACGGACTGCTGATCCGCCTGCAGCCGGAAGAGCGGATCGAACTCGACCTGATGGCCAAGACCCCGGGCCTGGACCGCAGCGGCCTGCGCATGTCGCAGGTGGCGCTGGATCTGGACTTCCACCAGGAATTCGCCAACGCGCGCCGCCGCATCTCCTACGAACGCCTCTACCTCGACGCGATCGAAGGCAACGGCACCCTGTTCGTGCGCCGCGACGAAACCGAAGCGGCCTGGCAATGGGTGGACACCATCCTCGATGGCTGGCGCAGCGCGAACCACGCCCCCAAGCCCTACCCCGCCGGCACCTGGGGACCGAGCGCGGCGGTGTCGCTGATCGAGCGCCACGGCCACAGCTGGCGCGAGTGATGGGCTGGGTCGAACACGACTACCCGAACACCGGTGCGTTGATCGACCAGGTCGCGCGGGCGCTGCAGCACGCCTGCCGCGAGGCCATCGGCGCGCGCGGGGCCGCATGGCTGGCGCTCGCCGGCGGACGCACGCCGCTGCCGATCTACGCACGACTGGCCGCCTCGCCATGCGACGGCACGATCACCGCGATCCCCACCGATGAACGCTGCGTGCCGCACGACCATCCCGCCTGCAACTTGCGTGCGCTGCGCGAAGCGTTCGCGGCGAACAGCGGCATCACCGCGGCCGGCATCACCCGCGAAGACGGCGACGAAGCCGCATCGCTGGCGCAGGCACGCGCGCTGTTCGCGGTGAATGCGCAACCTTTCGACTTCGTGCTGCTCGGCATGGGCGCGGATGGCCATTTCGCCTCGCTGTTCCCCGGCGCCGCCAACCTCGCCGAAGGCCTGGCGATGGAGGGCGGCATCGATGCCATCGCCACCCAGCCCGATCCGTTGCCGCCGGAAGCGCCATTCGTGCGGATCAGCCTGAGCCTGCCGCGCTTGCTGCGCGCCCGCGAAGTCCACCTGGTCGTGACCGGCGAGGACAAGCGCCGCGTGCTGCGCCAGGCGCAGCAGCAGGACCAGGGCGGCGCCATTCCATACCCGGTTGCCGCGCTGCTGCATGCGCGCGACCATCGCCTGCAGATCCACTGGAGTCCCTGATGGCAGCGTTGCATCCCGTGGTCGAACGCGTCACCGCCCGCATCGCCGAACGCAGCCGCAAACTGCGTGACGACTACCTGGCGCGGATGGACGCCGCGCGCGAATCGCGGCCGGCGCGCCGCGACCTGGGCTGCGGCAACCTCGCCCACGGCTTCGCCGCCTCCGGCGCCGACAAGGCCAACCTGCGCAGCGGCAGCGGCGGCAACATCGGCATCGTCACCGCCTACAACGACATGCTCAGCGCGCACCAGCCGATGGAGCAGTATCCGTCGCTGATCCGCATGGCCGCGCGCAACGCCGGCGGCAGCGCGCAGGTCGCCGGCGGCGTGCCGGCGATGTGCGACGGCGTCACCCAGGGCCGGGCCGGCATGGAGCTGTCGCTGTTCTCGCGCGATGCCATCGCGATGGCCACCGCGGTGTCGCTGTCGCACGAGATGTTCGATGCCGCGCTGCTGCTCGGCGTGTGCGACAAGATCGTGCCCGGCCTGCTGATCGGCGCGCTCAGCTACGGCCATTTGCCGACGATCTTCGTGCCGGCCGGACCGATGCCCTCCGGCATCCCCAACAAGCAGAAGGCGGAAGTGCGCCAGCGTTACGCGCTCGGCGAAGCCAGCCGCGACGAGCTGCTGGAGGCCGAGGCCGCCTCGTACCACGCACCCGGCACCTGCACCTTCTACGGCACCGCCAATTCCAACCAGATGCTGATGGAAGTGATGGGCCTGCACATGCCGGGCAGCGCCTTCGTCAGCCCGGGCACGCCGCTGCGCGATGCGCTGACCGTAGCCGCCGCCGAACAGGCATTGCGCATCACCGCGCTCGGCGACGACTACCGCCCGCTGGCGCGCACCGTCGACGAGAAAGCCATCGTCAACGCGATGGTCGGCCTGGCCGCCACCGGCGGCTCCACCAACCATGCGCTGCACCTGGTCGCCATCGCCCGCGCCGCGGGATTGATCATCGACTGGGACGACCTCGACGAACTGTCGCAGGCCACGCCGCTGCTGGCGCGCGTGTACCCGAACGGCAGCGCCGACGTGAACCACTTCCATGCCGCGGGCGGCCTGGGCTTCGTCATCCGCGAACTGATCGACGCCGGCCTGCTGCATCCCGACATCGCCTGCGTGCACGGCGGCGACCTGCGCCAGCAGGCGCTGGAACCGCACCTCGACGGGCTGCAGTTGCAATGGCGCGATGCGCCCGCGCAATCGAAGGACGACAGCGTGGTGCGCGGCGTGGCCGCGCCATTCGACAGCGAGGGCGGCCTGCGTCGCCTCGAAGGCAACCTCGGCCGCTGCGTGGTGAAGATCTCCGCGGTCGCGCCGGAGTTCCGCCGCATCGAGGCGCCCGCGCGCATCTTCGATTCGCAGGATGCCTTGCTCGACGCATTCAAGGCGGACCAACTGACCGGCGATTTCGTCGCGGTGGTGCGCTGGCAGGGCCCGCGCGCCAATGGCATGCCGGAACTGCACAAGCTCACGCCGACGCTCGCGGCCTTGCAGGACCGCGGCCAGAAAGTCGCGCTGCTGACCGACGGCCGCATGTCCGGCGCCTCCGGCAAGGTGCTCGCCGCGATCCACGTGACGCCAGAAGCGGCGGATGCCGGCGCGCTGGCCAAGCTGCGCGAAGGCGACCTCGTCCGCATCGATGCCGAGGCCGGCACGATGGACGCGTTGGTGGATGCCGGCGAATGGGCGGCGCGCGCGGTCGCGAAGCCGGAACTCGCCGGCAACCGCATCGGCCACGGCCGCGAGCTGTTCGCGCTGATGCGCAGGCAGGTCGGCCCGGCCGAACAGGGCGCCTGTTCGCTGTTCATCGACGAGGACGATGCATGAGCACGCTGGCGCTGGTCGCGGACATCGGCGGCACCAATGCGCGCTTCGCGCTGACCGACCTGGCCGCGCCGAACGTCGAACTGCACGAGGCGCAATCGCTGCGCAACGCCGACTTCGCCAGCGTCCAGCATGCGGTGGAACACTACCTGCAGGGCATCGGCAGCATGCCGAAGCACGCCGCGCTGGCGGTGGCCTGCCCGGTCGGCAGCGACGAGATCCGCCTGACCAACCGCGCATGGTCGTTCAGCCGGCGCGAACTGCAGCGCACGCTCGGCCTCGACGAGCTGCGCATGATCAACGACTTCGGCGCGGTGGCGTGGGCGATCCCCTCGCTGCAGCGCGACAGCCTGGTCACCCTGCACGGCGATGCCTCGGCGCCGCTGCGCGGCCCGGTCAGCGTGCTCGGCCCCGGCACCGGCCTTGGCGTCGCCCAGCTGGTCGGCTCGCACGAGCATGGCTGGCACGCGGTGGAAACCGAAGGCGGGCATACCAGCTTCGCCCCGATCGGCGACGAGGAGCGCGCGATCGCCGCGTGGCTCACCGCGCAGCACGGGCGCACCTCGACCGAACGCCTGCTGTGCGGCAAGGGCCTGTCGGAAATCGACCTGGTCCTGCGCGGCGGCACGGCCGTCGTCCCGGCCACCAGCCTCATGCCCGGCGAAAGCAGCCTGCAACGCCATGGATTGCGCGACCCCGCCGAAATCGTGGCCGCGGCGCTCGAAGGCCACGACATCGCCGCGCGCCAGACCCTGGCGCGTTTCTGCGCCGTGCTCGGCAGCGTCGCCGGCGATTGCGCGCTGATCCATGGCGCGCGCGCGGTGGTCATCGCCGGCGGCATCGTGCCGCGCTTCATCCCGTTCCTGCGCAGCAGCGCGTTCCGCGAACGCTTCCTGGCCAAGGGCCGGATGGCGGCGCTGCTGGAAACCGTGCAGATCCACGTCATCACCCACCCGCAACCGGGGCTGCTCGGTGCCGCCACCGCGCTGCGCTCCCGCGACCTGTGAGCCAGACCATGCTCGTTACCGCGCGCCACAACCAGCTCGTCGACGAAGTGTTCGCCTTGGCGCCGGTGATCCCGGTGCTGGCGATCGACCGCATCGAGGACGCGCTGCCGCTATGCCGCGCCCTGGTCGACAACGGCCTGCGGGTGCTCGAGATCACCCTGCGCACGGCGTGCGCGCTGGAGGCGATCGCCGCGGTCGCGCGCGCGATGCCGCAGGCCTGCGTCGGCGCCGGCACGGTGTTGAACGCACGCGATCTCGATGCGGTGACGCAAGCCGGCGCGCGCTTCGCGATCTCGCCCGGCGCCACCGACACGCTCTATCGCCACGCCGCCGGCTGCCCGATCCCGCTGATCCCCGGCATCGCCACCGCCAGCGAACTGATGCGCGGGCTGGAACACGGCTGGCAGCGCTTCAAGTTCTTCCCCGCCGAATCCAGCGGCGGCGTGGCCGCGCTGAAGGGCTTCGGCGGCCCGTTCGCGCAGGTGCGCTTCTGCCCGACCGGCGGCATCGACGCCGCCAAGGCGCCCGCCTACCTCGCATTGCCCAACGTCGCCTGCGTCGGCGGTTCGTGGATGGTGCCGGGCGATGCGCTGAAGGCGAAGGACTGGGCGCGCATCGGCGCGCTGGCGCGCGGAGCAGCGGCTCTGGCACGCGGCTGATCACCACGATCGGACGATGCCAGCTGCCTCGGCAAGAGCCGCACGCCTGGACTGTCCACAAACAAAAGCCCCCGCATCGATCGATGCGGGGGCTGCTTGTGCACTGTGAGGCTAAGCGATCAGAACTTGTAGTTCACGCCGAACAGGAGTGTGCGGCCCCACTTGACGGTCTCCAGCGGACGGTCCTTGCTACCGGCGTAGGTGCGGTAGGACTCGTCGCCCAGGTTGCTGGCCTGCAGCAGCAGGCTTAGCCCCTCGAGACTGCTGTTTTCGCCGAAGGCATAACTGACTTGCGCATCGGTGATGTTTTCGCCGACCACGTAACGCAGGGTGCGCTGTCCATCGAAGTTGCCGATCTCGCCAATGAAATCGGAACGGCGGCGGTTGTTGACGCGGAACTCGAAGCCGTTGCGCTCGTAGTAGGCGGTCAGGTTATAGACGCGCCTGGACAAGCCGGGCAAAGCGATCGGATCGCTGCCGATGCTGCTGGTGTTCTCGGGCGCCGCGATCGTGATGTTGCTATCGTTGAAGGTGGCGCTCGCCACCACGCCGAAGCCGGTGAAAGCCTTGCCGAACACCAGATCAAGCGGCATTGACGCGGTCAATTCGAGACCCTGCATCTTGCCGCCCTTGCCGTTGAACTGCGCGGTGTAATTGCCCGTGTTCTTCACCGTGACACCGGGCGGAAGCGAAGCGCCATTCACCGCCATCCACGACGCCACCTGATCGGTGAAATCGTAGCCGTCCCGGGTCGCGGTATAGATGTAGTTGACCAGATCCTTGTAGAAGTAAGCGGCGGCCACGTAGGCCTTGGAACCGAAGTACTTCTCGTACGAGATGTCGAACGCATTCGCGCGCCACGGCCGCAGCTCCGGATTGCCGCCACCACCGCCGGGAACGCCGGTGGCGGTGTTCACGCCGAAGTCCAGCGATGCGCGCATCTGGTCCACCCGCGCACGCGCGACTTGGCGCGCCAACCCGACGCGAAGCGTCTGGTCGTTCTCGAGCGAGAAGGCCAGGTTCATGCTGGGCAGAACATCGGTGTACTTCGCCCCCTTGTGGATCGGGAGCGCCTGCCGGCCGGCCGGCTGGGTGGCGTCCCAGTACCTGGAATCCGAGGACTGGTCTGTATGCTGGATCTGCACGCCGATGTTGCCGCGCACCGGGACCGATCCCCAGGTGGTATCGATGTTCGCCTTGACGTAGCCGGTGCCGATTTTCTCGTCGACCGCCCATGCCTTCGGGATCAGGTAGTCGAGGTTGTCCACCGGATTGAAGGTCATGTAACGCGAAACCGCGCCAGGCACGTTCCACGACGGGATCAGCCCCACGCCTGCGAACCCGAGGTCCACCAGACCGTACTGCAGGTCGGAGGCGATCGTCGTGTCGCCCTGCGCACCGACGTTGATGCCGCCTTCGGGCTGCCATTTCTGCTTGTGCCGATCCGAGTAATTCACGCCGGCATTGATTCCGGAGAACACGTTCTCCATGGCCCCCGGAGCCGGGAATTCCGCATCAAAGCGGAAGCTCTTCAACTCATCCTCGACCTTCGGCATCTTTCCGTAACCCGATCCGTAGATCGTGTTGCGCAGATATAGCTTGGTGGGATCTGAGTAATCACGGCCCGGCTTCAGCTGCGGAAATGGGCTGCCGGCGTAATTCACAGTCAGGGTGTCCAGCTGCTTGCTAGGCACCAGCTGGGTATTGTTCTCGAGGTTGATCTCGTTGCGCTTGGCCTTCGACCAGCTGAAATCGGCCGTAAGCTTGACTTGGTCGAGGAAGAATTCGTTGCGCCATCCGAATGCGTCGATCTTGTCCTTGCGCTTGTTGTACATCCCGCGGACGAGCGGATAGACGTTGGCGACCGTGCCGCCGGTCAAGGTTCCGTTGCCATTCACCCCGACATTGGTCCAGCTGCACGCCGGGCTGCACGGATAATCGCCGTTGTAGTAGAGATGGGATTCGAACTGGTTGGCAGTGTCTTCCTGGGTCGCCTGCGAATGGAACACGTCCAAGGTGCTGATCCAGGCGTCAGAAGGACGGAATTCGAGGGTACCCATCACGCCATCGCGCTTGCTGTAGCCAGTGCGGCGCAATGCCTTGATGCCGTCGGAGAACCATGTCCCCGCGGCGATGCCGGGACGCCAGCCTGCGCCGGCTTCGAACCAGGGTTCGTACAAACCCACTTGGTTCTCCTGGATCGGGGTATCCGAATGCGAGTAGCCGATCGAAAAACCAATCTTGCGATCCGCCGACTGGCCGATATAGCTCGCATTGAAGCGGTTGCCGTCGGCATCGGCATTCGCTGCGGAGCCGAGCGAATTTCGCTGCCAACGGCCGCTCAGTGCGATCACGCGGTGATCGTAATCCAGCGGACGCACGGTGCGCATATCGATCGTGCCGGACAGGCCCTGCCCGACCAGCGCCGCATCCGGCGTCTTGTACAGGGTCACGCCGGCCATCAATTCGGACGGGTACTGGTCGAACTCGACGCTGCGGTTGTCGCCCGTGCTCACCAGCTCGCGGCCGTTGAGCAGGGTGGTGGCGAAGTCCGGCGACAGGCCGCGCACGCTGATCACCTGCGCACGACCCGCCACGCGCTGGGCGGCGACGCCCGGCAGGCGGGCGATCGATTCGGCGATGCTCACGTCCGGCAGCTTGCCGATGTCCTCGGCCGACACGGCCTCGACGATCGAGGTCGCATCCTTCTTGATGTCGATCGCGCGCTCGATGCCGCCGCGGATGCCGGTCACCGTGACCTTGTCGAGGGTCTTGGCATCGTCGGCCTTCTTCTTCGCCGCCGCTTCTTCCCCGGCCTGGCCCGTCGACGGGGCCGTTTGCGCATGCGCCTGGGCCGTCAACATCATCGTCGCCGAGGCCAGCGCCACGCTCAGCAGGTTTCGCTTCAACTGCACCATCTTCCCCTCCAGGAATTTCGTTTGAGTGGTCGGACGATCGTTGTCGTCCGCTCCGCCGAGCCCGCATGCCGGCAGGCCATGCGTGAACGCGACCGATAGTAGTCGCGGAGTTTCGATGCCGCGCCAAACTGCATACGTATTCATGGAATTTCCGTTAATCGCCCGCTGGAACCCGCATGGCAGCGCGCTTTCAGGCATGGGCCGGTTGCGCGCGGAACGCACCGGCGCGAGGCGGCGCGGCGCTCGATCCCGTTTTTTTTGCAATGCACCATGCGCCAGCGCGCAGCCGAATCGCGGCGATCAATCCCGGCGTGCGGGCGGTGCGGCGGAATACGCCCAGCGCAGGAATACCGGCAGCATCCGCGCCCAGCTCGGCTGGTCGTGGCGGCCGCCCGCCAGCAGATACAAGGCCGCGGCTTCGCCATTCGGATTGTGCGGATCATCCGGGCTCACGTCGTAGCCGAGCTGGCGCAGCCCCTTGCGCGATGCGCCATCGGGGCCGTCCCAGCCTTGCATCAAGTCGCGTGTGTCGTCGAGCACGTCGATGACGCCATCGCCATCGCGGTCGTCAGTTTCCTCGTTCGTGCCGACGCCGAAGAACAGCTGCGGACGCTGCATCGGTTCGCTGCCATCCACCAACACGTGCACGATGCGCGTGGCCTGCACGGCATCCGCATCGCGATTGTCCGCCGACAGCCAGAACGAGGGCGAGAACGCACCGACGCGACCGAACGTTTCCGGATATTGCCAACCGATGCCGAACGCGCTGAGCGCGCCCAGCGACCAGCCGAGGATGGCGCGGCCGTCGGCGCGCGGCACGGTGCGGTAGCGCGCATCGATGGCCGGCAGCAGCGCTTGGGTGAGCCACTGCGCATAGGCCTGCGCGTTCGCGCCGACGTTCCCGTACTTGGTGGGCGCGATGATGGCGTCGCCCTTCGCGCGGTCGAACAGGCCATAGCCGGCCATGCGGTCCGGCGGCATGTCGATGGCGACCACGATGATCCGGGTGATCGCATGGCGGGCATACAACGCTTCGAGCGTGCCGGCCATGCCGACCGCGTCCATGTCCTGGCCGTCGTTGACGTACAGCGCCTCGTAGCGGGCCTGGGTCGCCGCGTAGTCCGGCGGCAGGTAGACGCGCACCCGGAACGGCTTGTCGGACAGCCCGGGCGCCGCCTGTTCCAGCGTCTCGACGCGAATGCCCTGCGCCTGCGCAATGGCGCAAGCGAGCAACAACCACAGACCGGCGATGAACCGCATCCGATCAACCCTCGATGGGGACCAGCCGCACCGCCGCACCGCCGCCGCCAGCCAGCCACAAGGCCAGCGTGTCGCCGCGCGTCACCTCGCGGGATTCGCGCACGAAGCGGAAACGCGCGTCGCCATGCCAGTCGGCGCCTTCGCCATCGCGGTAGATCTCCGCGCGGTAGCGCTTGCCGGGATCGAGGAAATCCAGCGCCAACGGCACGTTGCGCGGATTGCGGTCGTTGACCGCGCCGATGAACCAGGCATCCGCGCCGCGCTGCTTGCGCGCGATCACCGCGTACTCGCCGACCTCGCCGGCCAGCATCCGGCTTTCATCCCAGTCCACCGCGACGTCCTTGATGAACTGGAAGGCATCGGCATGCTGCGCGTAGTGCTCCGGCAGGTCGGCGGCCATCTGGATCGGGCTGTACAGCGCGATGTACAGGCCCAGCTGCCGGGCCACCGTGCTGCCGATCTCCTGCCCGTTCTTGCCGGTCAGGCTGACCACGCCCGGGGTGTAGTCCATCGGCCCGGCCAGCATGCGCGTGTAGACCAGCGTGACTTCATGCTCCGGCGAATTCGGCGGATCGCCCCAGGCATTGAACTCCTGCCCGCGCGCGCCTTCGCGCGAGACCCAGTTCGGGTAGGTGCGGCGCAGCCCGGTGTCCTTGATCGGCTCGTGCGAATTGATCGCGACATGGTGTTTCGCCGCGTCCTGCACCACGCGCAGATGATGGTTGCTCATCCACTGGCCTTCGTGCCATTCGCGCAGCACCGGGCCGTTCACAACATCTTGGCGCTCGATCTGCCCGGCATCGCAGACGTAGCCGGTCTTGACCGCGTCGATGCCCAGCGTGTCGAACAGGGCGAACGCCTCGTCCATCTGCCGCTCGTAGTGGCTGACCGCGCAACCGGTCTCGTGGTGGCCGATCAGGTGCACGCCCTTGGTTTTCGCGTATGCCGCAAGGCCGCGCAGGTCGTAGTCCGGCGTCGGCTTGCGGAAGTCGAAATCCCAGCCGTTGGCGAACCAGTCGCCGTCCCAGCCCACGTTCCAGCCTTCGACCAGCACGCCGCGGAAGCCGTTTTCTGCGGCGAAATCGATGTAACGCCTGGTGTTCGCGGTGGTCGCGCCATGCTTCGGCCCGGTCGCCCAGGTCTGCTTGTCCAGGTGCAGCGACCACCACACGCCCACGTACTTGGCCGGCTTGAACCAGCCAACGTCGCCCAGCTTGTTCGGCTCGTTGAGGTTGAGGATCAGGTTGGATTCGACCAGGCCGCCGGCGTTGTCGCTGATGGTGATGGTGCGCCAGGGCGTGGCGAACGGCGTCTTGCGCACCACCGGAGTCGGACTGCCCGGGGTGAGGATCGCGCGCAGGGTGCGGCCGTCGCGCATCAGGTTCATGCCGGCGTAATCGACCAGCGCGGCCTCGTGGATGCTGAGGTGCACGCCGTCGTCGGTGCGCAAGGTGATCGGCGTCTGCGCCACGCCCACTTCGACCAGCGGCGTGCGTTGGTAGAGGTATTCCTCGCGGTTCCATTCGAAGGCGGGAATCCACCACGCGGTGGCCGGCCGCGCGATCGCGAACTCGGTGAGTTCCTGCACGATCTGCGCTTCCTGCAGCTTCGGCTGGGCCGGGATGTCGTAGCGGAAGCCGACGCCGTCGTCGAACACCCGGAACACCATGTCGAAGCGGCGCCTGTCGTGGTCCTTCTCGACGAAGCTCGCGCGCAACTCGTTGTAGTGGTCGCGCACGTAGCGGCGCTCGCCCCAGGGTTGTTCCCAGGTGCTATCGGCGCTGCGCGCGGCCTGCTTGTCCAGTTGCAGCCCGCGCAGGATCTGCCGGCCATTGCGGAAGATGAAGCCGAGCCGCGAATCGGCGACCACCGGCTTGCCGTCGCGCAGCACGCGGTAGGCCAGCCGCCCCTCGCCGTTGAGGTCCAGCTGGACCACGATCCGCCCGTCCGGCGACGTCGCCTGCGCCACCTGTTCCGCATGCACGAAACCCGGCAAGGCCAACGCCAGCAAGATGCCCCATCGCAATCCCTTCATCGTCCTCACTCCTTCCGTTCGATCACGAACACCACCGCGGTGCGGCCCGGTACGCTGAAATGCCCGTCGGCCGCCCGGTAACGCGCCTGCTTCGCCCGCGCATCCGCCGCGCTACCGGCAGCCTGCAGCGGATGCAGGACATAAGCCTTGCCGGCATCGTCCGGCAGCACCAGGGTTTGCGGTTCCGGCGACACGTTCAGCAGGTAAAGCACTTCCGCGAATGCGCCCGCCATTCCGCTTCCGTCCAGGTGCCCGGCGATCACCAGCGGGTTCTGCGCCGGCCCCGCGTTGCGGAAGGCGAGCCTGCGCTGCACCTCGTCCGCGCTGCGCAGCCGGAACAAGGGCGTGCTTGCGCGGATGCGCAGCAGGTCGCGGAAGGCATCGCGCATCCAGGCGATGTCGGCCGGCGACGGCTTGGCGTTCGCATTGCGCAGCACCGGCCGCAGCAGCTCCCAGTCCTTGCCGTTGTCCGGCCGCGGCGGCAGGCCGGCGGCGAAACCGTTATCGCTGTAAGTCCAGTCGAGGCGGTTGAACCAGTCGCCGGAATCGAAGCTGTTGCGGTCCAGCGACTTGCTGCGCAACAGGTCCATGCCGGCATGGAAATAGGGGATGCCCTGGCTGAAGGCGACGAAGGCCGCGCCGAGCAGCTGCACCCGCGCGCGTTCTTCCGAGGTGGTGGCCTGCGGCAGTTTCAGCGCATCGATATCCCACAAGGTCGGGTTGTCGTGGTTCTCGACGTAGTTGACGACTTCGCCCGGTTGGCTGGCGTAACCGGCCTCCATGCCCTTGTAGTCGAGCGCCGACAGCGACGCGACGCGGCCGTCCGCCAGCGGCATGCGGTAGTCGCGCAAGGTGCCGGCAAGTCCCGCGCGCGCAAGGTCGGCGGCGTGCAGGAGCTCGCGGCGGGTGGCCTTGCCGCGCGCGCGCGCGTTCGGCGCATAAGCCAGCCCGTCGAGCAGGCCCTGGTTGGCGACCAGCTCGGCGCCGGAATCGCAGCAACCGCCGCCGCGCAGCGCATCGCGCGCGCGGTCGCTGAAGCTGGCGATGCCGGTACCGTTCAACATGCCCTGCGCGGCCTGCGGGAAACGCGCGCCGTTGGCGATCTCGCCGAAGTTCCAGCCCTCGCCCAGCAGCGGCACGTGGCGGCCCGCCGCCGCATCCGCGGTGCGTTGCACCTCGATCATCGCCGCCCTTGGCTGGTGGCCCATCAGGTCGAAGCGGAACGAATCGATCCGGTACTGCTTCGCCCACAGCGCGACGGAATCGCGCATCAGCCGCGCCATCATCCTGTGTTCGGTCGCGGTGTTGTCGCAGCAGGTCGAGGTCTCGACCCTGCCGTTCGCATCCAGCCGCTGGTAATAGCCGGGCACGATCCGGTCCAGCACCGAGCGCGGCGATTGCCCGGACGCGCTGGTGTGGTTGTAGACCACGTCCATGCCCACGCGCAGGCCGGCCGCGTGCAGCGCCTGCACCATCGCGCGGAATTCGCGGATGCGCACCGCGCCGTCGGCCGCGTCGCTGGCGTAGCTGCCTTCCGGGGCATTGAAGTGGAACGGGTCGTAGCCCCAGTTGAAGCAGTCCCGTGCCGCCACCGCCGTCACCGCGGCCTGTTGCGCCTCGCTGTCGGCGGCGGCCTGCGGGATCGACGGTGTCGCGCACGCGGCTTCCGGCACCGTGGCGAAATCGAACACCGGCAGCAGGTGGATGTCGGTGATGCCGGCCTCGCCCAGTGCACGCAGGTGGCGCATGCCATTGCTGTCGGCATCGGTGAATGCCAGGTACTTGCCGCGGTGCGCCTGCGGCACGCTGGCATCGCCCGCCGAGAAATCGCGCACGTGCAATTCGTAGATCGCCATGTCGGTGTTCGAAGCCAGCGCAGGCGGACGCGGCGCCGTATCCCAGCCGGCGGGCTTCAATGCGGGATCGTCGAGATCGGCGAGATAGCTGCGCGTGGAATCGGTGGTCAGGCTGGTCGAGTACGGGTCGGTGACGCGATTGCGGACGATGCCGGCGCCCGGCACGAACACGTCGACGAGGTAGCTGTAATAGCTGCCGCGCAGGTCGCGGGGCACGCTGCCGGACCACGCGCCGCTGCGCGCCTCGTAGGCCAGCGGCAGCTGTTCGATCGCGGCGGATGCGCCGTCGCGGTAGAGGCAGAGCGAGACCCCGGTCGCGGTCGGTGCCCACAGGCGGAACCGGGTGGCGCCCGCGCCAGGCACGGCACCGAGCGCCTCGCTATCGTCGCCCGCCGGCGCATACAAGGCATCCAGTGCGCCCGGCGTTTGCAGGTAGGTGGCATCGACCACATTGCCCTGCCTGTCCTCGCGCACCAGCAGCAGCTGTCCACGCAGCAATCCGCGCAGCGCGGCCTTGGCGGCATCGGGGATCGCCAGGGTGGCGCCAGCGCCGATGTAGGCGAAGCGCCCGGCGACGGCC
Source organism: Thermomonas aquatica (assembly GCF_006337105.1). Taxonomy (NCBI): domain Bacteria; kingdom Pseudomonadati; phylum Pseudomonadota; class Gammaproteobacteria; order Lysobacterales; family Lysobacteraceae; genus Thermomonas; species Thermomonas aquatica. The sequence goes on along the minus strand of NZ_CP040871.1, from coordinate 2,888,196 downwards.
TCCGGCACGTCGCTGGCCGGCGCCAACGCGAACGTTTGCATGGCGCTTGCCAACGGTTTGCCGCGGCTGATGCGCAAGCCTGCCGTGTTCGACGCCAGCAGCCGATAGCGCGCTTCGCCGGCCTGTCCCGGCCAGCGGATCAGCGCATCGTCAAGCCAGTACGCACGCGCATCGGTGGCGGCATGCGCGACCGGCTGCAGGACACGCATGCCGTCGCCATCGCAGTCGGCGGCCGTCGCGCGGGCGTGACCGCCAACGGCCAGCAGCAATGCGAAGGCCATTCGCATGCCGCGCATCGCCTCGCTCACCCGAGGATGGCGTAGGCGGCGCCGCGTGGCGGGAAATGCAGCGCGCCGTCGCGCAGGCTGGCCGCATCGGCGCCTGGTGCCGGCAGCAGTTCGATTCCGGCGGGAGCCGTCCATGCGACCGGATCCGGCGAGAGGTTGAAGGCCACCAGCAGGCGCTGGCCGTCGTGCTCGCGGACGAAGGCGAGGACCTGCGCCGGCGCGTCGAGGAAGCGGATCGCGCCTTCGACCAGCGCGGGTTGCGACTTGCGCCAGTGCAGGAACGCGCGCGCGGCGTTCAGCACCGAGGCCGGGTTCGCCGACTGGGCCGCCACGTTGCGCGCGATGTGCGCCGCGGGCACCGGCAACCACGGCTTGGCGCTGCTGAAGCCGGCCTGCGCGCGGTCGCTCCAGGGCATCGGCGTGCGGCAACCGTCGCGGCCCTTGAAGTTCGGCCAGAACGCCTTGCCGTAGGGATCCTGCAGCGCCTCGTACGGGACGTCGGCCTCGGGCAGGCCGAGTTCCTCGCCCTGGTAGAGGCAGACCGATCCGCGCAACGAGCAGACCAGCGCGACCAGCTGCTTCGCATGCGCATCGCCGGCCTCGCCGTTGCCCCAGCGCGTCACCGCGCGCTGCACGTCGTGGTTGGAGATCGCCCAGCACGGCCAGCCGTCCTGCAATTTCGATTCCAGCGCCTCGACCGTGCCGCGGATGTGCGCGGCCGAACCGTCGTCGGTCAGCAGCTCGAAGCTGTAGCCCATGTGCAGCCGGTGCGGCTGCACGTATTCGACCATGGTCGCCAGCGAATCGTCGGAGGAAATCTCGCCCAGCGCGGCGACGTCCGCATAGCCGTCCATCAAGCGGCGCACGTCCTCGAGGAAGGCGAGGTTCTCGGGGCGGGTGTTGTTGTAGGTGTGGTACTGGAATGCGTAGGGATTGTCGGGACTGAAGCCGCGCCCCTGGCGCAGTTCCATCGGCTTGGCCGGGTTGTCGCGCAGCTGCGCGTCGTGGAACGGGAAGTTGATCGAATCCAGGCGGAAGCCGTCCATGCCGCGTTCCAGCCAGAAACGCAGGTTGTCGAGCTGCGCGGCGCGCACCTCCGCCGAGTGGAAGTTGAGCTGCGGCTGCGAACTGAGGAAATTGTGCAGGTAGTACTGGCGCCGGCGCGGATCCCAGGTCCAGGCCACGCCGCCGAAGATCGACAGCCAGTTGTTGGGCGGGCTGCCATCGGGCCTGGCATCGGCCCACACGAACCAGTCGGCCTTCGGGTTGTCGCGGTCCTGCCGGCTTTCCACGAACCACGGATGCTCGATCGAGCAATGGCTGGGCACCTGGTCGACCATCACCTTCAGCCCGCGCGCATGCGCCTCGCGCAGCAGGCGGTCGAAGTCTTCGAGCGTGCCGAACAGCGGATCCACGTCGCGGTAGTCGGCGATGTCGTAGCCGAAGTCGGCCATCGGCGACTTGAAGAACGGCGAGATCCAGATCGCGTCCACGCCGAGCGAAGCGATGTAGTCGAGGCGGTCGACGATGCCCGGCAAGTCGCCGACGCCATCGCCATCCGTGTCGAGGAAGCTGCGCGGGTAGACCTGGTAGATCACCGCGCCGCGCCACCATTGCTGTCCGCTCATCCCCGCCCCAAGCCGCATTTCAGGCCGCGACTATGCCGCGACGTGCGCATGGATCGGAACCCGCGCGGGCATGCGATCCGCTTGAATACGTTTGCATGCGCGAAACAGCCCGGATATGCCGCGCTGCATCAAGACGAACGCATGCCGCAGCCCCACACTCCATGCACTTCATGCAACGCGAGTGCGAGGAAACGATGAGTCGAAAGCCGCAACTGTCGTTCTGGCAGATCTGGAACATGTGCTTCGGCTTCCTCGGCATCCAGTTCGGCTTCGCCCTGCAGAACGCCAACGTCAGCCGCATCTTCCAGACCCTGGGCGCGGAGATGGATTCGCTGCCGGGGCTGTGGATCGCCGCGCCGCTGACCGGCCTGGTCGTGCAGCCGATCATCGGCTACATGTCCGACCGCACCTGGACCGGACTGGGCCGGCGCCGCCCGTATTTCCTCGCCGGCGCGGTGCTGGCCTCGCTCGCGCTGCTGTTCATGCCGGACTCGCCGAGCCTGTGGATCGCGGCAGGCACGTTATGGGTGCTGGATGCCTCGATCAACGTCTCGATGGAGCCGTTCCGCGCCTTCGTCGGCGACCAGTTGCCGGTCTCACAGCGCGCCAAGGGCTATGCGATGCAGAGCTTCTTCATCGGCGTCGGCTCGGTGGTCGCCAGCATGCTGCCGTGGATGCTCGAAAAATTCGGCGTGGCCAACACCGCCGATGCCGGACAGGTGCCGGACACCGTGCGCTACGCCTTCTATGCCGGTGCCGGCGTGCTGTTGGGCGCGATCGCGTGGACGGTGCTGCGCACCCGCGAATACCCGCCGGAAACCCTGCATGCCTACGACGAAGCCGCGCCGCTGGACCGCGCGCCGCTGGATCGCGCGCGCGCCACCCGCTTCGGCCTGCTGTGGCTGTGCATCGGCGCGTTCGGCCTGGCCGGCGTTGCCTGGCAAGGCCTGCCGCGCGAGCTGTACCTGCTCGGCGCCTTGCTCGCGGCATACGGCATCGCCCTGCTCGCGCTGGGCATGGTCGGCCGCGACAACGGCTTCTCGCACGTGATGCACGACATCTACGCGATGCCGGCCACCATGCGCCGGCTCGCGGTCGTGCAGTTCTTCTCGTGGTTCGCGCTGTTCGCGATGTGGATCTACACCACCGCCACCGTGACCTCGGTCTACTACGGCACCACCGACACCGCATCGGCGGCGTACAACACCGGCGCCAACTGGGTCGGCGTGCTGTTCGCCGCCTACAACGGCTTCGCCGCGCTCGCCGCCATCGCGATCCCGTTCATGGCCAGCCGCCTCGGCCTGCGCAAGAGCCACCTGGTCAACGTCGCGCTGGGCGGGCTTGGCCTGGCCTCGCTGCCGTTCATGCCGAACGAGGACTGGCTGATCCTGTCGATGGTCGGCGTCGGCTTCGCCTGGGCCTCGATCCTGTCGCTGCCGTATGCGCTGCTGTCCGACAGCCTGCCCGCGCAGAAGATGGGCGTGTACATGGGCATCTTCAATTTCTTCATCGTCATCCCGCAGTTGGTCGCGGTGGCGACGCTGGGCTACATCCTCAAGCACGTGTTCGCCGACGACCCGTCGAAGATCCTGGTGATGGGCGGCATCAGCATGCTGGTGGCCGGCCTGTGCGTGCTGCGCGTGCCCGAGCCCGCCGCGCACGCGGCCTGACGGAGCCGACTGCATGCGCATCGCCATCGCCCCGCTCGCCGCCGCCATCGCCCTAGCGGTCGCCGCTTGCAGCCCCGCGCCGACCACGCCCAAGGCCGATGCCAAGGCCGCCACTGCCGCGCTGCCGGACTACTACGGCACGCTGGAACCCATGGCCAGCGACGCGGTGTACTTCGTGCTCACCGACCGCTTCGTCAATGGCGATACGTCCAACGACCAGCGCGAGCAGGGCAAGGCGAAGGGCGATGCGTTCTACACCTTCGATCGCCCGGTGCCCGGTGCGCCTGCCGGCAAGCACGACAACATCGGTTACCTGGGCGGCGACTTCAAGGGCATCGCCGACCACGCGCAGTACATCCGCGACATGGGCTTCGGCGCGGTGTGGATCACCCCCATCGTCGACCAGCCGGACGAAGCCTTCACCGGCGGCGAACCCGCCAAGTGGGGAGGCTTCTGGACCGATGGCGGCAAGACCGGCTACCACGGTTACTGGGGCGTCAACTTCTACCGGCTCGACGAACACCTGCCCTCGCCCGGCCTGGATTTCCGCGCACTGACCAAGACGCTGCGCGCGCATGGCTTGAAGACCGTGCTGGACATCGTGGCCAACCACGGTTCGCCCGCCTACACGATGCCCGTGGACCAGCCGAAGTTCGGCGAGATCTACGACGGCGGCGGCAAGCTGATCGCCGACCACATGAACCTGCCGCCGGACAAACTGGACCCGAACAACCCGCTGAACGCGTTCTACAACCGCAAGGCCGGCATCGCCCAGCTGTCCGACCTCAACGAAAACGACCCGCGCATGCTGCCCTACCTGCTGGGCGCGTACCAACAATGGATCGACCAGGGCGCCGATGCGTTCCGCATCGACACCATCGGCTGGCTGCCGCACACGTTCTGGCATGCGTTCACGCAGAAGATCCGCGAGAAGCATCCGGGCTTCTTCATGTTCGGCGAAGCCTTCGACTACGACGCGAACAAGATCGCCGAACACACCTGGGCGGAGAACGCCAACGTCAGCGTGCTCGATTTCCCGCTGAAGCAGGCGCTGGCTAGCCTGTTCGAGAAGCCCGCGGGCGACTTCGCCACGCTGGCGGAACCGCTGCACCTGACCGGTGGCCCGTACGCGAACCCGTACGAGCTGATGACCTTCTACGACAACCACGACATGCCGCGCATGAATGCCGGCGACAACGGCTTCATCGACGCCAACAACTGGCTGTTCACCGCGCGCGGCATCCCGGTGATCTACTACGGCTCGGAAATCGGCTTCGAACGCGGCGCCGCGGAGCACGCGGGCAACCGCAACTACTTCGGCGTCGAAGGCATCGCCGCGGCGAAGACGCATCCCATCCATGCGGCGCTCGCGCGCATCGCGAAGGTGCGCGCGGCCTCGCCAGCGTTGCAGCGCGGCCTGCAGGTCAACCTGGAACTGAAGGGCGACCGCGCGGCGTTCTACCGGGTCTACCAGCATGGCGGCGAGCACCAGCTCGCATTGGTGCTGCTGAACAAGGGCGATGCGCCGCAGGACTTCGCCATCGACGCCATGCTGCAGGCGGGCCGCTGGCGGTCGGCACTGGACGAGGGGGCGATCGACGTCGCCCGCGGCAGCTCGCTCAAAACCCGCGTGCCGGGGCATGGGGTACAGGTGTACCTGCTCGATGCCGCAGTCAGCGATCCTGGGTTGCTGGCGGCGCTGGACGCCGCGATGGCCGGCGCACGCCGACCGCAATAAATCGTCTCAGCCGCCGCTGGAGGCGCGGACCTGCAGGGTCGGCGCCATGGTGATGCTTTGCGCGGGCTGGTCGCGCACCAGTTGCAGCAGGGTGTCCACCAGCAACTCGCCGGCCTTCGAAGTGTCCTGCACCACCGTGCTCAGCGGCGGGTTGGAGAAGCGCGCCATCGGCGTGCCGTCGAAGCCGACCACCGCCACGTCTTCCGGAATCCGCAAGCCGGCCTCCTTCAACGCATGCATCGCGCCGAGCGCGATCAGGTCGCTGGCGGCGAAGATCGCGTCGAACGGCAGGCCGCGCGCGATCAGCACCTGCGCCGCCTCGTAGCCGGCCTGCTCGGTGCTGTCGGCATCGACCTGCAGGGCCGGATTCATGCGCAGGCCCACTTCGCGCAACGCGGCGTCGCAGCCGCAGTAGCGGGCGAAGAATTCGGGGAAATGGGTGGAGGCATCGCCGAGGAAGGCCACTTTCTTGCGCCCCTGGGCGACCAGGTGGCGGCCTGCCAGCGCCCCGCCTTCGGCATTGTCGCAACCGATGGAGATGCCCGGCTGGCCCTGCAGCACCGGCCCCCAGCGCACGAAATGCGTGCCCTGCGCCACCAGGTGCGCGAGCTTGCTCTCGTAGGCCAGGTAGTCGCCGTAACCGAGCAGGATCAGGCCATCGGCCTTCATGCTGTCCTCGTAATCCGCATGCCAGTCGTCCGACAGTTGCTGGAACGAGACCAGCAGGTCGTGCCCGTGGCGCGCGCAGGCGCGGGTGATCGAGCCCAGCATCGACAGGAAGAACGGGTTGATGTGCGAATCGTCCGGGGTGGGATCCTCGAACAGCAGCAGCGCCAGCGTGCCGGAGCGCTGGGTGCGCAGGCTGGAGGCGTGGCGGTCGACCTTGTAGTTGAGCTCCTTCACCGCCTCCTCGACCCGCCTGCGGGTCTCCGCGTTGACCAGCGGGCTGCCGCGCAGCACGCGCGACACGGTGGCCTGGGACACGCCCGCGCGATGGGCGATGTCCATCGAGGTGGCCTTGGTCTTCTTCTTCGCGCGGGTGGGCGATTGCATCGTCGCAGTGTGCTATCGGCCCGCGTGCGAATACAAGGCGAATCGAAGGCGAGGACGAACCCGCCCTTGGCCGGCTTTCCTAAGGCATGCGCCCGGAAGGGTGAGCCGGCGCCGCCTGCGAAGCGCAGCTTCGCGCGCGGCGAACGCCCGAGCGCTGCGCGCGAGGGCCGGCAATCCGACGGTGTAACAAAAAAAACCGGCCCTGAGGCCGGCTTTTCAAAGGTGGCGCGCCCGGAAGGGTGAGCCGGCGCCGCCTGCGAAGCGCAGCTTCGCGCGCAGCGAACGCCCGAGCGCTGCGCGCGAGGGCCGGCAATCCGACGGTGCAACAAAAAAAGCCGGCCCTGAGGCCGGCTTTTCAAAGGTGGCGCGCCCGGAAGGATTCGAACCTCCGACCCCCAAGTTCGTAGCCTGGTGCTCTATCCAACTGAGCTACGGGCGCAGAAGCGGAATTATGCCGGTTCAACGAAACATCCGTCAATCGCGGCGTGTTGCAACGCATGAACAACCAAGTGGCGGAGACTGAGGGATTCGAACCCTCGATGGAGCTTTTGACCCCATACTCCCTTAGCAGGGGAGCCCCTTCGGCCTCTCGGGCAAGTCTCCGAGGCTGTTCAAGCGAGCGCGAAGAATACAGGCTGCGCCGTGATACGGCAACGCGCCGGTGACAACCGACTTCAGGGGGTTTCGTCGCCGGCCTTGCCGTCGTCGTTCTGGATGCGCTGGTAAATCTCTTCGCGATGCACGGCCACATCCTTGGGCGCGGTAATGCCGATCCGCACCTGGTTGCCCTTGACGCCGAGCACCGTGACCGTGATCGCATCGCCGATCATCAGCGTTTCGCCCACCCGTCGTGTCAGGATCAGCATCGCGCAACTCCCATGTCGCTTGATCGGTTCCGCGTTGCCCCCTGCATGCGGATACCGGTACTTCCAGTCCCACGGATGATACGAGGCTTCATTCAGCTTTCACAAGCAGGCCAGACGCCCATTCAGCCCATGCGGCCCCGTATCCAGGCCGGTACCCCGTCCAGCGCAGCGACCAGGGCCGGACCATCGTCTCCGCCGCCCTGCGCCATGTCCGGACGGCCACCGCCCTTGCCGTTGATCTGACCGGCGACCATGCCCAGCAGTTCCCCGGCCTTGATCCTGCCAGCCGCGGCGCCGCTGACGCCGGCCACCAGCGCCGCCTTGCCGCCATCGGTACCGGCCAGCACGACCACGGCATCGCCCAGCTGCTGCTTGAGCCGGTCCATCGCGTCGCGCAGGGCCTTGGCGTCGAAGCCTTCCAGCCGCGCCGCCAATACCTTGATCCCGCCGACGTCCTGCGCCTGCGAGGCCAGGTCGCTGGTCGCGCCCGACGCAGCCTTCGCCTTCAGCGCTTCCAGTTCGCGTTCCAGCTTCTTCTGGCGGTCGAGCAGGCCGCGCAGCTTGTCGCCGACGTCGCCGGCGGTGCCGCCGAGCAACGCCGCCGCTTCGCCCAGCCTGCGCTCCTCCTCGGCCACGTAGTCCAGCGCGCCCTGCCCGGTCAGCGCCTCGATCCGGCGCACGCCGGCGGACACGCCGCCCTCGGAGACGATCTTGAACAGGCCGATGTCGCCGGTGCGGCCGACATGGGTGCCGCCGCAGAGTTCGGTCGAGGTCGGGCCGAAGCGCAGCACCCGCACTTCCTCGCCGTACTTCTCGCCGAACAGCGCCATCGCGCCGAAATCGAGGGCGTCCTGCATGCCCATGTGGCGCACTTCGCCCTCGTGGTTGGCGCGCACTTCGGCGTTGACCCGGCGCTCGATGTCCGCGAGTTCCGCCGCGGTCATCGGCTGGAAATGCGAGAAGTCGAAGCGCAGGCGGTCCGGCGCGACCAGCGAACCCTTCTGCTGCACATGGGTGCCCAGCACGTTGCGCAGGGCGGCGTGCAGCAGGTGGGTGGCGCTGTGGTTGAGGATGGTGGCGCCGCGGCGCGCGGCATCGACCGACGCGACCAGCTTGTCGCCCTTCTTCAGCGTGCCGGCCGACAGCGTGCCGACATGGCCATGGAACTGGCCGGCGAGCTTCAAGGTGTCATCGACCACGAAGCGCACGCCCTGCTCGTCCAACTCGCCGGTGTCGCCGACCTGGCCGCCGGATTCGGCATAGAACGGGGTGGCATCGAGGATGACGATGGCTTCGTCGCCGGCATCGATGGCATCCACCGGCTTGCCGTCCTTCAGCAGGGCGATGACCTGCAGGCCGCCCGCGGCCAGCGATTCGTAGCCGAGGAACTTCGTCGGCGTCAGTTGCGCGACGAGTTCCGCCGGCAACACGGTGCCGCCACCGAACTTGCCGGCGGCGCGCGCGGTCTCCTTCTGCTGCGCCATCGCCGCATCGAAACCGGCCACGTCGACCGACATGCCGCGCTCGCGCGCCATGTCCTGGGTGAGGTCGAGCGGGAAGCCGTAGGTGTCGTACAGGCGGAAGGCGTCGACGCCGGGGATGGTGTCGCCGGACTTCGCCGCGACCTCGTTGAAGATGCGCATGCCGGAATCCAGCGTTTCGGCGAAGCGTTCTTCCTCGGCCTTCAAGGCGCGCTCGGCGGTGGCGCGGCCTTCGCGCAGCACCGGGTAGGCCTCGCCCATCAGCGCATCCAACGTCGCGACCAGCTTGTGGAAGAACGGTTCGCGCACGCCCAGCATCCAGCCGTGGCGCAGCGCGCGGCGGATGATCCGGCGCAGCACGTAGCCGCGGCCTTCGTTCGAGGGCAGCACGCCGTCGACGATCAGGAACGCGCTGGCGCGAATGTGGTCGGCGATCACCCGCAGCGACTTGTTGTCGAGGTCGGCGGTGCCGGTGAGCTCGGCGGCGTGCTTGATGAGCGCCTGGAACAGGTCGATCTCGTAGTTGGAATGCACGTGTTGCAGGATCGCGGTGATGCGCTCCAGGCCCATGCCGGTGTCCACGCAGGGCGCCGGCAGCGGGGTGAGCGTGCCGTCCGCGGCGCGGTCGAACTGCATGAACACGTTGTTCCAGATCTCGATGTAGCGGTCGCCGTCCTCGTCGGGCGAGCCGGGCGGGCCGCCGAAGTGCGCCGGGCCGTGGTCGTAGAAGATTTCCGAGCACGGGCCGCAGGGGCCGGTATCGGCCATCTGCCAGAAGTTGTCGCTGGCGAACGGCGCGCCCTTGTTGTCGCCGATGCGGATGATCCGCTCCGGCGGCAGGCCGATGTCGTTCAACCAGATGGCGTAAGCCTCGTCGTCGGTGTGGTAGACGGTGGCCAGCAGGCGCTCCGGGGGCAGCTTCCAGACCTGGGTCAGCAGTTCCCAGGCCCAGGCGATGGCCTCTTTCTTGAAATAGTCGCCGAACGACCAGTTGCCGAGCATTTCGAAGAAGGTGTGGTGGCGCGCGGTGTAGCCCACCGAGTCCAGGTCGTTGTGCTTGCCGCCCGCGCGCAGGCAGCGCTGCACGTCCGCCGCGCGCACGTAGCTGCGCTTCTCCGCGCCCAGGAACACGTCCTTGAACTGGACCATGCCGGAATTGGTGAACAGCAGGGTCGGGTCGTTGCCCGGCACCAGCGGCGCCGACGGAACGATGGTGTGGCCCTTGGAGGCGAAGAAATCGAGGAAATCCCGGCGGATGTCGGAGGTGGTTTTCATCTGGGCATCGAGTGAGGGCGGGCGCCATGCGAAGCGCCGCGATCCCGTCACGATGCGGGCGCGGAACCGAGTTGGCAACCCAATCGCGCGATTCTACAGGCCGCAGCCAGCCTCAGTCCCCATCGTCCGAATCCTGCAGGGCGGCCTTGGCCAGCGACATGGCGAAGCCGCGCCGCAGCAGCAGGTCGAGCGCCTTGCGCCGTTGCCCCGCGTCGGATCGGTCCAGAACGCCGAAGCGGCGTCGCAGCAGGTCCCGTGCGGCACCGATCCAACCGTCCTGGTATGCCTCCATGGCCGCCGAGACAGCGTCCGTACCCAGGCCATGGGTTCCGAGCTCGGCGCGGATCCAGCCAGGGCCATAGCCGGCGGAAGCACGGCTGCGCACCACGGATTCGGCGAACCGGGCGTCGTCCTGCCAGCCCGCCTCGGCGAGCTTGTCGATGACGGCGGCGGCCTCGGCGCTCTCGACGCCGCGGCCCGTGAGTTTGCGCGCAAGCTCCTTGCGCGAATGCTCGCGCCGGGTCAACAGGCCCAGCGCGCGCGCAGTCGGTGATGGCTCCGGGCGATGGCGGCGCCTACGCGCTGACGAGGACGTTTCGTCGCCACCACCGCCCGGCACCGTCATTCGTCGCGGCCTTCGTCCCGCGATGCTTCTTCCGGCACGAACTGCTCGCGCAGGGCGGCTTCCAGCTTCTGCGCCGCAGCCGGGTTCTCCTTGAGGTACTGGCGGGCGTTTTCCTTGCCCTGGCCGATGCGCTCGCCGTCGTAGCTGTACCAGGCGCCGGCCTTCTCGACCAGCTTGGCGTCCACGCCCATGTCGATCAGTTCGCCCTCGCGGCTGATGCCCTCGCCGTACAGGATCTCGGTGACCACCTGCTTGAACGGCGGCGCCAGCTTGTTCTTGACCACCTTGATCCGGGTCTGGTTGCCGATGATCTCGTCGCCCTTCTTGATCGAGCCGATGCGGCGGATGTCCAGGCGCACCGAGGCGTAGAACTTCAGCGCATTGCCGCCGGTGGTGGTCTCCGGGCTCTGGCCGGGCATCATGATGCCGATCTTCATGCGCAGCTGGTTGATGAAGAACACCATGCAGTTGCTGCGCTTGATGTTGCCGGTCAGCTTGCGCAGGGCCTGGCTCATCAGGCGTGCCTGCAGGCCGGGCAGCTGGTCGCCCATCTCGCCCTCGATTTCCGCCTTCGGGGTCAGGGCGGCGACCGAGTCGATCACCACCATGTCGACGGCATTCGAACGCACCAGCATGTCGGCGATCTCCAGCGCCTGCTCGCCGGTATCCGGCTGCGACAGGTACAACTCGTCCAGGTTCACCCCCAGCTTCTGCGCATAGACCGGATCCAGCGCGTGCTCCGCGTCGATGAAGGCGCAGGTGCCGCCGGCCTTCTGGCACTGGGCGATGGTCTGCAGGGTCAGGGTGGTCTTGCCGGAGGATTCCGGGCCGTAGATCTCGACCACGCGGCCCTTGGGCAGGCCGCCGATGCCCAGCGCGATGTCCAGCATCAGCGAGCCGGTGCCGATGGTCTCCACCGCTTCCACGGTGCGGTCGCCCATGCGCATCACCGAACCCTTGCCGAACTGCTTCTCGATCTGGCCCAGGGCCGCCGCCAGCGCGCGCTTCTTGTTCTCGTCCATCGTGGTGTTCCTCAAGGTCGTTGAATCCGGGATGTGGGCAGGTTAGGCGGGGCGCATCGCAAAAGCTGCGACGCCGCGCGCCGTGCGATCAGACTGCCGATGGACGATGCCCACGGGCATCGGGGAATGCCGCGGCCGCGGCTGCGACTTGTGCGCGTCACGCATTCGGGCGCACCAGGCCGCAGTACAGGCCTTCGATGGCGAAGTCCTGGCCGGGCTGCACCTCGATCGGCGCGTAATCCGGATTGCGCGGCAGCAGGCGGATGCGGCCCTGGCCGATCTTCAGCAGCTTGACCGTGATCTCGTCGTCGATGCGGGCGATCACCACTTGCCCGCTGCGCGCATCGGAAGTGCGGTGCACGCCGATCAGGTCGCCGTCGAAGATGCCTTCGTCGCGCATCGAATCGCCCTTCACCTTCAGCAGGTAGTCCGGCGCCGGCGAAAAGAAGGTGCGGTCCATCAGCACCACCTGCTCGCTGCCGATGTCGGCGCCGATCGGCACGCCGGCGGCGACCTGCCCCAGTACCGGCAGTTGCAGGACATCGTCGTTGGTCGGCAGCGGCAACTGCTGCGGACCCTCCGGAAGTTGCAGCAGGCGCAGGCTGCGCGCGCGCCCGGGGCTGCGCTCGACGATGCCGGCGGCTTCCAGCGCCTCCAGGTGGTACTGCGCGGCGCGCACCCCCTTGAAGCCGAAGGCGCGGGCGATTTCCGCCTGCGAGGGGGCGAAGCCGTCCGCCTCGATGCGCTCGGCGATGAAGGCGTGGATGTTGCGCTGGGTATCGGTCAGGTTCATGGTTAGTAGTAATACTACTAACGAATTTGGCCGTCAACACCCTCCCCCGGATTTCAGGCCAGCTGGTGCTCCAGCCCGCGCAAGGCCGCCGCCACGGTCTGCCGGCGCACCGCGTCGCGGTCGCCTTCGAAGTGGAAGACTTCGGCGCGCGGGTAGCCGCCACGCCGCTTCCAGGCGACCCACACGGTGCCGACCGGCTTGTCCTCGGTGCCGCCGCCCGGGCCGGCGATGCCGGTCACCGCCACCGCGATGCCGGCGCCGGAGTGCACCAGCGCACCGGAGACCATTTCGATCACGGTTTCGCGGCTGACCGCGCCATGCACTTCCAGCGTGTGCGGGTTGACCCCCAGCATCGCCTGCTTGGCTTCGTAGCTGTAGACGGCCATGCCGCAATCGAACCAGGCCGAGGAGCCGGCGACATCGGTCACCGCCTTGGCGATCCAGCCGCCGGTGCAGCTTTCGGCGGTGACCAGCATCTGCCGCGCGGCCAGCAGGCGCGCGCCGGTGGCCTGCGAAAGCGCGTCGAGTTCGGCATCGGTGGGAACGATCGTCATCGTGGGTTCGCCGCGGGAAGTGCAGGCGTTGTAGCGCATGCCCGCGCGACATGCACGCCCGAAACCGAACCGGCCCGCAATGCGGGCCGGTTCCGCCACACCCGCGAGCCGATCAGAACCGCTTGCGGAAGGTGATGCCGTAGGTCGCGGGCGCGCCGAGGAAGGCGTTGTAGGTGTTCAGCGGATCGCCCGGCGTCGGCGCGCCGGGTGCCTGCAACGGGCCATCGAACGCCACCTGCACGTAGTCCTGGTCGAGGATGTTCATGCCCCACAGCTCGAGTTGCCAGTTGCGATCGCGCGAACCGATGCCGATCCGCGCGTTGACCACGGCATAGGCGTCCTGCAGCTTCTCCGCATCCAGGTCGGAACCGGTGTTGTAGTCGGACATCCACTTGCCGCCGATGTTGAAGCGGCCTTCCAGGTTGGAACCGATGTCCCATTCGTAAGTCGCCGAAGCGGACAGCGACCATTTCGGGGCGAAGCTCATCTGCGCGCCCGGCAGCTTGTACAGCTGGCCGATCGAGGGACAGGCGACGGTCGTCGCGCCCGGCCCGACGAAATCGCAACCCGGGATGTGCTTGCCGTACTTGGTGTCCGCATAGACCAGGCCCGTCTGCAGCATCAGGCCCGGGGTGGCCTGCCACAGCATCTCGGCGTCCAGCCCCTGCGAGGTCACCTTCGGGATCGAACGCACCACGAAGCTGGTGCCGAGGAAGCTGTTGAGCTGGAAGTCGCTGTAGGTCTGGTGGAACAGCGCGCCGTTGAGCAGCAGGTTGCCGCCGGCCCAGGTGGTCTTGGCGCCCAGCTCGTAACTGTCGACGAATTCGCCGGGGAACGAGGTGTCGGAAGTGGTCGGCGTGACCCCCACCTGGGTGCGGTCGAGGTTGAAGCCGCCGGCCTTGTAGCCGCGCGCGGCGGAGAAGTAGGTCATCGCCTTCTCGTTCCAGCGATAGGCGAACTTCAGGGTGCCCGACCACTCGTTCTCCTCGCGCGACTGGTGGGTCACGCGCCCGTCATGCAGCGCATTGGTCCAGGGCAGGCACATGCGTCCGAGCACGCCGGCCACCAACGCCTGCCCCGCCGCGGACGAACCCAGCGCGGTCGCCAGCTGGCTGATCAGCGCCTGCTGGTTCGCCGCCGGCAACTGCGACAGGTTGGCGATGCGCGCGGCCAGCAGGCGCGCGATGCCGGCGCCCGGGTTGCTCAACGAAGCCGCGCAGGCCAATCCGCCGTTGGGGTTGTCGTAGACCGCATCCAGTTTCTTCCGTTCCTGCGTGTAGCGCAGGCCCAGGGTCACGTCGAAGGCTTCGGTGGCGTGCCAGGTGTTGTTGGTGAACAGGGCGAGGTTCTTCGCGTTCTGCTCGTACTTGTCCAGCGCGCCGAGGCCGGCGAAGGTCGAACCGAAGCTTTGCCCGCTGAACTGCGACAGGAACGCGGCCGGGTTGGCCGGGTTGAACGACATCGTCAGCGGCAGGTGGTACTGCGCGCTCACCGCGGCCAGGGTCGGATCCAGCGCGGCCTTGATCGACGGCAACGCGGATGAACCCACCAGCGTCGAGAGGTACGGCTCGTAGGCCGCGCCGATGCGGTAGGACTCGGTCTTCTCCAGGTTTTCATTGGCGTAGAACAGGCCGACCATCCAGTCCAGCTTGTCGGTGGCCCCGGCCAGGCGGAGTTCCTGGCTGAAGGTCTTGAAGCGGTTGAACGATTCGCTTTCCTGCGGGTTCATGTAGATCAGGTCGGCCGCGCTGAAGTCGAAGTCGCGCCCGTTGACCGCATCCCAGTCGCGCCCGCCGGTGACCGAAGTCAGGGTGGATCCGCCGAACGCGGCGAGGTCGATGTTGACCTCGGCCTGCAGGCCCTTGTCGTTGATGATTTGCGAGGTGTCGCGATTGCTGTACGCATGCCGCGCCCACGGATCGGCATGGCCGCTGGGGGCGATGGCGTTGCCGCCGCCAAGCGCATTGATCAGCGCCGAAGGCGACGTGCCGCTGACCAGCTGCACCGCGGTGCAGCAGTTCTCGTCGCGCTTGGTGAGGTCGCCGGAAATCACGATGTCCACGCCATCGGCGGGCTCGATCAGCAGCTTGCCGCGGAAGGTGTTGAAGTCCTGGTCGTAGTCCTTGTCCACGGTGCGCGGGCCGGCGCCGGTGGTCACGTCCATCCAGCCATCGCGGTCGCGGTGCGCCGCATAGATGCGGAAGGCCGCGTAGTCGCCCAGCGGCGCGTTGAACCAGCCGGCCAGGCCGAGCGCGCCGTAGTTGCCGAACGTCGTCTCGATCCCGCCGCCGAGCTCGTGATCCGGGCGCTTGGTCACCACGTTGATCACGCCGGCCGAGGTGTTCTTGCCGAACAGGGTGCCCTGCGGCCCCTTCAGCACCTCGATGCGCTCGAGCTCGCCGAGGTCGCCGAAGCCGACGCTGTTGCGCGGCCGGTACACGCCGTCGATGACCACGCCGACCGAGGACTCCAGGCCCATGTTGTCGCCGACCGTCCCGATGCCGCGGATGCGCGCGGTGGTGATCGCCTCGTTCTGGGTGCTGGTCACGGTCAGGCCGGGCACCAGGATCTGCATGTCCTTGATGTCGCGCACGCCGGTGTCCTGCAGGGTCTGCTGGGACAGCGACGTGACCACGATCGGGACGTCCTGCATCGCCTCCTCGCGCTTCTGCGCGGTGACGACCAGGGTGTCCAGGGTCTTCGCCACTTCCTTCTTCTCGGCCGGCGCGGCGTCCTGTGCGAACACGGGCAACACCGACATCGCGGCCAATGCCGCGAACACGGCGACTGCCAACTGCTTGGGCTGCGGTTGCTTGCGATACATGGACTCCCCCTTGGTTTGAATACGCCGGCATGCGCGCCGTCGCGTGCGCGACGGCTGCATCGTCATCGACTCGGCCACGTGGGGGATGGCGCGCGGGCAGCGTGAAGACCGCCTTGACGGAAAACTAACACATCCGTACGCCTGCGTGTCCAGCGGTCGTTACAGCCGGAACGATGGGTGCGCGGGGTGGATCGGGCACACTATCCGGCCCCTCGCCCACGCTTGCGCATGTCCCTCGAGCAACACACGCCGCTGATGCGCCAATTCTTCGCCGCCAAGGCGGAGCACCCGGACGTCCTGCTGTTCTTCCGGATGGGCGATTTCTACGAACTGTTCTACGACGATGCGCGCAAGGCCGCGCGCCTGCTGGACATCACCCTGACCCAGCGCGGCAGTTCCGCCGGCCAGCCGATCCCGATGGCCGGCGTGCCCCACCACGCCTACGAGGGCTACCTGGCGCGGCTGGTGGCGCTGGGCGAGTCGGTGGCGATCTGCGAACAGATCGGCGACCCGGCACTGGCCAAGGGTCTGGTCGAACGCAAGGTAGTGCGTATCGTCACCCCGGGCACGGTCACCGACGAAGCCCTGCTCGACGAACGCCGCGACACGTTGCTGCTGGCGATCAGCCGTTTCAAGCACGGCTACGGACTGGCCTGGGCGGATCTCGCCAGCGGCCGCCTGCGGGCGAACGAAGTCGACAACGACGACGCGCTGGAAGCCGAACTCGCCCGCCTGCAACCGGCGGAAACCCTGATCGCCGACGAAGAGGGTTGGCCCGAGGCGGTGCTGGAAGCGCGCGGCCTGCGCCGCCGCGCACCGTGGCTGTTCGATGCCGACTCCGGCCGCCGCCAGCTGCTGCAGTTCTTCGGCGTGCACGACCTGACCGCGTTCGGCATCGACGACAAGCCGCGCGCGATCGCCGCCGCCGGCGCCTTGCTCGGCTACATCGAGGAAACCCAGAAGCAGCGCCTGCCGCATTTGCGCGCGATCGCCCTGGAAACCAGCGACGAAGCGGTGGCGATGAATGCCGCGACCCGCCGCCACCTCGAACTGGATTCGCGCATCGACGGCGATGCGCGCGCGACCCTGCTCGGCGTGCTCGATTCCACCATCACCCCGATGGGCGGGCGCCTGCTGCGGCGCTGGTTGAATCGCCCGCTGCGCAACCGGCAGACCGTCGGCGAGCGTCATCACGCAGTGGCCACGTTGATCGAGCATCGCGCCGACGACCTGCTGCGCGAAGCCTTCCGCGGCCTAGGCGACCTCGAACGCATCCTCTCGCGCGTCGCCCTGCGCAGCGCGCGCCCGCGTGACCTCTCGACCCTGCGCGACGGCCTGTCGCTGCTGCCCGCCGTGCGCGAGATCCTGGCGTCGCTGGATTCGCCACGCCTGCGCGCCCTGCACGACGAACTCGGCGAACACGATGCGACCGCGCACCTGCTGCGCTCGGCCATCGTGCCGCAACCGCCGCTGCTGGCGCGCGACGGCGGGGTGATCCTCGAGGGCTACGATTTCGAGCTGGACGAGCTGCGCACGCTGTCGACCAACGCGGACCAATTCCTGATCGACCTGGAAGCGCGCGAGCGCGAGGCCACCGGCATCGCCACCCTCAAGGTCGGCTACAACCGCGTGCACGGCTACTACATCGAGATCAGCAAGGGCCAGGCCGACAAGGCGCCGGTGCACTACACGCGGCGGCAGACCCTGACCGGCGCCGAGCGCTACATCACCGAGGAACTGAAGGGCTTCGAGGACAAGGTGCTGTCCGCGCGCGACCGCTCGCTCACCCGCGAGAAGCTGCTGTACGACGGCCTGCTCGACCTGCTCAACGAGCAGCTGGAACCGCTGCGCCGCTGCGCGGGCGCGCTGAGCGAACTCGATGTCTTCGCCGGTTTCGCCGAACGCGCGCAATCGCTGGACTGGACGATGCCGCAGTTGCGCGACACACCGGGCATCGCCATCGAACGCGGCCGCCATCCGGTGGTGGAAGCAGTGCGCGACGCGCCGTTCGAACCCAACGACCTGGTGTTCGACGACGCCACCCGCATGTACGTGATCACCGGCCCGAACATGGGCGGCAAGAGCACGTTCATGCGGCAGAACGCGCTGATCGTGCTGCTGGCCTGCATCGGCAGCTTCGTGCCGGCGGCGAAGGCGACCATCGGCCCGATCGACCGCATCCTCACCCGCATCGGCGCCGGCGACGACCTGGCGCGCGGGCAATCGACCTTCATGGTCGAGATGAGCGAGACCGCCTACATCCTCCACCACGCCACCGAACAGTCGCTGGTGCTGATGGACGAGATCGGCCGCGGCACGTCCACCTATGACGGCCTCGCGCTCGCGGACGCGGTCGCGCGGCAACTGGCGGCGAGCAATCGCAGCTACACCTTGTTCGCGACGCACTATTTCGAACTGACCGCCTTGGCCGAACCCGGCAGCGGCATCGCCAACCTGCACCTGGATGCGGTCGAACACGGCGATGCGCTGGTGTTCATGCACGCGGTGCGGCCGGGACCTGCAAACCGCAGCTTCGGGCTGCAGGTTGCGGCACTGGCGGGCCTGCCGAAGGCCGCGCTGCAGCAGGCGCGCGCGCGGCTGGCCGAACTGGAATCGCAGAACCGCGATGCGCCGCTGGTGCCGATGAGTGCGCCGGCGCTGGATTCGCCGCAGCAGTTCGGCCTGTTCTCGCCGCAATCGGCGGCGCTCGACGCACTGGCCGCGATCGATCCGGACGATCTCACGCCGAAGCAGGCGCTGGAGGCCTTGTATCGGCTGAAAGCGCTGGGCTGAACCGCGCGCCACCGGCCTGCAAACCCGGATGCCGCGGCGGTGCCTGCGGACGAACCGATCGCGGATCGCATGGCGCTGCGCGATGACCGCCCGTCAACCGCCTGCGCAAGAAGGCGTTAGTTGCGATAAGCGCTGTCCATCGCAGCGCATCCAACCACAGAGGTTTTGCATGACCCGGATTCGCTTGCCGCGGCCAGCGCAGCGCCACGCCTTCCTGTTGATGTTGCTCCTGCCATGCCTGCAGGGATGCGGTGGCGGCGGTGCGTCTTCGCCGGCTCCGCCGCTGCCGCCTCCCTCGCAACCGCCTCCGCCTGTCCCGCCGCCCAGCAATGCGCAACGCAGTGCGGCGTCCACCGCGACCGCGCAGAGCGGCAGCAACGCGTGCGCGGCGATCCGGCCGTTCTATTGGGAAATCGGCGACAGGTCCGCGAGCCTCGCCGCGGGCTCGGTGAACTCGGCGACCGATGCCACGGTGTACAAGGCGGACACGCCGATGGCCATCGCATCGGCATCGAAATGGATCTTCGCCGCCTACGTGGCCCAAGTACGCACGGGCTTGCTCACCGCACAGGACATCAAGTTCCTGAATTTCCGCAGCGGCTACAGCAGCTTCAACGGTTGCCAGCAGGGGCAAAGCGTCGACGAGTGCGTCGCCTTCGGCAACAACGGCGTCTACCACCCGGCCACCGACGGGCTGTTCTCCTACGGCGGCGGCCACATGGAAAAGCACGCGAGTACGATCGGTCTGGGCGCGTTGCGCAACGACGGCCTCGCCGCGGAGATCCGCGCCAAGGTCGGCAACGACATCGCGCTGATCTACACGCAGCCGCAACTGGCCGGCGGGATCTACACCACCGCCGACGACTACGCGCTGTTCCTGCGCAGGCTGCTCGGCGGGCAACTGGCACTCGGCGCCCTGCTCGGCACCCACGCGGTGTGCACCAACCCGGCGACCTGCCTGCAAGCGGTCAATACACCCGTGCCGACCACCGAAAGCTGGAACTACTCGCTGGGCCACTGGGTCGAGGCCGATCCGATCGTCGGCGACGGGGCGTTCAGCAGCGCCGGCGCCTTCGGTTTCTATCCTTGGATCGATGCCAGCAAGACCTGGTACGGCATCGTCGCCCGCAAGCAGGCGACGTCGGGCCAGGATCCCGACCAGAGCCTGGGCGAAGGCTATCGTTCCGCCCAGTGCGGCCGGCTGATACGCAAGGCCTGGGTCACCGCCACGGCGCAGTAGCCCGACCGATGCCGGCAGTGCCCTTGCCGCGCGAGGCGGGTGCGGTCACGCCGACAGCGGCGGATGCTCGGCGGCCAGGGCGGTATCGCGCGCATTGGCACGCTGGGCGGCCGGACGGCCGATATGCCGCTGCACGAACTCGACGAAGGCCGGCCGCGACTCCAGCGCACCGACCCGCATCTAGAACGCCAGGCACCGGCGTGCGCCTGCGCTGCAACTCGTCCAGCAGCTGCAGCAGGCGCGCGGCGCGTGTGGTCATGGCGATGGCATGGCGGGGGACTGCCGCAGGATAACGAGCCCCGCGATGCGAAAAAAAACCCGGAACAGCCCTTGCGCGGCGTCGCGTCCTGCTACCGTGTCCGTCCCGCGGATCATTCCGCCTGGCGCTTGCGAGGAACACAAGATGAGTTCATTGACCGATGAAATCTTCTCCCAGCTGTCGCGTGCCGACGTGCAGCAGATCGGTTCGCAACTCGGCACCGGGCAGGCGCAGACCGCCGGCGCGATCGCCGCGGCGCTGCCGATGATCCTGGGCGCGATGGGCCGCAACACCAGCCAGGCCGACGGCGCGGATGCGTTGTTCGGTGCGCTGGGCCGCGACCACGCGTCCGGCGGCGGCATCGCCGACATCCTCGGCGCGGTGCTCGGCGGCCAGCAGAACCGGCAGACCGACGGTCTGGGCCAGCTCGGCCACATCTTCGGCGGCCAGCAGCCACAGGCCGAAGCCGGCCTGGGCCAGGCCACCGGCCTCGGCAGCGACAAGGCGCAGATGCTGCTGAAGATCCTCGCCCCGATCGTGATGGCCTATCTCGCCAAGCGCATGTTCGGCGGCGGCGCAGCGCAAGGCTCGCCGCAGGACCTCGGCAACATCCTCGGCCAGGAGCGCCAGGTGCAGCAGCAACAGGGCGGCCTCGGCGGCGGCCTGCTCGGCGCGGTGCTCGACCAGGATGGCGATGGCCAGCTCGGCCTCGGCGACCTGCTCAAGGTCGGCATGGGGGCGATGCGCGGCGGCGGCTGAGCGCCCTCGCCCGATCTCCCGCAACGGCCGCGCATGCGGCCGTTGTCGTCTTCGGCATGGTCGATGCCTGCGGGTTCGATAGTCGGGGATTATCGAAACCGTTCGATCATTCGATTTCAACTGTCGCGCAACGGAGTCTATGGTGTCTGCAGCCACCCGCAACCGCCAGGAGCCGACCGTGTCGACCGAATCGAAATGCCCTTTCCACAGCAAGACCGCCGGCACCGGCAACCGCGACTGGTGGCCGAACCAGCTGCGGCTCGACCTGCTCAACCAGCACGGTGCGCGCTCGAACCCGCTGGGCGAAGCATTCGACTACGCCAGCGCATTCAAGAGCATCGACTACCACTCGCTGAAGAAGGACCTGCGCGAACTCATGACCGATTCGCAGGATTGGTGGCCGGCGGACTTCGGCCACTATGGCGGCCTGATGGTGCGCCTGGCCTGGCACAGTGCGGGCACCTACCGGATCGGCGACGGTCGCGGCGGCGGCGGCCGTGGCCAACAGCGTTTCGCACCGCTCAACAGCTGGCCGGACAACGTCAGCCTGGACAAGGCGCGCCGGCTGTTGTGGCCGATCAAGCGCAAGTACGGGCAAGCCGTTTCCTGGGCCGACCTGATCATCCTGGCCGGGAACGTGGCGCTGGAGACGATGGGGTTCCGCACCTTCGGCTTCGGCGGCGGCCGCGAGGACACCTGGGAACCCGACCTCGACGTCTACTGGGGCCGCGAGACCAAGTGGCTGGGCGGCGATGAGCGCTATGCGCACGGCGATGAGGGCGTTTCCAAGCCGGGCGAGGCCGCGGTGCTGGTGTCGGACGATCGCGCCGATGGCGACAGCCACACGCGCAGGCTGGAGAACCCGCTGGCGGCCGTGCAGATGGGCCTGATCTACGTGAACCCGGAGGGCCCGGACGGCAATCCCGATCCGTTGCTGGCCGCGAAGGACATCCGCGAGACCTTCGGCCGCATGGCGATGGACGACGAGGAAACCGTTGCGTTGATCGCCGGCGGCCACACCTTCGGCAAGACCCACGGCGCCGGCCCGGCCGACAACGTGGGCGCCGAACCCGAAGCCGGCGCACTGGAAGCGCAGGGTTTCGGCTGGCACAACGCGTACGGCAGCGGCAAGGGCGCCGACACCATCACCTCCGGCATCGAGGTGACCTGGACGCAGACGCCGACGCTGTGGAGCAACAAGTTCTTCGAGAACCTGTTCGGCTTCGAATGGGAGCTGGAGAAATCGCCGGCCGGCGCGCACCAGTGGGTGGCCAAGGACGCGCCGGAAGACGTGCCGCATGCGTACGATCCGGCGCGGAAGCAGCGGCCGAAGATGCTGACCACCGACCTCTCGCTGCGCTTCGATCCGGCGTACGGGGCGATCTCGCGGCGTTTCCTCGAAAACCCGCAGGCCTTCGCCGAAGCGTTCGCCCGCGCCTGGTTCAAGCTGACCCATCGCGACATGGGGCCGCGCGCGCGCTACCTGGGCCCGGAAGTGCCCAAGGAAGAACTGATCTGGCAGGATCCGGTTCCCGAAGTGGATCACCCGCTGATCGATGCCGCCGATGCCGGCGCATTGAAGGCGAAGATTCTCGCCAGCGGCCTGAGCGTGTCCGAGTTGGTGTCTGCTGCATGGGCTTCGGCGTCCACCTTCCGCGGCGGCGACAAGCGCGGCGGCGCCAACGGCGCGCGCGTGCGGCTGGCGCCGCAGAAGGACTGGGCGGCGAACCGGCCCGAGCAGCTGGCCAAGGTGCTGAAAGCGCTGGAGCGCATCCAGATGGAATTCAACCTCGATGCCGGCGGCGGCAAGAAGGTCTCGCTGGCCGACCTGATCGTGCTGGGCGGCGGCGCAGCCATCGAAAAAGCCGCGAAGGACGGCGGCCACGACATCGGCGTGGCGTTCTCGCCGGGGCGCACCGACGCCACCCAGAAGCAGACCGACGTCGATTCGTTCGCGCCGCTGGAGCCGTTCGCCGACGGCTTCCGCAACTATCTCGCCGGCGCGTCCGAGGTCCCGGCCGAGCACCTGCTGGTGGACAAGGCGCAGTTGCTGACCCTGAGCGCACCGGAGATGACCGTGCTGGTCGGCGGCCTGCGCGTGCTCGGCGCGAACAGCGACGGATCGGGGGACGGCGTGCTCACCGACCGCCCGGGCACGCTGAGCAACGACTTCTTCGTCAACCTGCTGGACATGGCCACCGAGTGGAAGCCGACCGGCCGGAACCGCTACGAAGGCCGCGACCGCAAGAGCGGCGCCGCCAGATGGACGGCTACGCGCGTGGACCTGGCGTTCAGCTCGAACTCGGTGCTGCGCGCACTGGCCGAGGTGTATGCCAGCGCCGACGCGGAGCTGAAGTTCGCGCAGGATTTCGCCGCGGCCTGGACCAAGGTGATGGAGCTGGATCGCTTCGACCTGGCCGACCGATAGCGGTGCCCGGCGGCGAACGGACGCGCATGCGGCCGTTCGCCCGCCGCGCTACTGGAACAGGCGGTAAGTGCGGGTGCTGACTTCGCTGACCCAGCGGTGATAGCTCACCCGCCAGCGCTTTCCCACGTTCGGCTCCCACGGGTCGTACACCATCAGGCTGGTGCCGATGCCGCTCGGATCGTTGTCGCCGCGCACGCCCACGACCAAGGTCATGTGGCCCGGGCTGCCCTGGTAGCCGCTGGGTATGCGCGTCAGGTAGCCGCTGACGTTCCACAGCGTGTCCACCATCACCGGCCCATGCCGCACCAGCGCGGCGAACCCCTGCGGCGTCCACGAAGACGGCGGGTAGTAGCGCAGGCCGTGCACGCGCGCGTAGCGCTCGGTCTGCGGCACCCAGTTGGCCACATCGGACTGGTTGTAGAGGCCGTTGGTGTCGTCCCACATGTCCGACGGCGTGGCCGCCTTCACCGCGCCCACGCTGCTGCGCTTGAGCATGGCGGTCGCCGCGGCCCAGCAGGTGCTGTTGGTCGGTTGCGGGATGAACGGACGGACATGCCGGGCCGGCGCGTAGGCCTCGGCATCGAACAGCGCATTCTGGGTGCACTGCCCCGCCTCGCCGTCCACCACCAGCCAGGCTTCGTCCTGGTAACGGCGCACCGCGGCCAGCGTGCGGCTGCCGAAATCGCCGTCGACGCTGAGCGTGGTACCGGGCAGTTTCCGGTTCAACGCTTCCTGCAGCCTGCGTACCTGCTCGCCCCTGGAGCCGAGCCTCAACACCGTGACAGTCATCGTGCGCATCCCTCGAGTGATGGTGCGCAATGCTGCGGCGGGCGCCTTGCGCGCGCCATTCCCAATACGAGGTAGCGCCGATGCCGCGGCCGGCGCCCGATAAGCGCTTCGGCCTATCGCCTACGGGCGGTGCCGGAGCGATCGCTCAGGGCGGGATCAGCAGGTATTCCAGCGAAGCCGGCGCGCGGTAACTGCCGTCGCGCAGGATGATCGGGCTGACGAAGCTGCCGTAGACCGCCCCATGCCCCACCGGCCACGGATCGTGGATGCGCACCATGGTGCCTTGGCCCGAGGCATCGCCGTCGCTGTAGACGCCGCTCAGCACTACCGCATGGCGGCCGGTGGCGTGCTGGACGCCGATCCACAGCGGCGTGCGCATCAACAGCGCGACCAGCTCACCCACGTCCGGCGTGTGATCCGGCATGCGCCAGCCGAGATGGCGGGCGAAGGCCTCGATGTTCTCGAATTCCGGCGCAAGGCCGCCCGTCGTGCCCAACGCCACGCCGTCCGGCGTCGCGTAATTGCTCGCATCGATCATCCCGGCGGCGGTCGCCCAGCAACTCATGCCGGTGGGCTGCCCATGCCGCTGGATGGGATGCTCGCGCTGGTTGCGCAAGCCGAGCGCCGTCCATGTTTGCGGGCCGACGATGCCGTCCACCACCAGCCCCGGATGCCGACGCTGGAACGCGCGCACCGCGCGATCGGTTTCGCCGTCGAACCGGCCGTCGCTGCCGAAGTACGGGTAGTCCGCATGCTCGCGGGTGTCCGCGCGCACCAGCAGGCGCTGCATGAACTCCACGTGGATGCCACGGCTGCCGCGGCGCAGGGTCTGCATGCCGCCTCCCGGGCGGGATCCTTACGCGGCAGTGTCGGCAAGCGCATCCGACCCGGCAATCCGCCTTCCGGGATAGGCCGCCCGGCTTCAAAGCGCGTCGATGTCGCCCAGCGCGCGGATCAGCCGGCGCGCGCGCTTGTCCGGCCTGGTTTCCGGCGGGCGGAAGCCGGCGCGCTCGGCGGCGCGCGCCGCCCGCGCCTGCTCGCGCGCGATTTTCGATGCATCCGATTCGCGGTACAGGGCCTGCGCGACGCTGGCCGGTCCGCGCACGTCGCTGAGGGCGGCGACTTCCAGCTCGAAGCGCTCCTCGCCGCGCGCAACCACCAGCGCATCGCCGACACGCACGCCGCGCGAGGGTTTCGCGCGCTGGCCGCCGAGATCGACCTTGCCGGTCTCGATCGCATGCTTCGCCAATGCCCGCGTCTTGTAGAAACGGGCCGCCCACAGCCACAGGTCGAGGCGGACGCTGGCGACGGGTTCGGTCTGCATCGTCATCGACCCATCGGACTCCCGGAATGCAAACGGCCACCCGGAGGTGGCCGTTGCGGGAAGCAGCCGATGCGCGCCTTACTCGGCGGCGGCTTCGGCAGCCGCCGCGGCGAGCGCGGCAGCCTTGGCCTTGGCGTTGCCGGCCAGGTCTTCCTTGATGCGCGCCTTCTTGCCTTCCAGGCCGCGCAGGTAGTACAGCTTGCTGGCGCGCACGTCGCCGCGGCGCTTGACCTGCACCGAGTCGATGGTGGCGCTGTGGGTCTGGAACACGCGCTCGACGCCGAAGCCGTGCGAGATCTTGCGCACGGTGAACGCGGAGTTCAGGCCGGCGTTCTTCTTGCCGATGACCACGCCTTCGTACGCCTGCACGCGCTCGCGGTTGCCTTCCTTGACCTTGACGTTGACGACGACGGTGTCGCCGGGGCCGAAGTCGGGAAGCTTGCGGGTGATTTGCGCGCTTTCGAAATCCTGGAGCAGGGTGTGGATCGAGGGCTTGTTCATGGGATCAACCTGTTTGCAGTGTGTGCGTGCTTCTGCACGCGCCTGTTGGAGTCGTTATATGCGCGAGTGCACGTGGACCCGCGTCATGGCACTGGTGTAGCGATGGATCGGGGTGAAGCGAAGCCGCGCATTATAACGGCATTTTTTCCTTGCGCGCTAGGGGCTTAGGCGTCCTCGCCGGCGTCCTGCAGGGCGGCCGCGTATTGCGCCCGGAAGCCCTCCAGCAGGCCGCGGTCGGCCCTGGACAGCGCCGCCTCGTCCAGCAGGTCGGGCCGGCGCAGCCAGGTGCGGCCCAGCGCCTGCTGCCGGCGCCAGCGGGCGATCCCGGCATGGTTGCCGGACAGCAGCACTTCCGGCACCGAGCCCAGCTCGTGCTCGACCGGGCGGGTGTAGTGCGGGCAATCCAGCAGGCCATCGCCCTCGAAACTGTCCTGCACCGCGGATTCGGCGTCGTTCAGCGCGCCGTCCTGCAGCCTGGCCACGGCATCGACCAGCACCGCCGCCGCCAGTTCGCCGCCGGACAGCACGTAGTCGCCGATCGAGATTTCCTCGTCCACCTCGGCCTGCAGCAGGCGCTCGTCCACACCCTCGTAGCGGCCGCAGAGCAGGACCAGGCGCGGCAGCGCGGCCAGTTCGCGGACTTTCGCCTGGGTCAGGCGCTGGCCTTGCGGGCTGAGGTAGACCACCTTCGCCGGCGCCGGATCGGCCTCGCGGGCGGCGCGCAGCGTGGCGCGCAGCGGGTCGATCAGCATCACCATGCCCGGGCCGCCGCCGAACGGGCGGTCGTCGACCCGGCGGTAATTGCCCTCGGCATGGTCGCGCGGGTTCCAGCCGTGGATCGACAGCAGCCCGCGCTCGCCGGCACGCCCGACCACGCCGTGCGCGGCCAGCTGGGCGACGAATTCGGGGAACAGGCTGACGATGTCGAAGCGCATCGGCATCGACCTCAGAAGTCCGCGTCCCAATCGACGGTGACGATGCCGGCAGCGAAATCCACGCTGCGGATGTAGTCCGGCAGCACGAACGGGATCATCCGCTCGCGTTCGCCCTGCGCGACCAGCACATCGTTGGCGCCGGTCGAGAACAGATGCGAAACGATGCCGAAATCCACGCCTTCGACATTCACCACGCGCAGGCCTTCCAGGTCGACCCAGTAGTACTCGCCGTCCGCCGGCGGCGGCAATGCCGAACGCGGCACCAGCACCTCCGTACCGCGCAGTGCATCGGCGGCGTCCTTGTCCTCGATGCCGGGCATCGTCGCGATCAGGCCCTTGCCGCCCTCGCGCACGCGCACGCCTTCGCAGGTGCGCTCGACGCCGCGGGCGTCGCGCAGGGTCCAGGGCTGGTATTTGCCGATGGCGCGCAACGGGTCGGTGAAGCTTTCCAGCTTCACTTCGCCGCGCACGCCGAACGCACCGTGCAACCGGCCCACGGTGATCATCCGCTGGCGGCTGTCCGGTGCGTTCATGGAAGCAGCGCCGCCCGCATCACGGGCGGCTGCGGCGTCAGGCGGCCTTGGCG
The DNA here is from genome assembly GCF_006337105.1 of Thermomonas aquatica. NCBI lineage: Bacteria > Pseudomonadati > Pseudomonadota > Gammaproteobacteria > Lysobacterales > Lysobacteraceae > Thermomonas > Thermomonas aquatica. Next base: position 2,860,766 of record NZ_CP040871.1, on the reverse strand, counting down.
GCCTGCTTGTACAGGTCGGCGACCTTGTCGGTCAGCTGCGCGCCGTTGTCGACCCAGTGCTTGACGCGGTCCAGGTCCAGCTCGATGCGCTTCTCGGCGCCCTGCGCGACCGGGTTGTAGAAACCCACGCGCTCGATGTTGCGGCCGTCGCGCGCGCTGCGGCTGTCGGTGACGATGATGTGGTAGAAGGGGCGCTTCTTGGCGCCGCCACGGGTAAGGCGGATCTTGACCATTGCGGTTTCTCGGTGGAGCCCAGCGGCCGGAATGGCCGGGTAAGCCGGCAAGTATAACGCCTTGATCCGGCGAGGCAAAGCCCGACTCAGCGACGGGCCGCCGCCGCTCGCTCCGCGGCGGCGATGCGCTCCGGGCTGGGCGGATGGGTGGACAGATAACCGACCGCCCCCTGCTCCAGCCCTTTGGGAACACCGGCGGACAGCCGCCGCATCATCGAGGCGAACGCCTTCGGCGATTGCCCGCGGCGCAGCAGCAGTTCGAAGGCATAGGCGTCGGCCTCGCGCTCGTAGCCGCGCGAGAAACCGCTGATCAGCAGGGTGGCCGGGATCGACACCGCCAGCGACGAGCCCGACGCGTCGCCGAACAGCAAGCCGGCGATGACGAACACCGAGGAGCTTTCCAGCGCCCCGCGCATGCCGTGGCGATGCACGTGGTGCCCGGCTTCGTGGGCGAGCACCGCCAGCACCTCCTCGTCGGTTTCGGCCAGGCCGATCAATTCGTCGGTGACGAAGATGCGGCCATCCGGCAAGGCGAAGGCATTCGGGCCGATGCCGGGCGCGCGCACGATCGACAGGCGCATCCCGGCGGAACGCGGCTCGCCCGCCACCAGCGCACGGAAGCGCCGATCCAGGCTTGCGCGACGCGCGGCGGGCACCTGGCTCGGCTTGAAATGGATGCGCTCGAGCATCGCCACCACCTGGTCGCTGGCATGGCGCTCGATCGCCGGCGGCATGCGCTCGGCGACTTCGCGGGCGAGCCACGGCATGCCGAAACGCAGGAACAGCAGGGTCGCCGCCAGCACCAGCGCGGCCGAGGCGATGATCGCGCCGCGGCGCCGCTCCAGCCAATCGGCGAACCCCTCGATGCGCCCGCCCGCGCCCTGGAACCAGGCCTCGAGTTCCGGCGAATCGGCGACCTCCACCCGCGCACCGTCCGGCAGGCGCAGGATCCGCGGCGTGCGGCCCAGGCGGGGATTGATCGCCACCGATTCCAGCGGCCATTGCCGGGTTTCGGCATCGTCGAAGGCGAGCTGGAGCATGCCTTGCGCGCAGCCCAGCCGGACCGCGCGGGCTCGGCTGGACTCGCCGTCGTACCAGGTCGCCGGCAGCGGCATCAGAGGCCGAGGTCGATGCCCACGTCGAGCGCGTCGATCAGTTCCGCGCCGGCCGCGGCATGCTCGCGCTCCTGGTCGCGGACGAAATCGTCGATGCCGCCGTCGGCAAGCACGGCGAAGTGCGCGGCGCGGTAGCGCGCGAGCCGGATCATCGCCCATGGCACGGCCAATCCGAGCGTGCAGACGATGGCGACCAGGTTGCTGGCGTACAGCCACATCATGTCGCGCACGCGCAGGCTGGATTCGAAGCGGTGCGGCCCGAGCCGGGTGTTGTTCCACAGCAGGTTGGCGTAGCGAACGCGCAGGAAGATGCCGAGCGCGAACATGCCGGCGTAGAACAGCACGAGCGCGGCGACCACCCCGACGCCCAGCGCCTGCGCGGCCGGACCCTCGGCCGCGTGGACGCCGGCGAAGATCGCCGCGCTGAACGCGATCCCGAACGCCAGCATCAGGCCGGCACCGATGCCCAACGCGACCAGGTACGGCGGGTAGTAGCGCGAGGCGTCGCCGGCGAACTCGAAGCGCTTGCGGCCGAACCGGTGCCCGCCGGCGACGAATTCGTGCTGCTTCAGTTTCATCAGCGGATACAGCAACGTGCCGGTGATCGCGCTGAGCAGCTGCCAGCCGAGGAACGGGCCATAGGCCGCGCCGCCTTCGCGATCGAAACGGAAGCTCAGCCCGCGCCACGCCGAATTGCGCGCGCGGAAGCGCAGCCCCAGCACGATGATCAGCGGCATCAGCGCGAACAGGGCCAGGATCAGCGCGAAATACAGGATCGGCAGGAACTTCGACGACAGCAACAGCGCGATCACCACCGCATAGGCGATCAGGCGCCCCTTGAGGATCGCGATCGGATCGGCGAGGTAGTCGAAGCTGGAACCGGCAAGCGTGGTGTTGCCGTAGAAGTAGCGCTCGCTGCGCACCTTGGCCCAGGCCGAATAGATGCCGAGGGTGACGATGCCCAGCAGCAGGTTGACGAACCAGATGCCGAAGTACTCGCCTGCGCGCCCGGCGAACGCCGGCTGGTGGCGCACGACCCGCCCGGTCCCGGTCCTAGCCATGGCAGCAGCCGGCTGCGCCGGGATTGCCTCGCTCATCGTGCCTTCCCCCGGAGTCGCCGGCATCAACGCATCGGCGGCATGCCGCCGCGCCCGCCCATCATCCCGCTCAGCCCGCGCATCATGCCCTTCATGCCGCCGCGGCCCAGCTTGCCCATCATCTTTTCCATCTGCTGGTACTGCTTCAGCACCTTGTTGACGTCGGCCGGGGTCAGGCCGGAGCCGCGGGCGACGCGGGCGCGGCGCGAACCGTTGAGCAGGTCGGGGTTGCGGCGCTCTTTCTTCGTCATCGAATTGATGATCGCGATCATCCGCGGCACTTCCTTGCCGGTGACCTGCTGCTTCACCGATTCCGGCAGCTGGCCGACGCCGGGCAGCTTGTCCATCAGGCCGTGCAGGCCGCCCATGTTCTGCATCTGCTCGAGCTGGTCGCGCATGTCGTTGAGGTCGAACTTCTTGCCCTTGGCGACCTTCTCCGCCAGTTTCTTCGCCTTGTCGTGGTCGACCTGCGCCTCGACCTGCTCGACCAGCGACAGCACGTCGCCCATGTCGAGGATACGGCCAGCGGCACGGTCCGGATGGAACACGTCGAGGCCATCCGGCTTCTCGCCGACGCCGATGAACTTGATCGGCTTGCCGGTGATGTAACGCACGGAGAGCGCCGCGCCGCCGCGCGCATCGCCATCGGTCTTGGTCAGCACCACGCCGGTCAGCGGCAGCGCCTCGCCGAAGTGCTTCGCCGTCACCGCGGCGTCCTGGCCGGTCATCGAATCGACCACGAACAGGGTTTCGACCGGATTGACCGCACCGTGCAGCGCCTTGATCTCCGCCATCATCGCGTCGTCGATGCTGGTGCGGCCGGCGGTATCGACGATCAGCACGTCGGCGAACGACTTGCGGGCGTCGTCGATCGCCGCCTTGACGATCGCTTCCGGCTTCTGCGACGCATCCGACGGGAAGAACAGCGCACCGACCTGCCCGGCCAGCGTCTGCAATTGCTCGATCGCGGCCGGACGATAGACGTCGGCGCTGACCACCATCACCTTCTTCTTGCGCTTTTCCTTCAGGTGCTTGGCGAGCTTGGCCACGGTGGTGGTCTTGCCCGCGCCCTGCAGGCCGGCCATCAGGATCACCGCCGGCGCCGGCACGTTGAGGTTCAGGTCGGACGCCTGCGCGCCCATCACCGCGGCCAGTTCGTCGCGCACGATGCGCACCAGCACCTGGCCCGGGGTCAGCGAGCGCATCACTTCCTGGCCGACCGCGCGCACCTTGATCCGCTGGATCAGCGCCTGCACCACCGGCAGCGCGACGTCCGCTTCCAGCAGGGCGATGCGCACTTCGCGCACGGCTTCGCTGATGTTGGAATCGGTCAGGCGGCCACGTCCGCGCAGGCGTTCGAAGGTGCCGGACAGGCGTTGGGTCAGGGATTCGAACATCGTGGGCTGCGCAAGAGAAACGGCCCGCGATTATAGCGGGCAGCCTTTGTGCGACACTGGATCGATGACAATCGTTCTCATCGCCATCGCGTTGTACCTGGTCGCCTCGGGCTGGCTGGTCGCTTCGGTCCAGCGCGACGATGACGCCTCGCGAAGCTGGCTGCTGCCCGCCAACCTGGCCCTGCTCCTGCATGGCGCGACCCACTACCTGGCCTGGCGCGGCAGCGGCATCACCGACCTGCATTTCTTCGCGGCGCTGTCGCTGGCCGGCCTCGGCATGGCGATCCTGACCGCGATCGTCGGCGCCTCCGGGCGCATGCGCGCACTCGGCGTGGTGGTCTTCCCGTTGGCCGCGCTGACCTTGCTGGGCTATTCGCTGTACGGTCATGCGACTAAGCCGGAGCCGCTGGACTGGCGATTGCTGCTGCATGCCTGGCTGGCCCTGCTGGCCTACGCCACCCTGGCCATCGCCGCGCTGCTGGCGATCTTCCTGTGGGCGCAGGAACGCGCGCTGCGCCGCCGCGAATTCCACCGCTGGCTGCGCGCGCTGCCGCCGCTCACAGAGTTGGAAACCCTGCTGTTCCGCACCATCAGCGTCGGTTTCGTGCTGCTGGGCGCGGTGCTGCTGACCGGCGTGCTGTTCGTCGACGACCTGCTGGCCCAGCACCTGGTGCACAAGACCGTGCTGAGCGTGCTCTCGTGGCTGGCATTCGGCGCCTTGCTGCTCGGCCGCTGGCGCTTCGGCTGGCGCGGCGCCACCGCGGTGCGCTGGACGCTGGCGGCGATGGTCCTGCTGCTGCTGGCCTTCTTCGGCAGCAAGTTCGTGCTGGAACTGGTCCTGCACCGAGCAAGCTGAATGCAGCCGCCGCGAATACGTTTGCAGCGATAATATTTGCATTGACAACTATTGCATGGGCGGGCAATATGCCGCCCCATGAACGTACCCGCCACCCCCGCCGAGGCCTGCAGCGGCTCCGCCCTGGGCCTGCTGTTCCGGCAGACCCGCGATGCCATGTGGGCGCGCATGGAGAAGGAACTGGCCGACGCCGGCCATGACCTGACCTTCAGCCAGTTCATCGCGATCAAGAAGCTGGCCACCGGCATCGCCAGCGTCACCGACCTCGCCCGCGCCGCCGACCTCAACCCCGGTGCGATGACCCGCCTGCTCGACAAGCTGGAAGCCCGCGGCCTGTTGCAGCGCGTGGCCGACCCGAACGACCGCCGCGCCCTGCACATCCACCTGACCGAGGCCGGCGTGGCGATGTGGCGCGACATCGACCAGTGCGGCCAGCGCGTGCGCGAACGCGCCCTGCAGGGCATGGACGACGCCACCCGCACCCAACTCACCCGCCTGCTGGAGCAGGTGCGCGACAACCTCGTTGCCGAAGACTGAGCCATGAACAAACTCCTTCCCCTCGCCATCGCCAGCGCGCTGCTGGCCGGCTGCGCCAGCAGCAACGGCCTCGTCGCTGAAGGCAGCCGGCGCGATCCGGCCACGCTTTCCGCCGGCAAATCGCTGGGCAACGCCAAGGTCTCCGACGCCGCCTGGCCGTCCGAGCGCTGGTGGGCCGCGTTCGGCGATCCGCAGCTGGATGGGTTGATCGATGAGGCGCTGGCCGCCTCGCCGGCGCTGGATGCCGCCGACGCACGCACCCGCAAGGCGATCGCGCAAGCCGGGTTGGCGGATGCCGCGCGCAAGCCGAGCCTGGGCGCCGGCGCGCAAGTGCTGGGCCTGCAGATTCCGGAAACGCTGGCCGGCCCCGATCTCGGCGGCGATTTCAGCGTCGCCGAACTGCTCACCCTCAACTTCAAGTACAACCCGGATTTCTGGGGCGCGGACAAGGCCAAATGGCAGGCCGCGCTGGGCAATGCGCGTGCGGCCGAAGTCGACGCGCAGGCCGCGCGCCTGCAGCTGGCGGCGAACATCGTGCGCGCCTATGTCGCGCTGGCGCAGGCCTTCGATGCGCAGGACGCGGCCAATGCCGAAGCCGCACGTTCCGATGCCTTGGTGAAGCTCAACCAGCAGCGGATCAAGGCCGGCCTGGACAACACCATCGCGCTCAACCAGAACCAGAGCGCTTCCGCCGCCGCACGCCAGCAGGCGCAGGCCGCGCAGCAGCAGATCGACGCGCTGCGCAATGCGCTCGCGGCATTGGTCGGTGCCGGCCCGGATCGTGGCCTCGAGATCGCGCGCCCGATGCTGGCGACGCCGGATGTCGCGGTGCCCTCGCAACTGCCCAGCGACCTGCTCGCCCGTCGCGCCGACATCGTCGCCGCGCGCTGGCGGGTCGAAGCCGCGCAGCACGGCATCGATGCCAGCAAGGCCGCGTTCTACCCGACCATCAACCTCAGCATGATGGTCGGCCTGGCCGCCGGCAACCTCGGCGACCTGTTCGGCAGCGACGCGCTGCTGGTCAATGGCGGCCCCGCACTCACGTTGCCGATCTTCGAAGGCGGCCGCCTGCGCAACCAGCTGATGGGTAGCAATGCCGACTACGACCTCGCCGTGGCGAACTACAACCAGTCGCTGCTCGGCGCGATCCGCGAAGTGGCCGATGCCGTACAAGGCGCGCGTGCGCTGGATGCGCAACTCGCCAGCACCCGCATCGCCCGCGACACCGCGGCCAAGGCGTATGCCGCGGTCGCGCAGCGCCATCGCGCCGGCCTGGCCAACCAGCTGGACGTGCTGGCCGCGCAGAAGCCGCTGCTGCAACTCGACCAGCAACTGGCCGCGCTGAACGCGAAACGGCGCACCGCGACCATCGACCTCGACCAGGCGCTCGGCGGCGGCATTGCCCTGCCCCAATCGAACACGACCGCGCCCAACACCACCGCATCGAACTGAGCGACCCGACATGACCACCGAAACCACTCCGAACACCTCCGCGGGCCAAGGCGCGCCGCTGCCGGTCTCGCAAAGTTCGCTGAAGCCGGCCAACGGCAAGCGCAAGCGCGCGCTGCTGATCCTGCTGGTCGTCGCCTTGCTGGCCGGCATCGGCTGGCTGGCGTACTACCTGCTGGTCGCGCGCTGGCACCAGGACACCGACGACGCCTACGTGCAGGGCAACATCGTCAGCATCACCCCGCAGACCGCGGGCACCGTGGTCGAGATCCACGCCGAGGACGGCATGCGCGTGCAGGCCGGCCAGGTGCTGGTGCAGCTGGACCCGAACGATGCGCAGGTCACCTACGAACAGGCCAAGGCCAACCTCGCCGGTACCGTGCGCCAGGTGCGCGGGCTGTACAGCAGCGTGGATTCGGCGCAGGCCGATATCGCCGCGCGCGAAGTCGCGGTGGCGCAGGCACGCGCCGACGTCGCCCGCCGCAGCGGGCTGGTCGCCAGCGGTGCGGTGTCCGCCGAAGAACTCGCGCATGCACAGGCGCAACTGAAGTCCGCCGAAGCGGCGCTGTCGGCCTCGCGCGGCAGCCTGTCGCGCAACCGCGCGCTGGTCGATGCCACCACCGTCGCCAACCAGCCGCAGGTGCAGGCCGCCGCCGCGCAGCTGCGCCAGGCCTACCTGAACCTGCAGCGCGCGGCGATCGTCGCGCCGATCGACGGCTATGTCGGCAAGCGCAGCGTGCAGCTGGGCCAGCGCGTGCAGCCGGGCACCGCCCTGCTGACCGTGGTGCCGCTGGAACAGGTGTGGGTCGACGCCAACTTCAAGGAAACCCAGCTGCGCAACCTGCGCCTGGGCCAGCCGGTGGAACTCGTCGCCGACGTGTACGGCGACAAGGTGGTCTACACCGGCAAGCTGACCAGCCTGGGCCTGGGCACCGGCAGTGCGTTCGCCCTGCTGCCGGCGCAGAACGCCAGCGGCAACTGGATCAAGATCGTGCAGCGCGTGCCGGTGCGGGTCGAACTGGACCCGAAGCAGCTGCGCGAACACCCGCTGCGCCTGGGCATGAGCATGGCGGTCGACGTCAGCGTGCGCGACCAGGACGGCCCGGTGCTGCCCGCCGCCAGCGCGCGCGAGCCGGTGCTGGCCACCCAGGCCTATGCCAAGCAGCTGAAGGATGCCGACGCGCTGATCCGCGACGTCATCGAAAGCAACTTGCCGCAGGGCCACAAGGCCTGACCTTCCACGCAGGAGTCGCGCAGGCGGCCGCGTTCCCGATCCCTCCCCCTCGTCGGAACGCGCCCCCTGTCGCCGGCAGCCACCGCGCTGCCGCTCCTGCACCTTCTTCCTGATCCCGGAACCGCATGTCCACCATCGCGCAAGAAGAGGAAAACTTCGGCTTGCCGCCGGGTCGCGAGGCCGTGGCGAAGCCGGAGGATTTCCGCCCACCGAACGTCGCCCTGACCACGCTGGGGCTGGCGCTGGCCAGCTTCATGCAGGTGCTGGACACCACCATCGCCAACGTCTCGCTGCCGACCATCTCCGGCAACCTCGGCGGCAGCGCCAACCAGGCGACGTGGGTGATCACCTCGTTCGCGGTGAGCACCGCGATCGCGCTGCCGCTGACCGGCTGGCTGGCGCGCCGCTTCGGCGAACGCAAGCTGTTCGTGTGGTCGACGATGGCGTTCGTGATCGCCTCGTTCCTGTGCGGCATCGCCAACAGCATGGGCCTGCTGGTGCTGGCGCGCGCGTTGCAGGGCTTCGTGGCCGGGCCGATGTACCCGATCACCCAGGCGCTGCTGCTGTCGATCTACCCGCCGGCGCGGCGCGGACAGGCGATCGCGCTGCTGGCGATGGTGACGGTGGTCGCGCCCATCGCCGGCCCGATCCTGGGCGGCTGGATCACCGACAACTACAGCTGGGAATGGATCTTCTTCGTCAACGTGCCGATCGGCATCTTCGCCAGCACGGTGGTGGGCCGCCAATTGAAGGGCCGCCCGGAACGGCTGGAAAAGCCGAAGATGGACTACGTCGGCCTGGCCACCCTGGTGCTGGGCGTGGGCGCGCTGCAGATCCTGCTCGACCTCGGCAACGACGAGGACTGGTTCCACTCCACCACGATCGTGGTGCTGGCCATCGTCTCGGCGATCGCGCTGGCGGTGTTCGTGATCTGGGAACTGACCGACAAGGATCCGATCGTCAACCTGCGCCTGTTCCGCCACCGCAACTTCGCCGCCGGGACCATCGCGATGGTGCTGGCCTACTCGGCGTTCTTCAGCGTCGGCATCCTGGTGCCGCTGTGGCTGCAGCGCAACCTGGGCTACACCGCGATCTGGGCCGGCTTCGCCACCGCGCCGATCGGCATCCTGCCGGTGCTGCTCACGCCATTCGTCGGCAAGTACGCCAACCGCTTCGACCTGCGCATGCTGGCCAGCGTGGCCTTCGTGGCGATGTCGCTGACCAGCTTCACCCGTTCCTACTTCAACCTGGACGTGGACTTCGCCCACGTGGCCTGGGTGCAGCTGTTCCAGGGCATCGGCGTGGCGCTGTTCTTCATGCCGGTGCTGCAGATCCTGCTGTCCGACCTGGAACCGCACGAGATCGCCGCCGGCTCGGGGCTCGCTACCTTCGTGCGCACCCTGGGCGGCAGCTTCGCCGCATCGCTGACCACCTATGCCTGGACCGAACGCGGCGCGGTGCACCACGCCCACCTCACCGAAAGGATTTCCGCCTACGATCCGAACACGCTGCAGGCCGTGGCCCAATACGGCGGCGGCGACCTGCAGCGCGGCGCGGCGGTGCTGGAACGGATGATCTCCAACCAGGCCGCGCAGCTCGGCTTCAACGAGATCTTCCACCTGCTCGGGATCCTGTTCCTGTGCGTGATCGCCTTCGTCTGGATCGCCAAGCCGCCGTTCGCCGCCAAGGCCGGCGGTGCCGCGGCCGGCGGGCATTGAACGGGGACTACGCGTGCTCCAGCGCCTCGGCCAGGCGTTCGACCGCGATCACCTGCATGCCCTTGTAGCTGCCGGACTTCGGCGCATTGGCCTTGGCCACGATGGCGCGCTTGAAACCGTGCGTCGCCGCTTCGTTGAGGCGCTCCTCGCCGTTCGGCACCGGGCGGATCTCGCCGCTCAGGCCGACTTCGCCGAAGGCGATCGTCTTTTCCGGCAGCGGCCTGTCGCGCAACGACGACAGCACCGCCAGCAGCACCGGCAAGTCCGCGGCGGTTTCCTGCACGCGGATGCCGCCGACCACGTTGACGAACACGTCCTGGTCGCCGGTCATGATCCCGCCATGCCGATGCAGCACCGCCAGCAGCATCGCCAACCGGTTGCCTTCCATGCCCACCGCCACGCGACGCGGATTCGACAGCGGCGAGGCATCCACCAATGCCTGCACCTCCACCAGCAGCGGCCGGGTGCCTTCGCGGGTGACCATCACGCAACTGCCGGGCTGTGGCGCGCTGGCGCCGGACAGGAAGATCGCGGACGGATTCGGCACCTCGCGCAAGCCCTTGTCGCCCATCGCGAACACGCCGAGCTCGTTGACCGCACCGAAGCGGTTCTTGAACGCGCGCAACACGCGGAAGCGCGAACCGGAATCGCCCTCGAAATACAGCACGGCATCCACCATGTGCTCCAGCACGCGCGGACCGGCGATGCCGCCTTCCTTGGTGACATGCCCGACCAGGAACACCGCGGTGCCGGTCTCCTTGGCATAGCGCACCAGCCGCGCCGCGGCCTCGCGCACCTGCGACACCGAACCCGGCGCCGCGCTCAGCGTGTCCGTCCACAGGGTCTGGATGGAATCGGCGACGATCAGTTTCGGCTGCGCCGCGAGCGCATGCTCGAGGATGCGCTCGACGCAGGTTTCGGCCAGCGCCTGCACGCCGTCGAGCGGCAGGCCCAGGCGCTGCCCGCGCCCGGCCACCTGCGCGAGGGATTCCTCGCCGGTCACGTACAGGCCCGGCAATTTCGCCGCCATCAGCGCCAGCGCCTGCAGCAGCAGCGTCGACTTGCCGATGCCGGGATCGCCGCCGACCAGCACCACCGCGCCTTCGGCCAGGCCGCCGCCGAGCACGCGGTCGAATTCGCCGATGCCGGTGGACACCCGCGCCTGCGCGTCCGCGCGCACGTCCGCCAACGCGGTCACTTTCGGCGCATCCACCTTGCCCGCCCAGCCGCCGCGCCGCGACGCCGGCGATGCCGCCTGCGCCGCGCTTTCCAGCACGACCTCGCCCAGCGTATTCCATGCACCGCAGGCATCGCACTGGCCCTGCCACTTGGCGTAGTCGGCGCCGCATTCGCCGCAGACGTAGGCGGTCCGGCGTTTCGCCGAGGATGTGCTGGATGCGGTCTTGGCCATGCCGCATCCTAGCCGCCACAGGTCGCAGCCGTTAAGACGCGGGCACGAAAAAGCCCGCGCGGGGCGGGCTTCTTCGTTGCAGCTGGTGCCGGAAATAGGAATCGAACCTACGACCCCATCATTACGAATGACGTGCTCTACCAACTGAGCTATTCCGGCGTGGGCGCAATTCTAGCCGCTGCCGGGCCGGCGTTCCAGCGAGAACGCGGCAATCCCTCACCTCGCCTTGCTTCCGCGGTGCCCGGCCTGCAGGGCAAGGATCAATTCCATGACCAGGTGCTGCGAACGGCGCGCCAGGTTGCGGTACGCCGCCAGCAGCGCGCGTTCCTCGTGCGCATCCACCAGTTCGGCATCCGCCGCGGGAATGTCGGCCAGCGCTTCCGGGTCGGATGTCATGCCGCCGCGGCCCGTGCCCAGCCATTCGATCGAGACGCGGCAGGCGCGGGCGATCGCCACCATGTTCTGCATCGACGGCTGCACGTCGTTCGCGGATTCCCAGTTGGAAACCGCGCTGCGCTGGACCTTGACGAGCTCCGCCAGGCCCGCCTGCGACAAACCGGCCTTGCGACGCGCGCGCCGGATCCGTTCCTGCATCTTCATGAGCCCGACTTGCCAGCCTTGCTGGCGGCCATCAACACTGTCCCTATTATGCACACGCTGGCTGTCAATTCCACCGGAACCCCAATATGCAGAACGCCTGTACATGGGCATGACAGCAATCCTGTCATGGCGAACCTGCCTCGATGCGGGCAGCATTCGGGAACGGGCGACACGGACGTTGCCCGCTCCTCCCCCGGGGCGCCGGTGGTTCCTCGTCAGTGACGCAGCGCGTCGCCCATCCCGGCCGCCCCGCTTTTCTGCGCTACCGAACGCCACGCTTGAAGCGTGGCGTTCGCGCGTCAGTCCACCAGCCGCAGGCGCAGTTCCTTGGGCAGGGCGAACACCATGTCTTCCGGCTCGCCATGCAGCTCGCGCACGCTGGCCGCACCGAGCTCGCGCAGCCGCGCGAGCACGCCCTGCACCAGCACGTCGGGCGCGGAGGCGCCGGCGGTGACGCCGATGCGCTTGCGCCCCGCCACCCAGGCGGGATCGATCTCGTCGGCGCCATCGATCAGCCAGGCCGCCGCACCTTCGCGTTCGGCCAGCTCGCGCAGGCGGTTGGAATTGGAGGAATTCGGCGAGCCGACCACCAGCACCGCGTCGCAGCCCTCGCCGACCAGCTCGCGCACGGCGTCCTGGCGGTTCTGGGTGGCGTAGCAGATGTCGTCGTTCTTCGGCCCCTGCATCTCCGGGAAGCGGGCCTTCAACGCGGCGATGATGTCGCGGGTGTCGTCCACGCTCAGCGTGGTCTGGGTGGTGAACGAGCAGTTGCCAGGCTGCGCGATCTCGAGCGTGGCAACGTCATCGATGTCCTCGACCAGGTGGATGCTGCCGATGCCGCCCTCGCGGTTCCACTGCCCCATCGTGCCTTCCACTTCCGGATGCCCGGCGTGGCCGATCAAGACCATGTCGCGGCCGTTGCGGCATTGCCGCGCCACTTCCAGGTGCACCTTCGTCACCAGCGGGCAAGTGGCATCGAACACCTTCAGGCCGCGGCGTTCCGCTTCGCGGCGCACCGCCTGCGAGACGCCGTGCGCGCTGAAGATCACCGTGTTGCCGTCCGGCACTTCGTCCAGTTCCTCGACGAAGATCGCGCCGCGCGCCTTCAGGTCGTCGACCACGAACTTGTTGTGCACGACCTCGTGGCGCACGTAGATCGGCGCGCCCAGGGTCTCGATGGCGCGCTTGACGATCTCGATGGCACGATCGACGCCGGCGCAGAAACCGCGCGGGTTGGCGAGCAGGATATCCATGCCGCGATTATCCGCCCTGCGCTTTCGGCTTGCCCGACAGCAGCCCGAACAGGCCGATGCCGATGGCGCCGCCGACCACCGCGCAGTCGGCGATGTTGAACGCCGGCCAATAGTGCTCGCCGACGTACCACTGGATGAAATCGACCACGTGGCCGTGCATGAAGCGGTCGATCACGTTGCCCAGCGCGCCGCCGATCACCAGCGCCAGCGGCAGCGCCTGCTTCCAGTCGCCGCGCGGCGTGCGCGACAGCATCCACGCCATCAGCCCGCTGATGGCGAAGGCGAGCGTGGCGAAGAAGTACTTCTGCCAGCCGCCGGCATCGGCGAGGAAGCTGAAGGCCGCGCCGGTGTTGTAGGTGCGGTACCAGTTCCAGAAACCGTCGATCACCGGCACCGCGGTGAATTCCGGCAGTGCGTGCAACACCCAGGCCTTCGACCACTGGTCGACGACGACGACGATGACCGATGCCAACAGCCAGGGCAACGCATTCGGCTTGACCGGCGCGGCCATCAGAACCACTCCCGTGTTTCGCCGGGGCCTTCGATGTTGGACACGCAGCGCATGCACAGCTCCGGATGCCGCGGATCCGCACCGACGTCCCCGCGGCGATGCCAGCAACGCACGCATTTGGCCTTAGTCGTCGCTTGCGCAAACACGCCGACCACGCCCTTCGCCTCCGCGTCCGGCACCACCCGCACGTCGCCGCTGATGAACAGGAAGCGCAGTTCGTCGGCCAGCGGCGCCAGCCGGTTCTGCTCGGCGACGCCGCAGCGCAATTCGATTTCCGCATCCAGCGCGGCGCCGATCTCGCCGGCGGCGCGCATCGGTTCCAGCACCTTGGCGACCTGCTCGCGCAGCGCCAGCAAGCCGTCCATGTCCGCTGCCGACAGCGCGGCATCGTCCGCCAGCGGCGCGAGGCCGTCGTACCAGGTCGCGAACAGCACGTTGCCGGCGCGCTCGCCCGGCAGGTGGCCCCACATCTCGTCGGCGGTGAAGCTCAGCACCGGCGCGATCCAGCGCACGAAGGCCTCGGCGATGCGGAACATCGCCGACTGCGCGCTGCGACGCCCGCGCGAATCCTCGCCCATCGTGTACAGCCGGTCCTTGGTCACGTCGAGGTAGAGCGAACCCAGGTCGACGCTGCAGAAGTTCATCAGCGCCTGCACCACCGCGGCGAAGTCGTAGTCCGCGTAGGCCTTGGCGATCTCTTCCTGCACCTGCCAGGCGCGATGCACGATCCAGCGGTCCAGCGCGACCATGTCGTCGAGCGCGCGCAGGTCGCGCGCCGGGTCGAAGCCGTGCAGGTTGCCGAGCAGGAAACGCGCGGTGTTGCGGATGCGGCGATAGGCATCGGCGTTGCGCTTGAGGATCTCCTGCGACAGCGACATCTCGTTGCTGTAGTCGGCGCTGGCGATCCACAGGCGCAGGATGTCCGCGCCCAGGGTCTTCATGATGTCCTGCGGCTCGATGCCGTTGCCCAGCGACTTCGACATCTTGCGGCCGTGCTCGTCCACGGTGAAGCCGTGGGTCAGGCATTGCCGGTACGGCGCGGCCTTGTCGATGGCGACGCCGGTGAGCAGCGAAGACTGGAACCAGCCGCGATGCTGGTCGGAACCTTCCAGGTAGAGGTCGGCGGGCTTGCCAAGGCCGCGCGGCAACAGCACGGCTTCGTGGGTGACGCCGGAATCGAACCAGACATCGAGGATGTCGGTGATCTTGTCGTAATCCTTCGCTTCGTCGCCGAGCAGTTCGGCGGCATCGAGCGAATACCAGACGTCGACGCCGCCCTGCTCCACGCGCTCGGCCACGGCGCGCATCAGCTCGACGCTGCGCGGATGCGGCTCGCCGGTTTCGCGATGCACGAACAAGGCGATCGGCACGCCCCAGGTACGCTGGCGCGAGATCGTCCAGTCCGGGCGGTCCGCCACCATCCCGGCGATGCGCGCCTCGCCCCATTCCGGGTACCACTTCACGCCCTTGATCGCGGCCAGTGCGTCGCTGCGCAGGTTCGCCTGGTCCATCGAGATGAACCACTGCGGGGTGGCCCGGAACGCCACCGGCGTCTTGTGCCGCCAGCAATGCGGGTAGCTGTGGGTCAGCTTGGAGAACGCGAGCAGCGCTTCGTTCGCGCGCAGCACCTCGACCAGCGCGTCGTTGGCCTTCCACACATGCATGCCGGCGAGCTCGACGCCGTCGGCGGGCGGCGTCGACGTCAGGTACACGCCGCGACCATCGACCGGATTGAGCTGCGCTGCCGAATACTTCTCGACCAGGCCGTACTTCTGCGAGACCGCGAAGTCTTCCTGGCCGTGGCCGGGCGCGGTATGCACGGCGCCGGTGCCGTCTTCGGCGCTGACGTGGTCGCCGAGCAGGATCGGGATGTCGCGCTCCGGATAGAACGGATGCGCGAACAACATGTTCTCGAGCTTCTCGCCGCTGGCGCGGCCGAGCAGCACGACTTCATCGACGCCGTAGCGCTTGAGCGCCTTCTCCGCCAGCGCTTCGGCCAGCACCAGCCAACGCCGCGAACCGTCGCCCTTGGCCGGGCCTTCGACCAACACATAATCGAGTTCCGGGCCCATCGAGATCGCCAGCGATGCCGGCAGCGTCCACGGCGTGGTGGTCCAGATCGGCACCGCGATCTCGACGCCATCGGGCACGCCGATGCCGAACACGCCGGCGATCTTCTTGTTCTCGCGCGCGGCGTAGGCCACGTCGACTGCGGGCGAGACCTTGTCCTGGTACTCGATCTCCGCTTCCGCGAGTGCGGAACCGCAATCGAAGCACCAGTACACCGGCTTCACCCCACGCAGCAGGTGACCGTTCTCGACCACTTTCGCGAGCGCGCGGATCTCGTCGGCCTCGAACTTGAAGTCCAGCGTGCGGTACGGATTGTCCCAATCGCCCAGCACGCCGAGGCGCTTGAAGTCGCGGCGCTGCACGTCGATCTGCTCGTTGGCGTACTCGCGGCACTTCTGCCGGAACTCGACCGCGTCCAGCTTGACCCCGACCTTGCCCCACTTCTTCTCGATCGCGATCTCGATCGGCAGGCCGTGGCAGTCCCAACCCGGGATGTACGGCGCATCGAAGCCGGCCACCGTCTTCGACTTGACGATGATGTCCTTGAGGATCTTGTTGACCGCATGGCCCAGGTGGATCGCGCCGTTCGCGTACGGCGGGCCGTCGTGCAACACGAACTGCGGGCGGCCCTTGGCCACGCTGCGGAGTTGCGCGTACAGGCCTTCGCTTTCCCAGCGCGCCAGCGTGTCGGGTTCGCGCTTGGGCAGGTCGCCGCGCATCGGGAACGCGGTCTCCGGCAGCAGGATGGTGGCCTTGTAGGGGTTGTCGGTTTTATCGGTCACACGGAGGCCTGTTTGGTCGATGCTCTTCTTGGAAACTCCGCACACGGAAGCGCGGGCTCTTGCTCAGGGGCGAGCGCATGTCACGCGGTGGCTCGCTGTGGCGTTGAATGGTCGAGGATGGCCCGCGCCTGCTCGTCGTCGCGCTTGATCTGCGCCACCATGGTCGGCAGGTCGGGGAATTTTTCCTCGTCGCGCAGGCGGGCGACGAATTCGACTTCGATGCGGCGGCCGTAGAGGTCGCCATCGAAATCGAACAGGTGCGCTTCCAGCAGCGGATCGACGCCGAACACGGTCGGGCGGGTCCCGAAGCTGGACACCGAGGGCCACGGCCTGTCGGCGACGCCGTGCACCCAGGTCGCGTAAATGCCGCGCAAGGCCGGCGTCTTGCCGCCGTAGCGCAGGTTCGCGGTGGGATAGCCGAGGGTGCGGCCGAGCTGCTGGCCGCGCACGACATGCCCGCCGATCGCATACGGGCGGCCGAGCAGGCGCGCGGCGGTATCGAAATCGCCGTTGCCCAGCGCCGTGCGGATGCGGGTGCTGGACACGCGTTCGCCGGCGAGCTGCACCGGTTCGATCTCATGCGCGGTGAAGCCGAGTTCGGCGCCCATCGCCTTCAGCAAGGCGATGTCGCCGGCTCGGCCCTTGCCGAAACGGAACTCGGGGCCGACCCAGACCTCGCGCGCATGCAGGCGCTCCACCAGCACCTTGCGCACGAAGTCTTCGGCCGGCATCGCCGCCAGTCGTGCGTTGAAGCGCAACAGGCCGATGACGTCGCAACCCAGCGCGTACAGGCCTTCCAGCTTGGCGCGCGGCAGCATCAGGCGCGGCGGCTTGGCGTCCCTGGCGAAGAACTCGCGCGGCAGCGGCTCGAAGCTCAGCGCCACCGCCGGCAAGCCGAGTGCGCGCGCACGCGCAACCGCGCGGCCGACCAACGCGCGATGGCCCAGGTGCAGGCCGTCGAAGGCGCCGATGCAGGCCACGCTGCCCTGCGGGCTCGGGGCCCGGCCATCGGCGTCGCGGAACAGAGGCTTCATGATGACCTTGGAGTATAGCTGCGGTGCAGCATCGCGGCCTCAGTGCTCGCGGAAGTCGCGCGGGCGGAAGCCCAGCGCCAGCATCGCCAAGCCGTAGACCGCCGCGCCGCCGAACACCAGCGCGCCCAGCCAGCCGATCCGCTGCCATTTGTCGACCACGGTGAAATCCGGCGCCAGTTGCAGGCCGGCGACCAGCGCCGCCGCCATCACCCCGTTCGCCAGCAGCATCCGCACCAGGAAGCGCGTCCAGCCCGGCTGCGGATCGAACACATCGGCCTTGCGCAGCCAGCGCCACAGCAGCACCAGGTTGAGGTAGCTGCTCAGCGCGCTGGCGATGCCCAGCGCGAAATGCAGGCCGGGCACCCGCGCCAGGGCCGCCATCACGCCGTCGGCCTTGGCCGCGTCCGGCACCCACAGCATGTACAGCAGGGCCAGCAGGCCGACGTTGAACAGCATGTTGGCGACCATCGCCACCAGTCCGGCGCGTACCGGCGTCCTGGTGTCCTGGCGCGCGTAGAACGCCGGCAGCACGGTCTTGACCATGGCGAACGCCGGCAGGCCGAAGCTCAGGCCGAACACCGACAATGCGGTCATCCTCGCCGCCTCGGCGGTGAACTTGCCGTACTGGAAGATCGTCGAGACCAACGGCAGCGACAGCAGCATCAGGCCCAGCATCGCCGGGACGATGATGATCAGGGTGGTGCGCAGGCCCCAGTCCAGCGACTTCGAGAACCCCGCACGGTCGGTGTTGACGTGGTGGCGGGACAGCGTGGGCAGGATCACCGTGCCCAGCGCGATGCCGAATACGCCCAGCGGGAACTCGAGGAAACGGTCGGCGGTGGACAGCCAGCTCTGCGAGCCGTGCACCAGCATTGCGGCGATGAAGGTGTCGAACAGCAGGTTGACCTGCGCCACCGAGGAGCCCAGCAGGGTCGGCACCATCAGCCGCATCACCTTGCGCACGTCCGGGTGGTTCCAGCCCCAGCGCGGCAACGCCAACAGATCGAGTTTCGCCAGCTGCGGCAGCTGGAACAGCAGCTGCAGCACGCCGGCGGCGAGGATCGCCCAGCCCATCGCCAGGATCGGCGGGTGGGTGAATTTCGAGCCCCACAGCGCGCCGGCGATCATGCACAGGTTGAGGATGATCGGGGTGAACGCCGGCCAGCCGAAGCGCTGGAAACTGTTCAGGGCGCCCGCGGACAGGGCGGTCAGCGACACGAACAGCAGGAACGGGAAGGTCAGCCGCAGCAGGTCGGTGATCAGCTGGTCCTGGCCCGGCGCCGGCTCGGCCTGGGTGAAGGCGGTGGCCAGCTGGGGGGCGAAGATCATGCCCAGCGCGGTGATCAGCAGCAGCACCCCGCCCAGGGTGCCCGCGGTGCGGCCCATCAGCGCCTTCAGGTCGTCGTGGCTGCGCTTTTCCTTGATCTCGGTGAACACCGGCACGAAGGCGGTGGAGAACGAGCCCTCGGCGAACAGCCGGCGCATGAAATTGGGGATGCGGAAGGCGACCCAGAAGGCGTCGGTCATCCAGTTGGTGCCGAAGGTGGTGTTGAACACCTGGTCGCGGACCAGGCCGAACACCCGGCTGAGCATGGTCATCCCGCCGAAGGACAGGACGCCGCGGGTCATGCTGCGGCCGGGTTTGGCCGATGCCGGGCCGCCGCTCATGCCCGTCCCGCCCGGCTGCCGGGGCCAAAACCGGGGTTGTTGACGCAAGCCATTGAATCGCCCATAATTTTGAGTCTTCCAGATCCTTTCGTCCGTGGGCAGTCCTGCCGGCGGCCGATTCTTTCAGCCCCAACAGACTCTCCAGGATTTTCCTCGTGGCCAATATCAAGTCCGCCAAGAAGCGCGCCAAGCAGACCGTCGTGCGCAACGAACGCAACGTCGCCCAGCGCTCCATGCTGCGTACCGCCGTCAAGAAGGTGATCAAGGCGCTCGACGCCAACGATGCCGAAGCCGCAACCGCCGCGTTCGTCACCGCGCAGCCGCTGCTGGATCGCTTCGCCGCCCGCGGCCTGATCCACAAGAACAAGGCCGCCCGTCACAAGGCCCGCCTGACCGCGCGCATCAAGGCGCTGAAGGCCGCCTGAGGCCGCAGCGTCATTCGCAAAAAACCCGGCGAAAGCCGGGTTTTTTGTGCCCGCCGTGGTTGGCGGGCACGATCCGGAGCATCGCCGACGCGATGTCGAAAAACGCTCCGGGCGTTTTCTCGCTGCCTGCGCGAATGCCTCAAGCATCGCCATTCGTGCTCGCCGCCGCTTCATTCGCCGCAGCCTCGAGTTCGTCCTCGCGCAGGCGGTCGAAGAAGGCCTGCACCGCCAGCATGATCGGACGGGTGCCTTCGCGACCCAGCGCCGAGGTGATGTACCACGGTTCCTTCCAGTCCAGCTCGGCGACGATCGCCTCGGCCGCGGCCCGCGCCTCGTCCTCGAACATCAGGTCGGCCTTGTTCAGCACCAGCCAGCGCGGCTTCTCCAGCATCGCCGGATCGTACTTGCGCAGCTCGTGCTCGATCGCCCGCACCTGCTCCGCCGGCGAGACCGCGCTGCCTTCGTAATCCATCGGCGCCATGTCGACCAGGTGCAGCAGCAGGCGGGTGCGCTGCACGTGGCGCAGGAACAGGCTGCCAAGGCCGGCGCCGTCGGCCGCGCCCTCGATCAGGCCGGGGATGTCGGCGATCACGAAGCTGCGGCCCACTTCCACGCTGACCACGCCGAGGTTGGGATACAGGGTGGTGAACGGATAGTCGGCGACCTTCGGCGTGGCCGCCGAGACCGCGCGGATGAAGGTCGACTTGCCCGCATTGGGGAAGCCGAGCAGGCCCACGTCGGCCAGCAGCTTCAGCTCCAGCCGCAGCACCCGGGTCTCGCCCTCGGTGCCCGGCGTGGCCCGGCGCGGGGTGCGGTTGACCGAGCTCTTGAAGTGCATGTTGCCGAGGCCGCCCTGCCCGCCCTTGGCCACCAGCAGGCGCTGGCCATGCTCGGTCAGGTCGCCGATCACCTCGTCGGTGTCGACGTTGTGGACCACGGTGCCGACCGGCACGATGATGGTCCTGTCGTCGCCGGCCTTGCCGTACATCTGGCTGCCCATGCCGTTCTCGCCGCGCTGCGCCTTGAAGCGCGTCTCGTGGCGGAAGTCGACCAGGGTGTTGAGGTTCTCGTCGGCCTGCAGCCAGACGTCGCCGCCGTTGCCGCCGTCGCCGCCGTTGGGGCCGCCGAGCGGGATGAACTTCTCGCGACGGAACGCGATGCAGCCATTGCCGCCATTGCCGGCGGTGACGGTGATTTCAGCTTCGTCGACGAGTTTCATGTGGGCGATTGTGCCGTGTCCGGTGAAGTGTGTGAGGAGCAGCCAGCCTGCAGAAACGAAAAGCCCCGCCGAAGCGGGGCCGTTCGCGGCGCATCGGCGTGGATTACTCCGCGGCGACGATGCTGACCGTGCGGCGCTTCTTCGGGCCCTTGGCCGAGAACTCGACCTTGCCGTCGACCAGCGCGAACAGGGTGTGGTCGCGGCCGAGGCCGACGCCCATGCCCGGGTGGAACTGGGTGCCGCGCTGGCGGACGATGATGTTGCCGGCCTCGATGGCCTGGCCGCCGTAGATCTTGACGCCCAGGTACTTCGGGTTGGAGTCGCGGCCGTTGCGCGAGGAGCCTACGCCCTTTTTATGTGCCATGACGGATTCTCCTTAGCTCAGCCGGCGATGCCGGTGATTTCGATTTCGGTGTAGTGCTGGCGGTGGCCCATCTGCTTGCGATGGTGCTTGCGGCGACGGAACTTCACGATGCGCACCTTGTCGGCACGGCCGTGGCCGACGACCTTGGCGGCAACCGAAGCGCCCTTCAGCGCGTCGCCCAGCTTGATGCCGTCGGCGTCGCCGAGCAGCAGGATGTTGTCGAACTTGATCTCGCTGCCGGCTTCGGCTTCGAGTTTCTCGACGCGGAGCTTTTCGCCCTGCATCACGCGGTATTGCTTACCGCCGGTGACCAGTACTGCGTACATGATGGTGGTTCCTGACTGTGGTTTCTGTAGTTCTTCTTGGTCATGTCGGCCGTTAAATCCGACACGCTGAGTGCCATCGAGGGCAGACAGGAGCGGAATTGTAGGGGATTCAGCTAGTTAGGGTCAACTGGGGTCCCGGATCGCGTCCCGAGGCGGCCGGGGGCAATCCCGCCGCTCCCTCGAGTCGTCCAGGACTCAGGTCACGGGCGCGGGCCATCCGTGGCCCGCTCGGGATTACCCCCGGCCGCCTCGGGACGCTCGGGTGAGTTGACGACATTGGATGGGAACAGCCGAAGAGCGAAAACCGCTTGTCCACACCCCGCGACATGGCTCGGGGGCGTCGTGTGTCTGGGGGAGGAGTTCGAGCGGGCCATGGGTGAAGCTGGGCCGCTTGCGCGGCACTACCGCGCAGCCCGGCTGAACGCCCGGCGCGCTGCGCCGGGCCGGAGGAGCCGCGAAGCGGCGTGCCCGCGCCCGCCGCATCAGTCAGGACGACTGGACAAGGCGGCGAGGCCAGCCCCGGGGCACACGGCGGCCCTGCGTCGCAGCCCCGGAGACGCCCATAACGAAAGCTGGCAATCCACCGATTTGCCCCCAAATCACCTGCTCGCTACGCTTCCCGATTGGCCTTCGCATCGCGCCGGCCACCCCCACCCGCAGGACAGACCCACGATGGCGCTGGACTACATCCGCATCCGCGGCGCACGGACGCACAACCTCAAGAACATCGACCTCGACCTGCCGCGCGAGAAATTGATCGTGATCACCGGCCTGTCCGGGTCCGGCAAGTCCTCGCTCGCCTTCGACACGATCTATGCCGAAGGCCAGCGCCGCTACGTCGAATCGCTGTCGGCCTACGCGCGCCAGTTCCTGAGCGTGATGGACAAGCCCGACGTCGACCACATCGAGGGCCTGTCGCCGGCGATCTCGATCGAGCAGAAATCCACCAGCCACAACCCGCGCTCCACCGTCGGCACCATCACCGAGATCCACGACTACCTGCGCTTGCTGTACGCGCGCGTCGGCAGCCCGCGCTGCCCCGACCACCACTTCCCGCTGGAAGCGCAGACCGTCAGCCAGATGGTCGATGCAGTGCTGGCGATGGAAGCCGATGCCGCGCTCGGCGAGCAACGCTGGATGCTGCTGTCGCCGGTGATCCGCGAGCGCAAGGGCGAGCACCTGCAGGTGTTCGAGCAGCTGCGCGCGCAAGGCTACACGCGCGTGCGCGTCAACGGCCAGGTGCACGAGATCGATGCAGTGCCGGCGCTGGCACTGCGCCAGAAGCACACCATCGAAGCCGTCATCGACCGCTTCAAGCCGCGCGCGGAGATCAAGCAGCGCCTGGCCGAATCGTTCGAGACCGCGCTCAAGCTCGGCGACGGCATGGCCATCGTGCAGTCGATGGACGAGCCGGCGCGCGAGCCGCTGCTGTTCTCGTCGAAGTATTCCTGCCCGGTCTGCGACTACTCGCTGCCGGAGCTGGAACCGCGGCTGTTCTCGTTCAACTCGCCGGTCGGCGCCTGCCCGACCTGCGACGGCCTGGGCGTGTCGCAGTTCTTCGATCCGTCGCGGGTGGTGGCGCATCCGGAGTTGTCGCTCGCGGCGGGCGCGATGCGCGGTTGGGACCGCCGCAACGCCTACTACTTCTCGATGATCGCGTCGCTGGCCAAGCACTACAAGTTCGACGTGGACATGCCCTGGCAGCTGCTGCCGGCGAAGATCCGCGACATCGTCCTGCACGGCAGCGGCGACGAGGTGATCAACCTGGTCTACGTGGGCGAGAACGGCAACAAGTACCAGCGCAAGCACACCTTCGAAGGCATCCTGCCGAACCTGGAGCGCCGCTACCGCGAAACCGAATCCGCCGCGGTGCGCGAGGAACTGGCGAAGTACATCAGCGAACGCCCCTGCCCCGACTGCGGCGGTGCGCGCCTGAACCGCGCCGCGCGCAACGTGTTCGTCGCCGACCGGCCGCTGCCGGAGATCGCGACGCTGCCGATCGACGCCTCGCTCGCCTTCTTCGACAAGCTCACGTTGCCCGGCTGGCGCGGCGAGATCGCGGTCAAGATCGTCAAGGAAATCCGCGAACGGCTCGGCTTCCTGGTCGATGTCGGCCTCGACTACCTCACGCTGGAGCGCAAGGCCGATTCGCTGTCCGGCGGCGAGGCACAGCGCATCCGCCTGGCCTCGCAGATCGGCGCGGGGCTGGTCGGGGTGATGTACGTGCTCGACGAGCCCAGCATCGGCCTGCACCAGCGCGACAACGAGCGCCTGCTCGGCACCCTCACCCGCCTGCGCGACCTCGGCAACACGGTGATCGTGGTCGAGCACGACGAGGACGCGATCCGCCTGGCCGACTACATCGTCGACATCGGCCCCGGCGCCGGCGTGCATGGCGGCGACGTGGTCGCGCAGGGCAGCCTGCCGGAGGTGTTGAAGGCGCCGCGCTCGGTCACCGGGCAATACCTGTCCGGCAAGAAGAAGATCGAGGTCCCGGCGCACCGCAACCCGCCCAACCGCAAGCTGATGCTCAAGCTGAAGGGCGCCAGCGGCAACAACCTGAAGGACGTCGACCTGGAGATTCCGTCGGGGCTGTTCACCGCCGTCACCGGCGTGTCCGGTTCCGGCAAGTCGACGCTGATCAACGACACCCTGTATTCGCTGGCCGCGAACGAAATCAACGGCGCCTCGCACACCGCGGCGCCGTACCGCGAAGTGCAGGGCCTGGACCTGTTCGACAAGGTGGTCGACATCGACCAGTCGCCGATCGGACGCACGCCGCGCTCGAATCCGGCGACCTACACCGGCCTGTTCACCCCGCTGCGCGAGCTGTTCGCGCAGGTGCCGGAAGCGCGCGCGCGCGGCTATGCGCCGGGCCGCTTCAGCTTCAACGTGCGCGGCGGCCGCTGCGAGGCCTGCCAGGGCGACGGCCTGATCAAGGTCGAGATGCACTTCCTGCCCGACGTGTACGTGCCCTGCGACGTCTGCGCCGGCAAGCGCTACAACCGCGAGACGCTGGAGATCCTCTACAAGGGCCACAGCATCCGCGACGTGCTGGAAATGACCGTGGAAGACGCGCTGGAGCTGTTCCAACCGGTGCCGAGCATCGCCCGCAAGCTCGAGACGCTGATGGACGTGGGCCTGAGCTACATCAAGCTGGGCCAGTCGGCGACCACGCTGTCCGGCGGCGAGGCGCAGCGCGTGAAGCTGTCGAAGGAACTGTCGCGCCGCGATACCGGCCGCACCCTGTACATCCTCGACGAGCCGACCACCGGCCTGCATTTCCACGACATCGAGCACCTGCTGGCGGTGCTGCACAAGCTGCGCGACGACGGCAATACCATCGTCGTCATCGAACACAACCTGGACGTGATCAAGACCGCGGACTGGGTGGTCGACCTCGGCCCGGAGGGCGGCCATCGCGGCGGCATGATCATCGCCCAGGGCACGCCGGAGGACGTGGCCGCCAACCCGGCCTCGCACACCGGCCGCTTCCTTGCGCCTTTGCTCGAAAAAAACGCGGCACGCTCGGCATCCACGCCCAAGCCTGCCGCGAAGAAGGCAAGGAAGAAAACCGCATGAGCCAGCCAGCAACCGGCACGTTGTTCCGCATGGCGATCCCGCTGCGCTGGAGCGACCTGGACGCGTTCAACCACGTCAACAATGCGCGCTATCTGACCTTCATCGAACAGGCGCGCATCGAGTGGTTGGAAGGCCTGGACGCACCGTGGGTGACGGAGGAATACGGCCCGGTGCTCGCGCAGACCCTGCTCAACTACAAGCTGCCGATCGAGTACCCGGCGAATGTCTTCGTCGAGCTGTTCACCGAGCGGCTCGGCACCAGCAGCGTGACCCTCGGCCATCGCATCCTGGCG
This sequence comes from Thermomonas aquatica, assembly GCF_006337105.1. NCBI lineage: Bacteria > Pseudomonadati > Pseudomonadota > Gammaproteobacteria > Lysobacterales > Lysobacteraceae > Thermomonas > Thermomonas aquatica. The sequence goes on along the minus strand of NZ_CP040871.1, from coordinate 2,835,592 downwards.
GCGGACGGCACCCTGCACTGCGACGGGCATGCGGTGGTGGTGTGGATCGACCGCCGCAGCGGCAAGTCGCGGCCGCTGCCGGAGGGCGTGCGGCGCGCGCATGAATCGCTGATGGCGCCGGCAACGGACTGAAGTCCGCCGATGGAATCAGGGCGCCGGCTTGCGCGCCTCGAATTCGCCGAGCAGTTCGCGGCCGTCCTTCAGCTTGAACACGATGGCGACGCGGCTGCCCGGCTTCAGCGTCGCCTTCGGCTGCATCAGCATCAGGTGCAGGCCGCCCGGCTGCAGCAGCGCCGCGCCATCCGGCGCGATCCGCAGCTCCGGCACTTCGCGCATGCGGTTGATGCCGTCGACCAGCTTCGATTCGTGCAACTCGACGCTGCCGTAGGCCGGGCTGCTGGCCGAGACGATGGTCGCCGGCATCGGGCAATGGTTGTCGATCCGGCCGAACCCGGCCTGCATCGGCATGCCGCCGGGCATGAGGCGGATCCAGCCGTCCTTGACCTTGGGCGCGCAGTCGCGGGCGCAGGCGGACAGCGGCAGGCACAACAGCAGCAATGCGATGCGGATCTTCATGCGCCTATGATAACGGCTGCCCTGCATCCGGATCCCGCCATGCCGCTCGTCGAAACCCTCGTCCACGGCCACGTCACCGAACTGCGCTTGGCGCGCCCGCCGGTCAACGCGCTGGATCCCGCGCTGTGCAACGACCTGGCCGCCGCGCTGGCCGCCGCGCTGGCCAATGGCGCCGGCGGCATCGTGCTGTCCGGCGGCCCGAAGGTGTTCTCGGCCGGCCTCGACGTGCCCTACCTGCTCTCGCTGGGCGACGACCAGGCCGCGTTGTTGCACGCCTGGACCGCGTTCTTCGATGCCGCGCGCGCCCTGCTGGAATCGCCGGTGCCGGTGGTCGCGGCGATGGCCGGGCATGCGCCCGCCGGCGGCTGCGTGCTGGCGCTGTGCTGCGACTACCGGATCATGGCCGAAGGCCCGTACCGGATCGGCCTCAACGAAACCCAGGTCGGGCTGGTGGCGCCGGAAGGCATCCAGTCGCTGCTGGCGCGCGTGGTCGGGCCGCATCGCGCGGAACGCCTGCTGGTCGCCGGTGCGATGCCGGATGCGGCCGAGGCGTTGCGCATCGGGCTGGTCGATGAACTGACCGGGATCGACGACGTCGCCACCCGTGCCCGCGTGTGGCTGGAAGAGCTGCTGCAATTGCCGCGCAAGCCGATGCAGGAAACCCGCCGCATCGCCCGGCGCGACGCCGTGGCCGCGCTGCGGCCGGAACGCATCGACCTGCCGCGCTTCGTCGGTGCGTGGATGGAGCCGGATACGCAGGCGGGATTGCGCGCGATGCTGGCGCGCATCGGCAAGTGAGCCTTAGCGGACGCGATTGCCGCGTTCGTCGATCACCACCTCGCCGTCTTCCTTCACGAACGGCTTGTCGCAGGGCGGCAGCACGTCCAGCACCAGCGACGAGTCCGGCCGGCATAGGCGGGTGCCCAGCGGGCTGAACACGAACGGCCGGTTGATCAGCGCCGGATGCGCGAGCATCGCGTCGAGCAGCGCATCGTCGGTGAGCGCGGCATCGTCCAGCCCGTTGGCGAGGTAGGCCGGCTCCTTGCTGCGGATCGCCTCGCGCACGGACAGGCCGGCGGCGGCGATCGCCTCGCGCAATCGCGCCTTGTCCGGCGGCGACTGCAGGTACTCGACGATGCGCGGTTCAATCCCGGCGTGGCGGATCAGCGCCAGCGCATTGCGCGAGGTGCCGCAGGCCGGGTTGTGCCAGATTTCGACGGGCATGGTCATGGCGCGGATCGACGCATGCTCAGGCGCCGGCCGCGACGGGCCGCGCGGGGTCGCTGATCCAGCCGCTCCACGAACCGGTGTACAGCTTCGCGCCGCGCAATCCGGCGCGTTCCATCGCCAGCAGGTGGTGACAGGCGGTGACGCCGGAACCGCACATCGCCACGACCTGGTCCGGGCTGCGCTCGCCGAGCATGGCGCGGAATTCGTCGGCCAGTTGCATCGGCGACTTGAAGCGGCCGTCGGCAAGATTGTCGGAATACGGACGGTTGATCGCGCCGGGCACGTGGCCGGCGATGCGGTCGATCGGCTCCTCTTCGCCGCGGAAGCGCGACGCTGCGCGCGCATCCACCAGCATGCCGCCCTGCTGCAGGTGCGCCTCGACCGCCTCCGCGCCCAACAGGCGCGAGGCGTCGAAGGACAGCTGGGCGGCCTGGTATTTCGCCCGGAACTGATCCGCGACGGTGGCGGGCGACGATGACACCGGCAAGCCCAGCGCGGTCCAGCGCGCCCAGCCGCCATCGAGCACGGCGACTTTTTCATGGCCCAGCATGCGCAGCAGGAACCACAACCGCGCGGCGTGCGCACCATCGCCATTGTCGTAGGCGACGACCTGCACGGTCGGCCCGATGCCCCAGCGCGACAACTTGGCGGTGAAGACCTCCGCGGACGGCCACGGGTGCCGGCCCTCGCCATGCGGCGACATTTCCGACAGGTCGCGCTCGAGGTGCGCATAGACCGCGCCCGGCAGGTGCGAGGCCAGGTAGGCGTTCTCGCCGGCATTGGGATCGAGCAGGCTGAAACGGCAATCGACGATCGCAAGGTCGCTGCGGTTGAGGCCGATCGCCAGGGTTTCGGCCTGCACCAGGGTTGTCCATCCGGCCATCAGATCCTCCCGGGGATTGCATGCGCGAGGCGTTCGCGGAGGTTGAACAGGATCGAGGCGGTCACGCCCCAGATCCGTTGCTGGTCATAACGGTATTGGAGCACGTGGCGCGGCCGTCCGCCGAATTGCAGCTCGATTTTCTCCAGCCTGGCAGGATCCAGCAGCAGATCCAGCGGCACCTCGAACACCTCGGCGACCTCGCCCGGATCCGGTCGCGGCGCGAAATCGGGCTCGATCAACGCCAGCAACGGCAGCACGCGGAAGCCGGTGATGGTGAGCATCGGATCGAGATAGCCCAGCGCCGTGGCCTGCGCGGCCTGCAGGCCGACTTCCTCCCGCGCCTCGCGCAGGGCGGCCGCGGCGGGGCTCGGGTCGAAGCTTTCGATCCGGCCGCCGGGGAAACTCACTTGCCCGGCGTGGTGGCGCAGGCCGTCATGGCGGCGGGTGAGCAGCACGCTGGGACCGTCTGCATGGGCCATCACGCCCACCAGCACGGCTGCAGCCCTGGGCTCGCCGGGCGACAGCAGGCCGTCCAGTTCGTGCAGGTTCCAGGGTTCGCCGGCCGGCGGCCGGTCAAGCGGATGCACCGCCAGCCGCAGCGACTCGACAAGCGCGGCCAGGGGCATCAGGCCGGCTCGCGCCGCGCCGCACGCCGGGGCAGGACGTCTTCCATCAGGCGCAGGCGGACATCGTCGTTCATCATCGGCCACGCGGCGATCTCGTCGCCGCTGCGGTGGCAGCCGGCGCACAGGCCGTCGTCGTCGATGTTGCAGATGCCGATGCAGGGACTCAGCACGGCACGGAACTGGTAAGTCATGTCGCTACCGTAGCATCGCTTCCGGAAACGCGATGCGCCGGCATAACCGGCGCATCGCGGAACACCTGCGGACAGGGCAACGATTACTTGACCGCGCCCAGCTCGACCTGGATGGCGACGGCCTGCTGCGCGAACTGCTGGTTCTGGTCGCCCACGCCCTTGCCCGGCGGCACCACCACTTCCCACACCGCACCCTGCGACATCAGCGGCAGGGTTTCCTTCAGCGCGGGGATCGGCGCATCGGAGACCTTGAACGCCGGCGGGGTCTGCACGCCGCTGAGCGGCACGCCGACCGCGGCGAGGAAGCTGCGCAGCGCGATCTGCACCTGGCTGGTGGCGGTGACCTTGGCGCCGGTGCCCTGCTTGGCGATGCGGTACATGATGCCGCTCGGCAGGGTCACCACGCCCTGCTGGGCCTTGTACTTGGTGACGAAGTCCGTGGACTGCGCCTGGTTGTCGGCCAGCGCCTTCTTGAACGCGTCTTCCATCTTCTTCTGCACGCGCTGCTGGAAGCCGGAATAGGCCGTGCCCAGCTGCTGCTCGGTATAGGCCGGCTGCTTCTTGGCATAGGCGTCCTGCACGCCGCGCACGACGGTGGCGATGTCGATCGGTTCGCCGGAGTTGACCAGTTCCTGGCCCAGCGACCAGCCGAAGGCGTAGCTCGCATGGGTCTTGTCGACCGCACCGGACGCCGCCGGGGCGGCCGTAGCGGCAGCGGGCTTGGCCGGGGCCGGCGCGGCCGGCTTGGTCTGCGCCGAGGCGATGCCGGCGGTGAGGGTCAGGGCCGCCAGGCTGGCAGCAAGCACGCGCAACTTCATCAACACAACCTCGCTCAAAATTTGGGGCGGCTTCGCCGCCCTTGGGTCCGACGCGGCCAGGCCGCGCGGTGCTTAACTTGCCGCCGGTCGAACCGCCCCGGATGGACACGCTAGGATAGCGGCCGCAGGGCTTAACCGCCACTGAGGCCTTACTCCGACCCGCGCCAGCCGGGAAAAGTTCCAACCCCTCCCCCTTCACGCAAAAACGACTCCCAGAGGCCGCATGACCAACCCCCTGCTGCTGATCGCCACCGCCGACGGCGTGCGCACGATCCGCGTCAACCGCCCCGACAAGCTCAACGCGCTGAACGCAGCGACCCTGGACGCGCTCGACGCCGCCTTCGCCGACGCCGCCGTCGACGATGCGGTCCGCGTGGTGGTCCTGACCGGCAGCGGGCCCAAGGCGTTCGTGGCCGGCGCCGACATCGCCGAAATGAATGCGCTGAGCCCGGTGCAGGGCCGCGATTTCTCCCTGCGCGGGACGCGCATGATGCGCCGTGTCGAAAAGATGCCGAAGCCGGTGATCGCGATGGTCAACGGCTTCGCCCTCGGCGGCGGGCTGGAACTGGCGATGTGCTGCCACCTGCGCATCGCCGCCGACAGCGCCAAGCTCGGCCAGCCGGAGATCAACCTCGGCCTGATCCCGGGTTTCGGCGGCACCCAGCGCCTGCTGCGCCTGTGCGGCCGCGCCGCCACCCTGGAGCTGTGCCTGACCGGCGCGCCGATCAATGCCGAACGTGCGCTGCAGCTCGGCATCGTCAACCGCGTGGTGCCGGCGGCGGAACTGGAAGCCGAGACCATGAAGCTTGCGGCGCAACTCGCGGGCTCGGCGCCACTGGCCCTGCGCGGCATGATCGACTGCGTCAACATCGGCGGCGAATGCGGGATCGAGGAAGGCCTGGAATACGAAGCCGCGCAGTTCGGCCTGGTGTTCTCCACCCAGGACATGCGCGAAGGCACCTCGGCGTTCCTGGAAAAGCGCAAGCCGGCGTTCCACGGACGCTGATGGCCGCGCCCTGCCCGCATTGCGCCTGCGCGTCCGCCGACGGCGCCGGCGCGCATGCCTTGCTGGCGCTGTTGGCCGCGGACGACCTGGATGCGGCGATGACGCAGGGCCTGCTCGACGCACATCGCTGTCCGGCCTGCGCTGACGGTTGCAACGCACGCCTCGCCGCCGCGCGCGACCAGCGACGGCTCGCGCTCGCCGCGCGCGACCGTTACCGCGCGCGTGGCGCAAGGCTCGCACGGCGCAAGGCCGAACGCGAAGCGGCGCGTGCGCCAGCATCCTCGCAAGCCGCCAAGGCGCCGGCATTGCCGTCGGCCGCCGCCGACGTGCTGGCGCGCGCACTGGCGAAAGCGGCCGCGCGCACGCCATGAAGCCGGCATCGGAACGTCCCGTGCGCGGCAGCAAGCTGACCCGCGGACAGATCGTCGAACTGTTCTCGCGCCTGCGCGAGCTCAACCCGGAACCGACCACCGAACTGGAATACACCAGTCCGTTCGAATTGCTGGTGGCGGTGATCCTGTCAGCGCAGGCCACCGATGTCGGCGTGAACAAGGCGATGCGCAAGCTGTTCCCGGTCGCGAACACGCCGCGGGCGATCCTCGCGCTGGGCGAGGACGGGCTGAAGCCGTACATCGCCACCATCGGCCTGTTCAACACCAAGGCGGTGAACGTGATCGCCATGTGCCGGCTGCTGCTCGAGCAACATGAGGGCGAAGTGCCGCGCACGCGCGCCGCACTGGAAGCCCTGCCCGGGGTCGGCCGCAAGACCGCCAACGTGATCCTCAATACCGCGTTCGGCGAACCGACCATCGCCGTCGACACCCATATCTTCCGTGTGTCCAACCGCACCGGGCTGGCGCCGGGCAAGACCGTCCGCACCGTCGAAGACAAGCTGGTGAAGCTGGTGCCGGAGGAATTCCGGCTGGACGCCCATCACTGGCTGATCCTGCACGGACGCTACACCTGCAAGGCACGCAAGCCGGACTGCCCGCACTGCCCGATCCGGGACCTGTGCAAGTTTCCCGGCAAGACCGCCGCCATCGATGACGACAGCGCATGGCGCGCACATGTCGATAAAAAGACAGCCTTGTCACAATAACGAAAGATTCACGCCCTAGGCTGCGCGCCATCGGCACCCCGCGTGCCGCTTCCCAACCTCACCAGGGCAACCCCATGAAACTCTCCCGCCGCACCCTGTCCATGGCCTTGCTGGCCGCCCTCGCCGCCCCGGCCGCGCACGCGGAAGTGCCGATCGACGTGATCGCCGGCTCCGAAGTCAGCTTCGAGGGCCTGCTGCAGGCCGACGCCAACTGGTTCCACAGCGACCTGGCCAACCTCAACGGCTCGGCCACCGACGGCAAGGACGGCGACTTCAAGCTGCGCCGCGCCGAGCTGGTCCTGAAAGGCAAGGGCCCGGGCAACTTCGAGTGGGTGCTCGGCTACGACGCCAAGGCCGACAAGTGGCTGGATACCAACCTGAAGTACAAGATCGGCGGCAACAGCAGCAACTTCGTCCAGTTCGGCCAGTTCAAGCAGCCCAACAGCCTGGAAGAGCTGAGCTCGACCAAGAACAACGATTTCATCTCCAAGGCCACCATCACCAATACCTGGGCAGTCGCCCGCCGCGTCGGCGTCGCCTACGGCATGGGCGATGCCAACTGGAGCGTGACCGGCAGCGTGTTCGGCCGCGAATTGACCCGCAACCTGGGCGCCGGCAACGGCTTCGGCCTGCGCGGCACCTGGGCGCCGATCAACGAGACCGGCAACCTCCTGCACCTCGGCCTGTCGTATGCCCGCTATGACGCCGAACTCGGCGCCGTCGGCAACAACGTGCAGGATACCCAGCGCTGGCGCGCCCGCCCGAACGCCGACCTGTCCGGCGTGCGCCTGGTCGATACCGGCAACCTGACCCTGGCCGACAAGGTCGCCACCACCGGCCTGGAAGGCATGTGGGTCAAGGGACCGTTCAAGCTGCAGGGCGAGTACATGCGCAGCACCACCGGTCGCGGCGGCAGCTTCTCCGACTTCACCGGCAAGGGTGCCTACCTCAGCGCGCTGTGGAACGTGACCGGCGAGACCTGGGGCTACAAGGCGGGCACCCCGACCACCCCGCTGCCGAACGAGCCGGAATCCGGCATGTGGCAGGTCGGCCTGCGCTACGACACCATCGACCTCAACGACGGCAGCCTGAACACCAGCGGCGCCACCCCGGTGGTCACCGGCGTGCTGGGCGGCAAGATGGATGCGTGGACGCTGGGCGCGAACTGGTACCTGCGCTCCAACTTCAAGCTGGCGGCGAACTACGTGAAGGTCACCAGCAGCAAGTACAACAGTACGGCCAAGGCGATCCTCCACGACGACCCGAGCGTGGTCGAGTTCCGCGCGCAGTTCTTCTGGTAAGCGCCGCACCGCCATCGGACCCGGAGGGGCGCGACGCAAGTCGCGCCCTTTTTCGTTCGCGCGCGGCCGGCACTGTCATCGATCTGTCATCGCACCTCCATCGCGCTGTCATCGAACCGTTATGCAATGCACGCAGCCGGGCAGCGGCCCGCCTTTCCAATTTCGTGCACAACCTCTGGAGCATCGCGTGTTCAAGTCCATCCAATTCCGCGTCGCCGCCCTCGCGCTGGCGACCAGCTTCGCCGCAGGCGCCATGGCCGCCGATGTCACCGGCGCTGGCGCGTCGTTCGTGTACCCGGTCATGTCGAAGTGGTCGTCCGACTACGCCAAGGCCACCGGCAAGAAGGTCAACTACCAGTCGATCGGCTCCGGCGGCGGCATCGCCCAGATCAAGGCCGGCACCGTCGACTTCGGCTCGTCCGACGCCCCGTTGAAGCCGGAAGAGCTGGACAAGTTCGGCCTGGCCCAGTTCCCGTCGGTGATCGGCGGCGTGGTGCCGGTGCTGAAGGTGCCGGGCGTGGTCGCCGGCGCGATGAAGCTGGACGGCGAGCTGCTGGCCGACATCTTCCTGGGCAAGGTCGAGAAGTGGAACGACCCGCGCATCGTCGCGCTGAACGGCGGCCTCAAGCTGCCCGACCTGAAGATCACCGTGGTCCACCGTTCGGACGGCTCCGGCACCACCTTCAACTTCGTCAACTACCTGTCGAAGGTCAACGCGCAGTGGAAGTCCACGGTCGGCGAAGGCACCGCGGTGAAATGGCCGGTCGGCATCGGCGGCAAGGGCAACGAGGGCGTGACCGCCTACGTCAAGCAGATCAACGGTTCGATCGGCTACGTCGAGCTGTCCTACGCGCTGCAGCAGAAGCTGACCTACAGCCGCATGAAGAACGCCGCCGGCAACTTCGTCAACCCGAGCGACGACACCTTCTCCGCCGCCGCCGCCAACGCCAACTGGAAGAACGCCAGGGACTTCTACCTGGTGATGACCAATGCGCCGGGCGAGAACAGCTGGCCGATCACCGCCACCAATTTCATCCTGATGTACAAGACCCCGAAGAACGCCGCCGGTGCCAGGAACGCCAAGGACTTCTTCAAGTGGGTGTACGCCAACGGCGACGCCCAGGCCAAGGCGCTGGACTACGTGCCGCTGCCGGATGCGCTGGTGCAGCAGATCGACGCCTACTGGGCGACCGAGATGAAGTACTGATCCGAATCCCCCGACCAGGGATGTACGTCGCGAGCGGGCCTTCGGGCCCGCTTTTTTTTGCGCCTGAACCCGGCGTTGTGACGAAAGCCGGGGCGCTGTCATCGACATGTCACAAAAACATCATTTCATGTCGCCATCCGAACAATGCGACCAGAAGACGAGCCCCCGATGAACCGCACCCTGCCCCGCATCGCCGCCCTCAGCCTGTGCCTGCTGGCCGGCCTGACCGCCTGCAAGAACGAATCCGCGCCGGCCGCCGCCAATGGCGAGGCCGCGTCGACGGCTTCGGCCCCGGTCGGCGACAAGGTCGCCGCCGAGATCACCGGTGCTGGCGCCAGCTTCGTGTATCCGCTGATCTCCAAGTGGTCGGCCGACTACGCGGCCGCCACCGGCAACAAGGTCAATTACCAGTCGATCGGCTCCGGCGGCGGCATCGCCCAGATCAAGGCCGGCACCGTCGACTTCGGTTCCTCGGACAAGCCGCTGGCACCGGAAGAACTGGCCAAGGACAGCCTGGTGCAGTTCCCGTCGGTGATCGGCGGGGTGGTGCCGGTGGTCAACCTGCCCGGGATCGAAGCCGGCAAGCTGCGCCTCACCGGCGCGCTGCTCGCCGACATCTACCTGGGCAAGGTCGCGATGTGGAACGACGCGGCCATCGTCGCCGCCAACCCGGGCGTGGCGCTGCCGGCGGAGAAGATCAGCGTGGTGCGCCGCTCCGACGGTTCCGGCACCACCTACAACTTCACCAACTACCTGTCCAAGGTCAGCGCCGACTGGAAGGCCAAGGTCGGCGAAGGCACCACCGTGAACTGGACCGGCACCAGCGTCGGCGGCAAGGGCAACGAGGGCGTGGCCTCGTACGTGAAGCAGCTGAAGGGCGCGATCGGCTACGTCGAGCTGTCGTACGCGCTGCAGAACAGGATGGCGCATGCGGCGATGCAGAACGCATCCGGCGCGTGGGTACAGCCAAGCGCGGCCAGCTTCGCCGCGGCCGCCGCCAGCGCCGACTGGCAGAACGCACGGGACTTCAACCTGGTGATCACCAATGCGCCGGGCGCCGATGCGTGGCCGATCGCCGCCACCAATTTCATCCTGATGCGCAAGCAGCCGCGCGACGCGGTGGCCGCCAAGGCCGCGCTGGAATTCTTCCGCTGGTCGCATGGCAACGGCAGCGCGCAGGCGCAGGCGCTGGACTACGTGCCGCTGCCGGCGGAACTGGTGCAACAGGTCGAGGCGTACTGGGCGGCGCAGCTGAAGTAAGCGCGCCCAGTCCCCCATCGAGCCGAGACCACGCATGAATGCCACCGCCCTTCCCGCGTCGGCGCGCGACATCGTCGACGCGCGCAACGACCGCCTGTTCCGCTGGCTGCTGACCGCCACCGCCGTGTTCGTATTGGTCACCCTGGCCGGCGCCGCGCTGTCGATGCTGTGGGGCGGCCGCAGCGTGCTGGCCAGCGAAGGCCTGGACTTCTTCTTCTCCACCGACTGGAACCCGGTCGAGGACAAGTACGGCGCGCTGGTGCCGATCTACGGCACCGTGGTCACCGCGATCATCGCCATGCTGATCGCGGTGCCGGTGAGCTTCGGCATCGCCTTCTTCCTGACCGAGGTCGCGCCGCGCTGGCTGCGCACCCCGGTGGGCACCGCGATCGAACTGCTGGCCGGCGTGCCTTCGATCATCTACGGCATGTGGGGCTTCTTCGTGCTGATGCCGGTGATGCGCGAATCGCTGATCCCCTGGCTCAACGACCACGTCGGCCCGCTGGCGCTGATCGGCCCGCTGTTCCAGGGCCCGCCGATCGGCGCCGGCATGCTGACCTCCGGCATCGTGCTGTCGATCATGGTGATCCCGTTCATCTCCTCGGTGATGCGCGAGGTGTTCCTGACCGTGCCGTCGCGGCTGAAGGAATCGGCCTACGCGCTGGGCGCGACCAAGTGGGAAGTGAGCTGGGACATCGTGTTGCCGTACACCCGCTCGGCGGTGATCGGCGGCGTGTTCCTCGGCCTGGGGCGCGCGCTCGGCGAGACCATGGCGGTGGCCTTCGTGATCGGCAACAGCGTCGGCTTCACCAAGTCGTTGCTGGAACCGTCCACCACCATCGCCGCGCTGATCGCCAACGATTTCGGCGAGGCCACCGAAACCTACCGCGCCGCGCTGCTGCTGCTCGGCTTCGTGCTGTTCATCGTGACCTTCGTGGTGCTGGCGATCGCCCGCCTGATGCTGATGCAGCTGGCACGCAAGGAGGGCAACCGATGAGCGCCGCGACGGCTCCCGCTTCGATGGCCCGCGACAAGGCGCGCAGCGCGCTGTATCGGCGCCGCGGCATCACCAACATCATCGCGATCGCGCTGGCCTGCGCCGCCGCGCTGTTCGGCCTGGCCTTCCTCGGCTGGATCCTGTGGACGCTGCTGGCCAAGGGCCTGGCCCACCTCGGCCCGTCGCTGTTCACCCAGGACCAGCCGCCGCCGATGGAAGCCGGCGGCCTGCGCAACGCCATCGTCGGGTCCCTGCTGATGTGCGGCATGGGCGTGGCGATCGGCACGCCGCTCGGCATCGCCGCCGGCACCTGGCTGGCCGAAGTCGGCAACAACCGCAAGCTCGGCACGGTGGTGCGCTTCGTCAACGACATCCTGCTGTCGGCGCCGTCGATCGTGCTCGGCCTGTTCGTCTACGCGGCGTTCGTGATGCAGACCGGCGGCAATTTCTCCGCGATCGGCGGCGCGCTGGCGCTGGCCTTCATCGTGCTGCCGGTGGTGGTGCGCACCACCGACGAGATGCTGCGGCTGGTGCCGGTGCAGATGCGCGAAGCCGCGCTGTCGCTGGGCGTGCCGCAGTGGAAGGTGACCATGCAGGTGCTGTACCGCAGCGCCCTGCCCGGCATCGTCACCGGCGTGCTGCTCGCGCTCGCCCGCATCTCCGGCGAGACCGCGCCGCTGCTGTTCACCGCCTTCGGCAACGAGTTCTTCAGCCTCGACGTCACCGGCGCGATGAGCGCGGTGCCGCTGGTGATGTACAAGTTCGCAGGCTCCGGCTTCGAGAACTGGGAGCACCTGGCCTGGGCCGGCGCGCTGCTTGTGACCCTGTTCGTGCTGGCCATCAGCCTGATCGCGCGCACCTTGCTACTGCGCAACAAAGTCGCAAATGACTAACTTCCCGCGGATCGATCCCATGAACGATGCACGCCTTTCCGTCGCCGCCGCCGTGCGCGACGCCGCCCTGCCGCTGGCGCCGCCGGTGAAGATCGCCGCGCGCGACCTGAACTTCTGGTACGACAGGTTCCACGCGGTCAAGCACATCAACCTGGAGGTGCCGGAAAAGCGCGTCACCGCGCTGATCGGCCCGTCCGGCTGCGGCAAGTCCACCCTGCTGCGCGTGTTCAACCGCATCTATGCGCTCTACCCGAAGCTGGAGGCCAAGGGCGAGGTGCTGCTGGACGGCGAGAACATCCTCGATGCCAAGTACCCGATGAACCGCCTGCGCAGCAAGGTCGGCATGGTGTTCCAGAAGCCGGTGCCGTTCCCGATGACGATCTACGAGAACGTGGCCTACGGCATCCGCCACCACGAGCGCCTGGGCAAGGCCGACATGGACGCGCGCGTCGAGCAGGCGCTGCGCCAGGCCGCGCTGTGGGACGAAGTGAAGGACAAGCTGAAGACCAGCGGCCTCGGCCTCTCCGGCGGCCAGCAGCAGCGCCTGTGCATCGCCCGCGCGGTCGCACTGCGCCCGGACGTGCTGCTGCTCGACGAACCGACCTCGGCGCTGGACCCGATCTCCACCAGCCGCATCGAACAGCTGGTCGAGGAGCTCAAGCAGGACTTCACGATCATGATCGTGACCCACAACATGCAGCAGGCCGCGCGCGTGTCCGACTACACCGCCTTCATGTACCTGGGCGACCTGGTCGAGCACGGCGCCACCGAGCAGATCTTCTCCAACCCCTCGAAGCAGCAGACCGAGGACTACATCACGGGACGTTTCGGCTGATGAACGAGCACAACCACATCGTCAAGAGCTACGACCAGGAGCAGGCCGCCCTGCTCGACGAACTGATCCGCATGGGCCAGATGTCGGTGGCGCAACTGGATGCCGCGCTCGACGTGGTCGAACGCCGCGACGACAAGGCCGCCGAGCGCGTGATCGGCAACGACGAGGCGATCGACGCAATGGAGCAGCAAGTCAACCACGACGTGATCCGGCTAATCCGCCGCGGCCCGATGGCTACGGACCTGCGGGTGATCCTGGCTGCGTTGCGGGTGGCCTCGGACATCGAGCGCATCGGCGACCTCGCCGCCAACATCGCCAAGCGTTCGATGGCGCTGAACCTGAGCCCGCCGCTGCCGCACACCCGCGGCCTGGACGCGCTCGGCCGCATGGCCGCGCGCCAGGTGCGCGAGGTGCTCGATGCCTACGTCCAGCGCGACGGCGATGCCGCCCTGCGCGTGCGCGCCAACGACGCCGAACTGGACACCCTGTACACCGGCCTGTTCCGAGAACTGCTGACCTACATGATGGAAGACGCGCGCGCGATCACCCCGTGCACGCACCTGCTGTTCATGGCCAAGAACCTGGAGCGGATCGGCGACCACGCCACCAACATCGCCGAGAACGTGTGGTTCCTGATCCACGGCGAGGAACTGATGCCGCCGCGCGACAAGCGCGACGAAAGCAGCACCACGGTGGTGTGAACGCACCGATCCGCCGCATGGATGCCTTCGGGCAAGTCGCGGCAGCGCCGTCCGCGCGGTAGGATGCCGGCACACCACGATGCGCCGACGCGCCGGAGTTGCCATGTCACAGTCCAAAACCAACAAGCCGGTCGCCCTGGCGATCGGCGCCGCCGTCGCCACCGGCACCCTGGTCGCCGGTTCGCTGTTCTCGATGCAGGCGATGGCCAGCGGCTACATGCAGGATGCCCCCAAGGCCGAAGCCAAGGCCGCCGAAGGCAAGTGCGGCGAAGGCAAATGCGGCGAGGGCAAGTGCGGCGGCGACCAGGCTGCCGCCAAGGGCAGTGGCGCCTCCGTCGGCAAGCCCAATCCCGGCAAGCACCACGCCATGGCGGACATGGACGCGGACAAGGACGGCCGCCTGTCGCGCGCCGAGTTCGATGCCGCGCACAAGGGCATGGAGGAGAAGTTCGCCGCCCACGACATCGACGGCGATGGCTTCATCACCCAGGCCGAGATGGACCAGCACCATGCCGCGATGAAGGACATGCCGGCGCAGGACGCCGGCAAGGCCAAGGCCGAGGGCAAGTGCGGCGAAGGCAAATGCGGCGAGGGCAAGTGCGGCGGTTCCAACTGACCGCGCATGCCTGAGGCATTGCCGATGCGCAGCGCGGGCCTCGGCCTGCGCCGCGCGCTGATCGACGCGTTGATCGAGGCGCCCGCGGGCGCCTTCGATTTTCTGGAATGCGCGCCGGACAACTGGATCGGCGTCGGTGGCGGGCTGGGCGACAAGCTCGCCATGCTGTCCTCGCGGCATCCGCTGAGCTGCCACGGCCTGTCGCTGTCGCTGGGCGGGCCGGATCCGCTGGACATGGCATTCCTGCGCAAGACCCGCGATTTCCTCGAACGCCACCAGACCGCGCTGTACAGCGAGCACCTCAGCTACTGCAGCGCGGACGGCCATCTCTACGACCTGCTGCCGATCCCGTTCACCGACGAAGCCGTGCGCCACGTCGCCGCGCGCATCCGCGACGTGCAGGACGCACTGGGCCGGCGCATCGCGATCGAGAACGTGAGCTACTACGCCGCGCCGTTCCAGGCCTTGAGCGAAGTGGAATTCGTCGACGCCGTGCTGCGCGAGGCCGACTGCGACCTGCTGCTGGACGTCAACAACGTCCACGTCAATGCCATCAACCACGGCTACGATGCGCACGGCTTCATCGACGCGATGCCGACCGCGCGCATCGCCAGCTACCACGTCGCCGGCCACTACGACGAGGCCGATGACCTCAAGATCGACACCCACGGCACGCCGGTGAAGGACGCCGTCTGGGGCCTGCTGGCGCATGCCTACCGCGTGCACGGCGTGCGCCCCACGCTGCTGGAGCGCGACTTCAACTTCCCGCCGTTGCCGGTGTTGCTGGACGAAGTGCAACGCATCCGCGACCTGCAGGTGCAGCCCGCATGAGCCGCCTGCGCGAACAATTCGAGGCGATGGCCCAGCACGTGCGCGATCCGGATGCGCACGCCGGGCCGCCCGGCATCGAGGCCCGCCGCCTCAAGATCTACAGCGACCTGGTCTACAACAACCTGGACGGCTTGCTGGCCGGCGGTTTCCCGGTGATCCGCAAGACCCTGGGCGATGCCGGCTGGCAGGCGCTGCTGCGCGGCTTCCTCGCCCGCCACCACAGCCGGACGCCGCTGTTCACCGAGCTGGGCCGCGAACTCATCGCCCACATCGAAGCCGAACCCGATCCACGGCGCCCGTGGCTGGCGGAGCTCGCGCATTACGAATGGGCCGAACTCGGCCTGCAGCTCAGCGATGCCCCGATGCCGGCGCACGATGCGCACGGCGACCTGCTCGATGGCGTGCCGTTGCTGTCGCCGCTGGCCTGGCCGTTGGCCTATCGCTGGCCGGTGGACCGCATCGGGCCGGAGCATCAACCGACGGCCGCGCCGGCAGAACCGACCCTGATCCTGTTGCGCCGCGAATCCGATGGCCGCGTGCATTTCTCCAAGCTGTCGCCACTGCTGTACCGATTGCTGGAGCTGATCGGCGCGAACCCGGGGCGCAGTGGACGCGAGCTCTTGCTTCGCCTGGCCGATGACGCCGGGCAAGCCGACTTCGACGCCTTCCTGCACGATGCCGTGCCGATGCTGGCACGCCTGCATGCCGAAGGCGTGCTGCCCGGCACCCGCGCATAGCGGGTCGTTCGCGCTCGACCCGCAACGCGGCGCGGCGCGGTTCTCCGCTCAGAACCAGAAGCGGAGGCCCGCGACCAAGCGGGTATCCCGGACCTCTTCGCCGGCGGCGCGGCGCATGCCCGAGGTGCGGCCGAACGCCCGCTCATGGACGATGCCGATGTAGGGCGCGAACTGGCGGGTGACCTCGCAACGCAGGCGCGCGCCCGCCTCCGCCGTGCCCAGTCCGGAACCGATGCCGCGCCGCGCGTCGTCCTTGCCATGGAATTCGAGTTCGAGCAGCGGCTGCAGGATCCAGCGATCGCTCAGCCGCGTTTCGTATTCGACTTCGAGCCGCGCGCCGGCCTGCCCGGACCGGCCGAGGTAGGCGGTGGCCGCGACCTCGAACTTGTACGGCGCCAGCCCCTGCACGCCCACCGCCACGAAGTCCTGCGCGGCGCCCGGCTTGAAGTCGTGGCGCATGCCGGCCACGACCTCCCACCAGCGGGCGAACGCGCGCCCGTACAGCACTTCCAGATCCGCGCTTTCGGCGTGCCCGCCGCTGCGCTCGCCTTCGCTGCGCAGCCAGAGCTTGCTGCGGTCGCCGCCGACCCAGCCGCGCGCTTCCCATGCCTGGCCGCTGCCGGGCCCGGCGTCGAATCCCTCGAGGCGATTGAACAGCACGTAGTACTGCCGCGTGGTGCCGTGCATCGCGTGTCCGCCCGCAGGCGGCACCGCCGCCGCGCGATCGGCGTCGGTGGGCGGCGGGACCGGGGTGGCGGGCCGGCCGTCGGCGCGCGGCATCGCCATGCCCTGCATGCCGGACATGTCATGGCCCATGCTCGAGTGATCCATCTGCGCATGCTCGATCGCCGTTTGCGCAGCCGGCGCCCGCGCATCCCGCGCGGGTTCGGCTTTCGCCGCCGGCGCAGCGCGATCCATCTTCGAGTGGTCCATCTTCGAGTGATCCGCCTGCTGCGCGAATGCCGGCGTCGCCGACAGCAGCGCGAGCCCGAACAGGCCTGTCGCCAGGGTCTTCATGCGATGCCCTCCCCGACCCGCACCGTGCGCATCATCCCCGCCTCCATGTGGTACAGCAGGTGGCAGTGGTAGGCCCAGTCGCCCAGCGCGTCGGCGCGGACGCGGTAGCTGCGCCTGCTGCCGGGCGGCATGTCGATGGTGTGCTTGCGCACCAGGAACCCGCCCTGCGCGTCCTCCAGGTCGCTCCACATGCCATGCAGGTGGATCGGGTGGGTCATCATCGTGTCGTTGACCAGCACGATGCGCAGGCGCTCGCCGTAGTTGAGGCGCAGCGGTTCGGCATCGGCGAACTTGCGGCCGTCGAAACTCCAGGCGAAACGTTCCATGTGGCCGGTCAGGTGCAGTTCGATCTCGCGTCCCGGCTCGCGGCCGTCCGGATCGTCGAACGCGCTCTTGAGCATCGAATAGCTCAGCGCCTTGCGCCCGTTGTCGCGCAGGCCGATGCCGGGATCGTCGAGTTTCGCCACCGGCGACATCGCCTGCATGTCGACCAGCGGGTTGCCGGTTTCGCTGGCCGGGTGCGACTGCATGCCGGCGCCATGCCCCATGCCGGGCTTCGCGCCGTGGTCCATGCCCGGCATGCCCATGTTCGCGCCGCAGGCCATCTCGCCGGCCTTGGCCGCGGCCATGCCGCCATGCCCCATGTCGGCCATGCTCAGCAGCGGGCGCGGATCGACCGGCGGGACCGGCGCGCGCAGGCCTTCGCGCACCGCCAGCGTGCCGGCGACGTAGCCGGTGCGGCCCATGTCCTGGGCGAAAATGGTGAACGCGTCCTGGCCGGAGGGCTCGACGATCACGTCGTAGGTCTCGGCGGTGGCGATGCGGAACTCGTCGACCGTCACCGGGTGCACGTACTGGCCATCGGCGGCGACCACGGTCATCTTCAGGCCGGGGATGCGCACGTCGAAATGGGTCATCGCCGAGCCGTTGATGAAACGCAGGCGGAGCTTCTCGCCGCCGCGGAACAGGCCGGTCCAGTTGCCCAGCGAGGTGCTGCCGTTGAGCAGGTAGGTGTAGGTGTTCGCGTTGACATCCGACAGGTCGGTCGGCGACATCCGCATCCTGCCCCACTGCCTGCGATCCGCGAGCGTCGCCGCCAGGCCGTCGCGTCCGGCATCGCGCATGAAGTCGCCGACCGTGCGCAGCGCATGGTTGTCGTACATCGGCATCTTCTTCAGCCGCGAGAACAACCGCCGTGGATCGAGGTCGGTCCAGTCGGACAGCAGCACCACGTAATCGCGGTCGTAGGCGAACGGTTCGGGCTCGACCGGATCGATGATCAGCGCGCCGTACAGGCCGGCCTGCTCCTGGAAGCCGGAATGGCTGTGGTACCAGTAGGTGCCGCCCTGGCGGACATCGAAGCGGTACCGGTACGTCTGGCCGCGATGGATGCCGTCGAAGCTCAAGCCCGGCACCCCGTCCATGTTGGCGGGCAGCAGGATCCCGTGCCAATGGATCGAGGTTTCGTGGCCGTGGACCGAGCCGGCCGGCAGCGCATTGGACACCCGCAGGTTCACCGTGCTGCCCTCGCGCCAGCGCAGCACGGGCGCGGGCAGCGAGCCGTTGACGGTGACCGCGCTGCGCACGCGCCCGGTGAACGCCATCGGCGTCTCGCCGATGGTGAGGTCGAACTCGGTGCCGGACAGCACGTTGGCGTTGCCGGGCCCTTTCAATGCCCAGGCGGGTTTCGGCCACAGGCCGAGGCCGGCGATCGCACCGCCGGCCGCCAGGCCCTGCACGAATCGCCGCCGCGAAGGCTTGGACAGGCCATCGGCATCTCGGCCGAAAGGATCGGAAGACATGTGAACTCCATCGTGGTGTCGGGGCGTCCAGCGCAGGCGCCGGATCGAAGGCCGCAAGCGCAGCGCACGGCAGGCGCGCGCGCATGCGGATCGGCGCCGGTGGCGCCGCAGGACACTCAGCCGATGGGAGGTCGGATCAGGTGGGGCAAGGCCGGGGCGGCATGGCCCGCCGGCATCGGCCGGATGTCGCCGGCATGGGGCATCGCCGCACCGTGGAACGCGATCGCCGGCGGCAACGCGGCGGCATGGCTGATGCATGCACAGGCGCACGTGGCCGACTTGCAGCAGCCTGGCGCGGCGGGTTGCTTGGGCGATTGCTCCGGGCTCGCCATCGGCGGCGATCCGTCCTCGTGGCAGGGCATGGCATGCCCGGCCACCTGCGCCGGTTCGCTCGCGGCGGCATGGCGGTCGTCCGTGCCTGCATGCATCCGCACGGATGCCATCGCCGGCGCCACCCCGTTGAGCACGAGGGCGAAGCACAGCAACAGGCGCAGGAGGATGGCGCGAGCGGACATGGATTCCATCTTACCGTGCAGCGCCACGACGGGCGAAATGCAGCGCCGATCGACGCAGTGCGCAAGATCCGAATGGCTTCAGCGGTTGCCGGGCGTGCGCAGGGCGGTCACGCGCCATACGCGGTTGCCGACATCGTCGGCGACCAGCAGCGCCCCATCGCCGCCGATCGCCACCCCGGCGGGCCGGCCGCGCGCATTGCCTCGACCGTCGAGGAAGCCGGTCAGTACGTCCACGGGTTGGCCTTGCGGCTTGCCGTTGGCGAAGGGAACGAACACGACCTTGTAGCCCGCGGGTTCGCGGCGGTTCCACGAACCATGCAGGCCGACGAAGGCGCCCTCGGCATAGCCGGGCAGGCGCGCGCCCTTGGCGAAGGCCAGGCCCAGCGGCGCGACATGCGAACCCAGCGCATAGTCCGGCGCGATGGCACGCGCCACCAGATCCGGCCGCTGCGGCCTGACCCTGGCATCGACATGCTGGCCGTAATAGCTGTATGGCCAGCCATAGAACGCGGCCTCGCGCACCGAGGTGAGGTAGTCGGGCACCAGCTGGTCGCCGAGTTCGTCGCGTTCGTTGACCACCGTCCACAGCGCACCGGTGGCCGGCTCCCACGCCATGCCGACCGGATTGCGCAAACCCGAGGCGAACACGCGCTTGCGGCCGCTTGCGGTGTCGATCTCGAGGATGTCGGCACGCCAGGCTTCCTCCTGCATGCCGTTCTCGGCGGCATTGCTGTTGGATCCGACCCCCACGTAGAGGCGGCGGCCATCGCCACTGGCGAGCAGACTCTTGGTCCAGTGATGGTTGCGCGGGCCACCCGGCAAGTCCGTCAGTTTGCGCGGCGCTTCGGCGATGGCGGCCATGCCGTTGCGCGGGGATCGCCAGGCGACGCTGACGATGGCGTCGGCATTCGCCACGTACAGGCGGCCGCCGGCCAAGGCCATGCCGAAGGGCGAATGCAGACCGGCCAGCAGGATCCTGCGCGTCTCGGCCACGCCATCGCCGTCGGCGTCGCGCAACAAGCTGATCCGGTTCGCACTCGGCACGCCCGCGCCCGCGCGGCCCATCACCTTCTTCATGAACCATGCGCGCAGTCCTGTTTCGGCGGGCTTCGGCGGCGCATTGGTCTCCGCCACCAGCACATCGCCATTCGGCAACACGTACAGCCAGCGCGGATGCTGCAAGCCTTCCGCGTAGGCATTCACCGCGAGACCCGGTGCCGCTTCGGGTTTTTCCGCGGCTCGCCAACCGACCGCCGGGGCGATGTTGATGGTGGGGATCGGGCGCGGCGCGCGGGGCGCAGGCAATGCGGGATTGGAACCGGTCTGGCTGGCGTCGGTGCGTTGCGCCCCGGCGTCCTGCGGTGCGGCGCACGCTGCCATGGCGGAGCCGAACACCAGGCAGAGGGCAATGCCCTGCGCTGTTCGCGCGATCGGGCCTTGCCCTCGCCCTGTCGCGGACGCATCGGCCCTGGCGCCTTCCGGCCTTGCGCTCGACCATGCCGGTACGCGCGATCCGCCCGGCGCGCGATGCGCGATTGCGGGCGCAGGCGCGTTGCGCTCGATTCGATTCGCCTGGCGTGTTTGCTTGGCGGTGGGCATGAGCACACTCCTTGCACGTCGGCATATCCCGGCTCGCGCAGCATCGCGCCGCCTGCGTCACGCCCTCGTCAAACGATGGCGATCGCGCTGAACGAACGCAAAGCGGGGCATGAACCGTGCCGGGTAGCGGAATTCGCCCGCCGCGACGACGCCTTGGAGCTCCACAGCTAGCTGCCGTGCATCGCCACCGCCCGGCTGCGTCGGCCCGACTGCCTGCCGTTCAGCAACCTGCCGAGCACGCTGCGCCGGACCAGCAGCTGGTAGCTGGCGAACGACAACAGCGCCGTGGCCGATACCGAGATCGCGAACTTGGCGGCCCAGTGCATCGGCAGGTCCAGCAGCCGGTACTGGATCGCAAGCAGCAATGGCAGGTGCACGATGTAGACCCAGTACGAGCCATCGGCG
Source organism: Thermomonas aquatica (assembly GCF_006337105.1). Classification (NCBI taxonomy): domain Bacteria; kingdom Pseudomonadati; phylum Pseudomonadota; class Gammaproteobacteria; order Lysobacterales; family Lysobacteraceae; genus Thermomonas; species Thermomonas aquatica. The sequence goes on along the minus strand of NZ_CP040871.1, from coordinate 2,814,447 downwards.
AGCCAGCGCATGGCCGCGTTGCGGGTGTCCAGCCATCGCTGCGCGGCGAGCAGGCACCACAGCGTCATCCAGAGCCCGGCGCAGGCTTCAAGCAGGGCATGCAGCATGTGCTGGGCGGTGGAAGCATGCGTGGCCGCGAATCCGTCGGTCAGGCGGAACAGCAACGCGTAGGCCGCAATCGCGCCGATCGGCAGCAAGGCCGACAGCGGCTGCAGGCGCGCGAGCAAGGCCTCGTGATGGAACAACTGGTAGCCGAATGCGAAGTAGACGCCGAAGAACGCCAGCGCCCATAGCGCGGGCACGAAGAACTCCGGCGCGGGCCATGGCGTCCCGGTCAGTGCCAGTGCGGGCGCCAGCAGCACCGGCAGGCCGGCAAGCATCGCGACCGCGGGCATCGCCGCGATCCTGCGGCCGATGCGCCCCAGCTCCAGCGTCGACGCGATCCAGACCATCAGCGTGAACAGCAGCAGGTAGAACAGGAACCACAGGTGCGCCCAACCCGGCATCGACGGCATCGCGCCGTGCTGGGCGATGTAGGCGCGGATCCACGCCAGCGCCGGCGACGGATGCGCCGCCGACAACGCCGCGCGTTCGGTCAGCCGGCCCATGCCGGCGAGCACGAGCGGTGCGAACAATACCAACGGCAGCAGCACGCGCACGCCACGATTGCGGAACAGGCCCGCCATGCCGCGCCGCGCCACCAGCAGCGCCGCGAAATATCCCGCCACCGCGAAGAACAGCGGCATCCGGAACATGTGCAGGAACCAGGCGAACGCATCGACGATGCGTGCGTTGCCAGCATCCGCCGCCGGCCACACCGGATGCATCAGCGGGCTGTAGGCGAGCGCCGCATGGAAGACCACGCCGGCCAGCATCGCCAGCGCGCGCAGGTTGTCCATGTAGTGGACGCGGTTGCCGGCCTGCATCGCGGCGAGCTCAGAGGAACGAGGCCTTGCGCGCATGCGCCCAGCCGGCGGCGAGGATCGCGATGGCCATCACCGCCAGTTCGCCGCCGACCAGCCCCAGCACCTGCGGACTCCAGACGACGGCATCGCCCCGCAGATGCTCGCGTATGCCATCCATCCAGGTGACCCAGTAGATGAAGGGTCCGATCAGTGTCATCAGCGCCAGCATCGCGAAGGCGTTCCAGCCTTCCGAATCCACCGCGATCGCCACGCACAGCGAGACGATGAAATTCACCAGCACGAACAATGCGATCAGCACCACCCATGGCACGGCGCCGTCGGGACCCGGCGTGGCCAGGATCAGGCCCAGCAGGCCGCCGGTCACGAGCAGGAACGGCACCATGTAGATCGTCAGGTTGGCCAGCAACTTCCCCCAGAAGACGTCCATCGGCGTCACCGGCAGGCTCATCACGAAGGGCTGGGTCTGTTGCTTGCGTTCGGCCATGACCAGGGACCCGACCGCGAAGGTGCCCACCACGATCAGCAGCACCAGCAGCAACAGCCCACCGGCGGCCGACATCAGCGGCGTGCCCATCCCCACCAACCCCAGGGCAAACAGCAGGCCACCGATGAAGCCCGCGAGTTGCTTCTGGTAGACCTGCCAATCCTTGACGATCAGCCTGCGGACCATCGCGGCATCGGATGCGAGCCAGTTCATGCGTTGCCGCTCCCGCGGACGGTGGTGATGAAGATGTCTTCCAGCGACATCGGCTCGATCGATTCGACGGCAAGCCCGAGCGCCTGCAGCGCAGGCAGGGTGGCATCGTCGAACGCGCCGGTCTTCACTTCCAGCAAGGGCGCGCTGTCGCGGATCGAGGCGACGCCCGGCAGGCGGCGAAGCGCCTCCGTGGACGCGCCGCGGCAAAGGATCCGCCGCCAGCCGTCGAGGAAGGATTCCTTGTCGCGCGCGGCGACCACGTGGCCGCCATGCAGGAAGGCGATCGAATCGGCGATCTGCTCGATGTCGGCGGTGTTGTGCGAGGAGAACAGGATCGAGCGTTCTTCGTCGCGCAGGACGTCGGCGATGGCGTCGAGCACCTCGCCGCGCGCGACCGGATCCAGCCCCGTGGTCGGCTCGTCCAGCAACAGCAGCCGCGGATGGCGGGCGAAGATCAGCAGCAGCAGGGCCTTGACCCGTTGCCCGTGGGAGAAGCCGCCGAGTGCCTGCTGCGGCCGCAGGTCGAAGCGCTTCAGCAGGTCCTGCGCATAGGCCTCGTCCCACGCGGGATAGACGCTGCGGATGAAGTCCATGTGCCAGCGCAGGCTCTGCCCGCGATACAGGCGCATGTCGTCGGAGGCGTAGCCGATCTCGCGCTTCACCGCGACCTGCGCCTGTGGCATCCGTTGGCCGAGCACCTCCACCGTGCCGCCATCGGCACGGACAAGGCCCATCAGCAGACGCAACAGGGTCGACTTGCCGGCGCCATTGACGCCGACCAGGCCCATCACCTGCCCGGCCGGCAGCACCAGGTCGATGTCGTGCAGGGCGAAGCCGTCGTAGTGCTTGCGCACGCCTTGCAGCGCGATGGCGGGGATCATTGCGGTTTCCCTGGATCGTGGTTCTTGGTCGTGTGTGCGGCGTCGGCCTGCCCGGCCAGCGCCTGTTCCACCCGTTCGACGATCTCCCGTCGCGCGAGCCCGAGCTTCCTGGCCGCCTCCAGCAGCCCCTGCAACTGCGCCTGGAATTCCTGGGTGGCCAGCGCCTGGGTGGCGTCCAGCGCATCGGCCACGAACGAACCCTTGCCGTGCCGCGTCACGATCACGCCGGCCCGCTCCAGTTCCAGGTAGGCGCGCTTGACCGTGATCACGCTGACGCGGCTGCCGGCGGCGAGCTCGCGGATGGATGGCAACGGCGCGCCCGCCTGCCATTCCCCCGCCATCACCTTGGCGACGACCTGCTCCACGATCTGCACGTACATCGGCGTGCTCGAGTGCGGAGACAGCAGCAGTTCGTCGCCCATGCAGGCCTTCGACTTAGTGTGTATAGTGAATATACACAGATATTTTCAGTCGTCAATGGCCGACCGCAGGAGCGACCGCGCGGGCAGCCGCAAGCACATGCCGCCGGCGAACCTCACCGCGGCATGTTCGACGGGCCGAGCCGGCCCGGGACCGGTCCGCGCGGATCCGCCCGCGCCTGCGCCTGGCCTCAGTCCTTCCAGGTCTTCCGCAACGGATGCGCCTCGGTGTTGAACACCACGCCATCGAAGTCCAGCGCGGACGGCGGCGAGAACAGCAGCCAGTAGTACTTGAAGGTTTCGGCGAACAGGAAACTCTCCATCGCGTCGCGCCGCTCCATCGTGCGCACGTCGCGGATCGCCGCATAGCCTGCGTCGGTGCGGGCGTGGCGGACGAAGTCGTCGAAGAACTCGCGGCCCATCGCGCGCCAGCGCGGGTCGCGGGTGTAGTGATGCAGGTAGTACGCGGACTCGACGATCTCCGGGCGCAACTGGTAGCCACCGGACACGACCTCCATCTTGCGGTAGTCGAGCGCTTCGGGCTCGATGCCGTGCAGTCGCCACATCGCCTGGCCGGACCGTTGCAGGCGCGCGGCGCGGTCGATGTCGCCGCCCAGCGCCAGCACCGCCGGCAGGAACGCGTCCAGCGCGCCGTAGACGCTGGCAGCGCGCGCGCCCGTGTCCATGTCCGCGTGGCCGTACCAGAGCTCGCCGTCGCGCAGTTCGTCGGCGAGATAGGCGTTCATCGGGCCGACGCTCTGCTCCCACATGCGCTTGCAGTCCTGGTCGCCGAACAGCTTCCAGCACTTCAGCAGGTATTCGTAATAGGAGTCGATGCCGCCGCCGATGTGGCTGTCGCGGTCGGTCCATGCGCCGGTCTCGACATCGATGCCGCTGCCGACCAGGCCGATCTTCGACCGCCGCTCGAAGGTCGCGACCAATGCGCGCTTGGCCTTGTCGTAATAGACCGGCTTGCCGGTGAGTTTCGAGAGCGTGCCGAACTCCAGCAGCAGGGTGCCGGTCTCGGCCGGGTTGCTGACCTTGCCGCTGGCCTCGCCGGTGCGCAGGTTGACGTGGGTGTACGGCAGGCCGGTGGGCGACTCGAACGCCGGCAGCAGGCGCGTGCCGAGGTCGTCGGCCAACTCGAGCAGCTTGCGGTCGCCGGTCATCTGGTAGCCGGACAACAGGCCGCCGAGCAGGCGGATGGTGACCTCGAAGTTCTGCACCTTCATGTCGTGGTCGAACGACAGGCGGGTGACGATCAGTTCGCGCGCCTCGGCGGCCTCCTTGTCCAGCCCCATCAACAACAGCGTGTCCAGCGCATCCACCGGGGTCATCAGCAGCGACTGCGGATACCAGTCGTGCGGCGCCTTGCTCAACGGCTTGAGCGCGTCGTGGCCGCTCGCGTAGCGCATGTAGCCCTGCCAGGCGTGGCGGGTTTCCTCGCGCACGCGTGCGGCCATGCGCGCGGCTTCGGCGTCGTCCATCGGCTGTGCGTAAGCCGCGGCGGCGGGCGCACCCGGCCTGGGCGGGGATTGCGCGCAACCTGCGGCCATCGCCAGCATCGACAAGGCCGCGGCCAGGCCCAAGGCGCGAACGGACGCGCCGCTCACTTGCCCGGCCTCAGCAGGTTCATCACTTCGTAGGCCGCACCCATGGTGTGGTAGTCGGTCTTGCCGGCCGGACTCTTCTGGTCGCCGTACTTGCGGTTGTCGGCATCGAGGATGCGGTACCACGCGCCATGCGCGTGATCGACCAGGTGCGCCCACGCATACGCCCACAGGTGTTCATACCAGTCCCAGTACTGCGGCTCATCGAAGCGCGCGGCCAGCAGCGCCGCGGCGGCCAGCGACTCGGCCTGCACCCAGAAATACTTGTCGTCGTCGCAGACGAACATCCCCTCGGGAAGAAGCCCGCCGCCGATCGGCGCACCCTGCATGCCAGGTTGCCGCCGCGCTTCCGGCGCGAAGCCGTAGTACATCCCGCCGCGTTCGCTGTCCCAGGAGCACGCCAGCGCGGTGTCGAACAGGTGGCGCGCCATCGGCGCCAGCCAATCGGTCGCCACGTGGCGATCGAGGATCAACAGCAGCTTGGCCCATTCGGTCTGGTGGCCGGGCTGGAATCCCCACGGGCGGAACAGGTGCTTCGGATCGTCGAGGTGGTAGTTCCAGTCCACGTTCCAGTCGCTGTCGTAATGCTCCCAGACCAGGCCGCCGGCCTGGGCCGCCTGCCGGCGGGTCATGTTGCCGGCCAGCAGCAGCGCGCGGTCCAGCCAGCGCGTGTCGTCGCTGGCCTCGTAGGCGGCGAGCATCGCCTCGCACATGTGCATGTTGGCGTTCTGGCCGCGATAGCCGCTGAAGTTCCAGTCGGCATCGGCCTCGTCCCTGTACAGGCCGTGTTCCGCCTCCCAGAAGCGCGCTTCCAGCAGCAGCCAGACTTCCTCCATCCAGTCGGCGGCCTCGGCCACGCCGGCCATCCGCGCATGCGCATACGCCAGCAGCACGAAGGCCAGGCCGTAGCAGTGGTTGCTGCGGTCCTCCGCCGCGCCGTCGCGGATCGTCCAGGCATAGCCGCCGGTCTCGGCGTCGAGATGCGCATAACACAGGTAATGCAGGCCGTGCAGCATCGCCTCGCGGTATTCCGCGTTGCCGAACTCGCGATACGCCATCGCGTAATTGAAGACGAAGCGGGTGCTGCTGACCAGGTGGCGATGGCCCGTGTCGTAGACCGTGCCGTCGTCCTTGAAGTAGTGGAAGAAACCGCCGGCCGGATCGATGCAGCGCGGATGGTAGAACGCCATCGTGCGGGCGATGTGCGCGCGCAGGAACTCGGGCGAACGGAAATCAGGCTGGTCCATGGAGGTCCTCGTCCTGCAGCAGGCGGATGACTTCGGCGTGGGTGGGCATGGCGGCGAATGCGCCATGGCGGGTGACCGCGAGCGCGCCGCAGGCGGCGGCGAAGCGCATCGCGTCTTCGATCGCGGCGGTATCGGCGACGAACGCGTCGATGCCGGCCGCATCGATGCCCCGCTCCGCGAGCCGGTACAACAGGCCGCCGACGAAGGCGTCGCCGGCCGCGGTGGTGTCGATGGCGCGCACCCGGAAACCGGCGACCGTGCCGCCGGCATCGCGCGCATGCCAGCGCATGTCGGCGGCGCCGTCGGTGACCAGCACCAGCCGCGCATGGCCGGCGAACAGCCGCGCCAGCACGGCCCGCTCGCCGCCCAGCGGTGCCGCCAGGTAGTCGAGTTCGTTGCGTGCCAGCTTCACCAGGTCCGCCGCGTCCAGCAGGCGCCACAGCCACGGATGTGGGTCGACTTCCCGCGGCCACAGCGCCGGCCGCAGGTTGAGGTCGACGCTGGCCAGCACGCCGGCAGCGCGCGCGCGGCGCATGCCGGCGAAGGTGGCCTCGGCGATGGCGGGTTCGGTCAGGCTGTTGGAACAGGCATGGAAGGATGCCGCGCGTTCGAACATGGCCGGCTGGAAATGCGCGTCGCGGAACAGCAGGTCCGCGGCCGGCGGCCGATGGAAACTGAAGCTGCGCTCGCCTTCGTCGTCCAGGGCGACGAAGGCCAGCGCGGTCTTCGCCGCATCGGTGCGGACGATGCCCGAGGTGCCGACGCCGGCATCGCGCAGGCTGCCGAGCAGGAAGTCGCCGAACATGTCTTCGCCGAGCATGCCGATGAACTGCGCAGCGCCGCCCAGCCGCGCCACCGCCACCGCCACATTGGCCGGAGCGCCACCGGCGAACTGCAGGAAGCTGCGCGGCGCACCAGGCGCGTCGCCGGGACGGGCGAGGAAGTCGATCAGCGCCTCGCCGAAGCAGAGGATCCCGCGTCCCATCGCGGCCTCATCCATCGCGGCGCGAACCCCGCAGGCCGTACCAGACGATGTAGCCGTAGCACAGCAGCGGCAGCACGAAGGCATGCTGCACGCCGATGCGGTCGGCCAGCAGGCCCTGCGCGAACGGCACCACCGCGCCGCCGACGATCGCCATGATCAGCAAGCTGGAGGCCTTGCCGGTCAGCGGGCCGAGGCGTTCGATGCCCAGCGCGAAGATGGTCGGGAACATGATCGAGTTGAACAGGCCGATGGCGACCACGCTGTACACCGCCAGCGAACCGGCGCCCGACATGGTGAGCAGCAGCAGCGCCACGCAGGCCAGCGCGAACAGCGCCAGCAGCGTGCGCGGCGGGAACTTCGCCAGCAGCGCGGAGCCGATGAAGCGGCCGACCATCGCCAGCGTCCAGTAGGCGGACACATAGTTGGTCGCATGTTGCTCACTGAAACCGCCGATCTCCGGCATCGACAGGTAATTGACCAGGAAGCTGCCGATCGCCACTTCCGCGCCGACGTAGAAGAAGATCGCCAGCACGCCGAACAGCACATGCGGATGGCGCAGCGTGTCCATCAAAGTGTGCTTCTGGTCGTCGGCCTGTTCGGTGGTCTCGGTCAACGCGGGCAAGCGGAACAGGAAAACGAACACCGCGAGCAGGAAAAGCACGAATGCCAGCCCAATGTACGGCCCCTGCACAGACTGTGCTTCCGCTCCGCGATAGGCCAATTGTTGGGCTTCCGGCAATGCGGACAACTGCTCTGCACTCAAAATTGTGCCGCCCAGAATCAGCATGCCACCGAACTTTGGAGCAATTGCCGTGCCCAGCGAGTTCAACGCCTGCGCCAGGGTCAGCCGGCTGGAGGCCGTGCTTTCCGGCCCGAGCAAGGCGACGTAGGGATTGGCCGCGACCTGCAGCACGGTGATGCCGGTGGCCAGCACGAACAGCGCGGCGAGGAAGGCTTCGTAGATGCGCAGGTGCGCCGCCGGCCAGAAGCCGAGCGCGCCGATCCCGGCGATCACCAGCCCGGCGACGATGCCCTTCTTGTAGCCCAGGTGCGCGACCAGCCGGCCCGCCGGCAGCGACATCAGGAAGTACGCGCCGAAGAAGGTGAACTGCACCAGCATCGCCCGCGCGTAGTTCAGTTCGAACACCGCCTTGAGATGCGGAATCAGGATGTCGTTGAGGCAGGTGAGGAAGCCCCACATGAAGAACACCGTGGTGACCACGGCCAGGGCGACGCGGGTGTTGACCGCAGGCGCAGTTGCATCGCCCGATGGAGCGCCCGAAGGCATTTGCGAAATATGCATGGCTTGCGCGCCTCTCCTCGCGCGGTCTGGTTATCGGGTCAGTCGTGCAAGGGCGTGCCGCTGCTGTCGCGCACCACCAGCCGCACCGGCGCGATCACCCGGCGCACCGGCGCATCCGGATCGCGCACGCGCTCCAGCAGCAGTTCGGCGGCCTGGCGGCCGCGTTCGCGCGGATCGACGGCGAGCGTGGTCAATGCCGGCGTGGTCTGCGCGGCTTCGGGAATGTCGTCGAAGCCGGTCAGCGCGAAGTCCAGCCCCGGGCGCAGGCCGCGCTCCATCAGGCCGAGCTTGAAACCGAGGGCGACGTTGTCGTTGTAGCAGACCGCGGCGGTAAGCCCGTGCTCCTGCTGGAACAGCATGCGGGTCGCCTGCCTGGATTCGACGCGGTTCGGCGCGCATTCCACCAGCCAGCGCGGATCCGCGGCGACGCCGGCGGCGTCCATCGCGCCGAGGTAGCCCTGGCGGCGCTCCTGGCAGGAGCTGGAATCGGCATGGCCGCCGAAGAACGCGATCCGGCGATGGCCGAGCGACAGCAAGTGCTCGGTGGCCAGGCGCGCGCCGTTGCGGTTGTCGAGGGCGAGGAAATCCCATTGCGTGCCGGGGATCTCGCGGTTGAACACCACCACCGGCTCGTGGCCGAGCATGCGCTGCAGGCGCGGGCCATCGGTATGTTCCGCCGGCGACAGGATGATGCCGGCCGGGCTGTGCTCCATCAGCGACCCGAGCACCGCTTCCTGCCACTCCACCGACTCGCCGGTGCTGCCGAGCAGGGCGACATGGCCGGCGCCGACCAGCGCATCGCCCACCCCCATCGCGAATTCGGCGAAGAACGGATTGGAGAGGTCGTTGATGATCAGGGCGACGCTGCTCGACGTGCGCGTGCGCAGGTTGGCGGCCGCGCGGTTGTAGACGTAACCCAGCGCCGCGATCTGCCGTTCGACGCGCTCGCGTGTCTTGGCATGCACCAGCGGGCTGCCGCGCAGGACCAGCGACACCGTGGCCCGCGACACCCCGCTGGCGAGCGCGACGTCGTTGACGGTGATCTTCCTTTCCCGGTTCGGCCTGGCTGGACGCATGCGCTCATCCACCTGCCGGCAGCGCGGCCGGGCAGAGTGCGGCCGGCAGGTCTTCCGGCGCGGTTCCCCAGCCGTCCAGCGGCGGGCGATCGACCAGCTCGATGCGGATCGCGCCGCCCCGGCGCAACCGATCCCAGCCGATCCATGCCGGCGCATGCGCGATGCCATCCATCGCCAGGCCGCCGATGTACTGCAATTTGCGGCCGTCCGCGCCTGGCGCCTCGATGCGCAGGACCCCGCCATCGCCGAGCTCGAGCTCCACCCCGGCGAAACGCGGCGCATGCAGCAGCAATTGCCCGCTGCCGGGCACCGCCGGATACAGGCCGATCGCGCTGAAGATGTACCAGGCCGACATCGTGCCGAGGTCGTCGTTGCCGGTGACGCCGTTCGGCGCATTGGTGAACAGCGCCTGCGCCGCGCGCACCACGGTCGCGGTCTTCCACGGCTGGCCGAGCAACGTGTACATCCACGGGCTGTGCAGGTCGGGTTCGTTGTTGGGGTTGTAGCGGTACTGGTTGTAGTAGCTGTACGGGCCGACCACCCACTGCTTGCGCGCACCGCCCTGCAGGTCCTGCGCCAGTGCGTCGTAGGCGAAGAACGCGTCCAGCCGCTGGCGCGCCTGTTCGATCCCGCCCATCGCCGCGACCAGCCCCGGCACGTCCTGCTGCACCAGCCACTGGTATTGCCAGGCGGTGCCTTCGTGGAAGCCGTGGTTGGAGCGCGGGTCGTATGCGCCATGGGTCGGCACGTAGAACCCGCCGTCATCGATGCGCGGACGAGGGAAGCCGCGGAAGCCCAGTTGCGAATCCACGACATCCGCATCCCAGACCTTGCGCCAGTTGCGCCCGCGTTCGCGCAGGATCGCGGCGGCCCGGGTTTCGCCGAGCGCCGATGCCATCTGCGCCAGCGCGCAATCGCCCAATGCATATTCCAGCGTGGCCGAACCGCCGTGGTGCTGGTCGACGTCCATGCCCTTCGACGGATAGGCGCGGTCGTAGGGCACGAAACCCTGCGCCAGGTAGCTGTCGTTGCCGGCGCGGCCCTGCGCCCGCGACATCGCCGGTGGCCGTCCGTCGGCGTTCTGCCACAGCGCCTGCCAGGCCTCGCGCTCGCGGCCCTGCAACGCGCCGAAGCGCCACAGGTCGACCAGCCACGGCGTGACCGGATCGCCGGTCATGATGTTGGTGTCGAAGTTGGCATAGCCCCAGCGCGGCAGCCAGCCCATCTGGTCGTGGATCGCCAGCATCGAACGCGCGATGTCGCGCGCGCGCTGCGGACGCAGCATCGCCAGCAGCTGGTTCTGCGTGCGATAGGTGTCCCACAGCGAGAAATACTCGTGGTAGGTCCAGCCATCGGCGACATGGATGTTCTCGTCGTAACCGCGGTAGCGGCCATCGGCGTCACTGCCGGTCATCGGTTGCAGCAGCGCGTGGTACAGCGCGGTATAGAACACCGTGCGGTCGTCGGCGCTGGCGCCCTCGATGCGGATCGAGCCGAGTTCCTTGCGCCAGGCGTCCTGCGCCTGCCGGCGCATCGCATCGAAGGCGATGAGCTTGCCGCCGCGCCTGCCTTCGGCGTCCAGGTTGCGGCGCGCGCCCTCGGCATCGACATGCGAGATCGCGCTCACCGCGGTCACGCTGCGCGACGCGCCCAGGTCGAACGTCAGCCACGCGCCATTCGGCACTTCCCACTGCGCGCCCACGCTGTGCCGCGCGCCGGGCACGCCGCCGTCCTTGTCCCATACGCCGAACGCCTTGAACGGGCGATCGAATTCGATGCGGAACCAGGTGGTGTACTGCTTGCCGCCGCAGAAGCTCTTGGTCACCAGCCGGCCTTCCAGCGCGCGGTCGCCGACCACCTCGACCACGCTGCCGACGACTTCATGCTTCTCGTTGGCCTGGCCGAGGTTGACCAGCACGTGGCCGCTCTTCGCATCCGCGGCGAAGGTGTAACGCTCTGCCGCCGCGCGGGTCAATGCGGTCATTTCCGCATCGATGCCGCCGCGATCGGTCAGGCGCACCTTGTAGTAGCCGGCCTGCCCGACTTCGCCGTCGTGCGTATAGGCCGATGCATAGGCCTTGTAGTCGAACGCTGCCGCCTTGTTGTCGCTGGTGTCGAAATCGCCGCCCGGCCCGATGCTCCCGGTCACCGGCAGCACCGCGACCTGCCCGCCCTGCTCCCAGCAACCGGCGCCGGACACGAAGGAGTGGCCGAAGCCGCGGATCTTCTTGTCGTCGTAGCGGTAGCCGGCGTAGTGGTCGCTGATCGGGCTGACCTGGAGCATGCCGAACGGCGCCGACGCGCCCGGGAAGGTATTGCCCTCGTCCTGGCTGCCGATGAAGGTGTTGACCCGCGCCGGCAACCCGGCATCCGCCGCCGTCGCCTGCGATGCGATGCACACGCCTGCGGCCAGCACGAACGCATGCAGCGCCCTGCTCGAACGCCCGCCAAAGCGGGCCGGATAGCCCTGCGACATGCACCACCCCGATTGCAGCCCCGGGACGAATTTAGAACGATCTAAATCGAAGCACAAGCCATCTGCGCGCCGGCCTGCGCCTGGCCGCGCTGCTGGTACCAGACCGCGGCGCCGATGACGCCCTGGTGCGGGTGGTCGATCAACCGGACCGGTATCTGTTCGAGTGCCGCGCGCATGATGCCGGTGCCCGTCCCGACGAAGCGCGCCCGGAATTGGCTGCCCGGCAGGAACTCGCGGATCCTGGGCACGATCCCGCCGGCGACATGCACCCGGGTCGCGATGCCGGCCACCGCCAGGTTGCCGATGGTCGCGCCGAGGACCGCGCAGAACATCTCCACGGCCTCGAGCGCCTGGCGGTCGTCGCCCTGGCGCGCGGCCGCCACCACCTCGGCCGGCGATGCTCGACGCACCGCCTCGCCATCCAGCGCGCACAGCGCGCCGTACAGCGTGAGCAGGCCGGGGCCGGAGACGATCTCGGTGCAGGCCACGCCCGCCGCCGCGGCGAACAGCTGCCCGAGCACCGCCAGTTCCCGCGCATTGCCGGGCGCGAACGCCATCTGCCCGGCTTCGCTCGGCAGCACCAGGATGCGGCCATCGCAGGGAATCCGGTAGGCGGCGCCCAGCCCGGTGCCCGGCCCCACCACCAGCCCGGGACCATCGGCCACCGGTTCTTCCGGGCCGCAGAGCAGGACGCTGTGGTCCGGCCCCAGGCACTGCACGGCGTGCGCGACGGCGACGAAATCGTTGACCGCGGCCACCCGCGCGATGCCCAGCCCGCGCAATTCGGACAACGACACCGGCCACGGCAGGTTGAGGCTGGTCACCGTGTCGCCGCGATGCATGCCGGCGCAGCCGATCGCCGCATCGTGCACGCGGCCGCCGCCGGATCGCGAGAGGAAATCCGCGACGATGCCGGCCAGGCTCGGGAAAGCGGAGCAGTCGTACTGCTGGTGGGCGAGGATGCCGATGCCGCCGTCGGCATCGTTGCGCACCAGGGCAAGCCGCGCGTGCGTGCCGCCGATGTCGGCGACCAGCACCGGCGCGTCCTCGCGGGCCACATCGGCGGCGGGCGGAATTCCGGGGCCAGTCTTCATCACGAAACGTTTTAGCGGCGAGGCCGCGGCAGCGCAACCGGACCGGCAGCCGGCTACCATCCTGCCGATGTACGCGCACGATCCGCCCCTGCTCGAAGTCGCCGCGAATTCGCTCGCCTCCGCCATCGCCGCGCAACAGGGCGGCGCGGGACGGGTCGAACTGTGCTCGGCGCTCGAACTCGGCGGATTGACGCCCTCCCATGCGCAAATCGCATTGGCGCGCGAGGCCTTGCGCATCCCGCTGGTCGTGCTGGTCCGCCCGCGCGCCGGCGGCTTCCTCTACGACGACGACGAGTTCGCGACGATGCTGCGCGACGTCGAAACCTGCGCCTCGCTGGGCTGCGACGGGGTGGCGATCGGCGTGCTGGATGCCGACGGCGGCGTCGACCGCCCCCGTTGCGCCGCACTCGTCGCCGCGGCCGGCAGGATGGGCGTGGCCTTCCATCGCGCGATCGACGTCAGCCGCGATCCGCTGCAATCGCTGGAAGACGCGATCGCGCTGGGTTGCGTGCGCGTGCTCAGCTCGGGCGCGCAAGCCGACGCGGCGGCGGGCGCGGCATTGCTGCGCGAGATGGTGCTGCGCGCGGCCGGACGCATCGTGGTGATGCCGGGCGCGGGCATCGACGCGGGCAATGCCGCAGCGCTGCGCGACTCGACCGGCGCGCGCGAGTTCCACGCCTCGTGCAAGGCCGGCATGCCTTGCGCGGCGCGCTACGCGCCGCCGCGCGCGCTCGGCATGACCGGCGCCGATACGCGCACCGACGCGGAATGCGTGCGCCGGCTGGTCGCGGCGCTGCGCGCGGGTCAGCCCCCGGGATAGACCGAACGCGCCTGCAACAGCGCCTCGCGCTGGCCGGCATCGCATACCGCGTACACGAAGCCGTCGTGCAACGCGAACGCGCCTACTTCGCCATCCCGGTTCATCGCCAGGAAGCACACCTGCAGGGTCCTGCTCGCCTGCGGGCGCTTGCGCACCACGCGCTCGATCGCTTCGCGGCAGGCGTCCATCGGCGTGCGCCCCTGCCGCATCAACTCGACCACCAGGAAGCTGGCGGCATTGCGGATCATTTCCTCGCCGACCCCGGACGCCGTCGCCGCGCCGACCTCGTTGTCCACGTACAGCCCGGCACCCACGATCGGGCTGTCGCCGACGCGGCCGTGCAGCTTCCAGGCCATGCCGCTGGTGGAGCAGGCGCCGGCCATGCGGCCTTGCCCATCCAGCGCGAGGATGCCCAGGGTGTCGTGGTTCTGCTTGTTGCCGGGCCGGGCCGCTGCGGGCATGCCCGCGCGTTCGGCATTGATCTGCGGACTGTAGCGCGCGGTCTTGCGCCATGCCTCCCAGGCCGCGCGCGCCTCCGGGGTCAGCAGCGAATGCCGTTCGAAACCCTGCTCCAGCGCGAACTGCTGCGCACCCGCGCCGACCAGCATCACGTGCGGCGTCTTCTCCATCACCGCCCGCGCCACCGCCACCGGATGCGCGATGTCCTCGATCGCCGCCACCGCGCCGCAGCGTCCATCGCCATCCATGATGCTGGCGTCCAGGGTCAGCACGCCGTCGCGATCCGGATAGCCGCAACGGCCGACGGTGGAATTGCATAGCGTGCCTTCCGCCCAGCGCGCGCCGGCCTCCACCGCATCCAGCGCGGACCCGCCGGCCTGCAGCGCCTGCCAGGCGGACTGGTTGGCGCCCACGCCGAAATCCCAGGTCGACGCCACGCGCGGGCGCACGCTGTCCTTGCGCACGGCCATGCCGTCTCCAGCGGCGCACGCCGTGGCCGGCGCCAATCCCAGCGCGGCAGCGGACAGCAGGCCCGATTGCAGGAAACGGCGGCGGCTGGTCATCGGGCTCTCCTGAATCGCGCGGTCGAGGCGCGATGCGACGGCATCGCGCGGCGTACAGGTAGCACGCGCTGCAAGCCGCGGCAACGCCGCGCGGCGACGCCGGCAATCGTCGCGCCGGAGGCGACATCGCTTAACCTGTGCGGATGAGCGACGAGACCGAGACCAGCCCCGCCTTCAAGCCGATGGCCGAACGCTTCCGCGGCTACCTGCCGGTGGTGGTGGACGTGGAAACCGGCGGCTTCGACTGGAACCGGCACGCACTGCTGGAAATCGCGGCGGTGCCGATCGAACTCGACGAGGACGGCCGCTTCGTGCCCGGCGAGGTGGCGAGCGCGCACATCGAACCCGCGCCCGGCACCAGCATCGACCCGAAGTCGCTGGAAGTCACCGGGATCAAGGTCGACCACCCGCTGCGCGGCGCGCTGCCGGAGCGCGAGGGCCTGGACAAGGTGTTCATGCCGGTGCGCGCGGCGGCGAAGAAGCACGGCTGCCAGCGTGCGATCCTGGTCGGCCACAACGCCCACTTCGACCTCAATTTCCTCAACGCCGCGGTCGGCCGCGTGCAGCACAAGCGCAACCCGTTCCATCCGTTCAGCGTGTTCGACACGGTGACGATGGCGGGCATGGCCTACGGGCAGACGGTGCTGGCGCGCGCGGTGCATGCCGCGGGCCTGGAGTGGGACCAGCGCGAGGCGCATTCGGCCGTCTACGATGCCGAGCGCACCGCGCAGCTGTTCTGCATCATCGCCAATGCATGGCCGCAAATCGGAAACGCCACGCCGGGTGTCGCGCAGGCATCGGACACAGGCAAGCTCGACGACCCGGATGCCGCCGACTAGCCTGCATGGGTGAGCCTGGCGTTCGCGGAGCAACGCGTCCCGCGCGGGCGAACGCGCGCGATTGGCTCAGGCCCGGGTCGCTTTCGCTTCCGCCTTCTGCCTGAAAGAGCGTGCGATCCCGTACAGGCTGACCGCCATCCACGCGGCTTCCAGCAGGAACACCGACAGATTGAAGGTCCCCAGCAGCGAGACCAGGATGCCGGCAGCGCCGCACAAATTGAGCAGCTGGTAGACCAGCCCGGTGCCGGACAGCTTGCCCGCCTGCAGCAGGGCGAAACCGCCCAGGATCATGGCGGTCCCCAGCAGGCCCACCCAGTCGTACCACGCCAGTTCCAGCGCCATCGCATTCCCCTTGGTTTATTGCCGTTGCCGCACCGCTTCGAACAGCGCGATGCCGGTGGCCACGGAGACATTCAGGCTCTCGAACTCGCCCGGCATCGGGATCTTCACCAGCTGGTCGCAGTTCTCGCGGGTCAGCCGGCGCAGGCCGTCGCCCTCGCTGCCCATCACCAGCGCCACGTTGCCCTTGAGGTCGAGCGCGTACAGCGAGGCCTCCGCCTCGCCGGCGAAGCCGTAGATCCACACGCCGGCCTTCTGCAGGTCGCGCAGGGTGCGCGAGAGGTTGGTGACGCTGAAGATCGGCAAGGTATCCGCCGCACCGGCCGAGGTCTTGCGCACGGTGGCGTTGACCTGCACCGCCTTGTCCTTCGGGAACACCACCGCGGTCGCGCCCGCCGCCGCCGCGCTGCGCAGGCAGGCGCCGAGGTTGTGCGGATCCTGCACGCCGTCCAGCACCAGCACCAGCGCGCGGCCGTTCGCCGCTTCGATCAATGCCGGAAGCTCGTGCTCGTCCCAGGTCCTGGCCGCGGCATAGCGCGCCGCCGCGCCCTGGTGGCGCACCCCGCCGGCGACGCCGTCCAGCGCCTGCCCGGCGACCCGGCGCACGTCGATGCCGAGGCGTCGCGCATTGCCTTCGATTTCGACGATGCGCGGGTTCTTGCCGCCGGCTTCCAGCAGCACCTCGCGCACGTGCTCGGCGTCGTGCTCCAGCGCGGAGGCGACCGCGTTGAGGCCGACGATCCATTGGGCTTGCTTGCTCATGCGGGTATTTTGCCCGAGCGACGCCGGATCAGGCGACGCGCGCCATCGGATTCGGCGTCGGTTCGCCGATTTTCGTCAGCAGGTTGCGGTCGGTGTGGTGGAACGGCTGGTCCTGGCCGAGGATCTGCAGCACGGTGTCTTCCTCGTAGCCCCACGTGCCGTCCGCATGGATCTCGACCGCGATCCGGAATTCGATGGTCTTGAACGCATGCTGCAGGTACGGCGCGGAGCAGATGCCCCAGGTCTCGAGGCCGGCAGTGGCGGTCAGTTCGAAGCGCTTGGCGTCCGCCGCGGCCTGGCACGTCGCCATCGCGGTCATGCCGCGCGGGATGGTCAGGGTGTGGATGATGCTGCCGGTCGCCGGTTCCCACAGCCAGTAGCCCACCTGTTCG
The DNA here is from genome assembly GCF_006337105.1 of Thermomonas aquatica. Lineage (NCBI taxonomy): Bacteria > Pseudomonadati > Pseudomonadota > Gammaproteobacteria > Lysobacterales > Lysobacteraceae > Thermomonas > Thermomonas aquatica. The sequence continues at coordinate 2,797,559 of NZ_CP040871.1, read as the reverse complement.
TGGTAGGTCTTCACCTGGTCGGGCTTGGTGATGTGGGTGTGGTAGCGCAGCCCGTACAGCAGCTGCGGGCCGTTGGTGAACGGATCGGTCGGCTGCAGTTCGATCCGTTCGACGTAGGCCTGCTGCTTCGGCCCCTCCGCCTTCGGCTTGAGGTCGAGGCCGCGCGTGCCCTGCCAGATCCCGGCCAATGGCGCCAACGGCCCGAGATTGGCCAGGGTGTGGACGTCGATATCGCGTGGTTCGGTGTAGATGTCCTCGGTGGTGGCGCTGTCCATCCCGTTTCCCGTCGATCGTAGCGATGGCGGAAAGCCTACCGGGATGGATCGAACGCGGCTACGGCGGGTTCAGTACTTCTGCTTCGCCCGCTTGGCCGGCTTGCCGCGCTCCGGCAGCGGCTTCACGCCCGCTTCGTAGCGGCCATCGTCCTCGACCAGGCGGAAATCGATCTTGCGGTCCTCCACGCTGGCCTTCAGCACCACGATCCGCACCCGGTCGCCCAGCCGGTATTCGTGGCCACGGCGTTCGCCGGTGAGGGTCTTGCGCACGGCATCGAAATGATAGAAATCGCGCGGCAACTGGGTGACATGGACCAAGCCATTGACCTTGGACTCGTCCAGTTCGACGAACAGGCCGAAGCTGGTCACGCCGCTGATGGTGCCGTCGAATTCCTTGCCGACGTGGCCTTCCATCCATGCCGCGCGGTAGCGCTCGTCGACCTCGCGTTGGGCCTCGTCGGCGCGGCGCGAACGCTCCGAGCACTGCAGCGACAGGTTGGCCATCGCATGCGGCGAGTATTCGTAGGTATCCGGCTTGCCGCCGGCCAGCGCGTGCTTGATCGCACGGTGCACCAGCAGGTCGGGATAGCGGCGGATCGGCGAGGTGAAGTGCGCGTACGCCTCCAGCGCCAGGCCGAAGTGGCCGATGTTGTCCGGCGCATACACCGCCAGCGACTGGCTGCGCAGGATCACCGATTCCAGCAGCGCGGCATCCGGCCGCTCGCGGATTTTCTCCAGCAGGTTGCGGAAATCCTTCGGCTTCACCTTCGCCCACGGCGGCAGCCGCAGCTGGAATTCCTTGAGGAACTCCTCGAGGTCGGCGTACTTGGACTCCGGCGGCTTGTCGTGGTCGCGGTACGGCGCCGGGATGCGCGCGGCGAGCAGGAACAGCGCGGCCTGCACGTTGGCCGCGATCATGCATTCCTCGATCAGCTTGTGCGCGTCGTTGCGCTGGAGCATGCCGGCCTGGGTCACCGCGCCCTGCGCATCGAGGACGAAACGCACTTCGCCGCTCTCGAACTCGATCGCGCCGCGCTTGGCGCGCGCCTTGTCCAGCACCTTGTACAACTGGTGCAGGCGCTGGATCTGCGGCAGCAGCGGGCCGATCTTGGCCAATGCCGCGGCGTGCTCGTCCTCGGGGATGCCCTCGCCGACCGCGTTCCACACGTCGGTATAGGTCAGGCGCGCGTGCGAGTGCATCACCGCCTCGTAGAACTCGGCGCTGGCGACGATGCCGTCGCGCCCCACCTGCATGTCGCAGCAGAAGCAGAGGCGATCCACCTTCGGGTTCAGCGAGCAGATGCCGTTGCTCAGCGTCTCCGGCAGCATCGGCACCACGAAGCCGGGGAAATACACCGAGGTCGCGCGCAGCTGCGCCTCGTCGTCCAGCGGCGTGCCCGGGCGCACGTAATGGCTGACGTCGGCGATGGCGACGATCAGGCGGAAGCCGTCCTTGTTCGGTTCGCACCAGACCGCGTCGTCGAAATCCTTGGCGTCCTCGCCGTCGATGGTGACCAGCGGCGTGTCGCGCAGGTCGACGCGGCGGGCGGTGTCGGCCGGCTGCACGTCCAGCGGCACCGCGGTGGCCTGCGCCAGCACTTCCGGCGGGAATTCGTGCGGGATGTCGTGGCCGTGGATCGCCGCCTCGACCGCCTGCGAGGCGGTGAGCTTGTCGCCCAGCACCGCCAGCACCTTGCCGATCGGCGGGCGATGCGCGTCCGCCGGGGTGGTGATCTCGGCGACCACCAGCTGGCCGCTGCGCGCGTCGTTGCGGCCATCGGCGGGGATCATCACGTTGCGCTGCACGCGCTTGTCGTCCGGCACCACGTAGCCGATGCCGAGCTCCTCGGTATAGCGGCCGATCAGGCGGGTCAGCCGGCGCTCCAGCACTTCCACGATCGTGCCTTCGCGACGGCCGCGGCGATCCATGCCGGTGACGCTGGCCAGCACGCGGTCGCCGTGCATGACCTTGCGCATCTCGAACGGCGGCAGGAACAGGTCGTCGCCGCCGCCCGCATCCGGGCGCAGGAAGCCGAAGCCGTTCTCGTTGGCGATCACCACGCCGGGCACCAAGTCCATGCGTTCGGCCGGTGCGTAACCGCCGCGCCGGTTCTGCAGCAACTGGCCGTCGCGCAGCATCGCCGACAGCCGCTTCTCCAGCGCCTCGAAGCGATCCGGCGCGGTCAGCGCGAGCTTCTGCGCCAGCCCGTCGGCATCCATCGGCCCGTCGTGGGCGGCCAGCACCTGCAGGATCATCTCGCGGCTGGCGATGGGCTGGGCGTAGCGCTGCGCCTCGCGCTGCGCGTGCGGATCGAAGCGCGGCGATGGCGGTGGGGCGGCGCGTTGCGGCGCCGGCCGGCCGCGCGATGGCGGCGCCGACGCCGGCAGTTCCGGCATCCACGGCGGCCGCTTGGACGCCGCGGGCTTGCCGCCGCGTTCCGATCCCGCCTTGCTCGACTTGCTCGCCGGCTTGCCGGCCTTGCCCGTGGGCGCCTTGCCGCGGCCCGGGCCGCGCTTGCTGGGGGGCTTGCTCATGCGCCGATCTTACAGGGCGTGTCGTACGCGCCGGGCGCGCGCACCCGCTGCGAAAAACAAAAAACCCCGCTTGCGCGGGGTTCTTCATGTTTCGCTTGGTGCCCAGGAGAGGACTCGAACCTCCACGGTTTTACCCGCTAGTACCTGAAACTAGTGCGTCTACCAATTCCGCCACCTGGGCAGGTGCGAGCCGCGCATTTTCCGGGAGCGAGGCGCCCATGTCAACGGTCCGGAGCAAGTCCGTCGCCGGCTGCCCTCAGAACATGCCCAGCGCGTTCGGCGAATCCTTCGGGATCTCCTGCCCCAGGTCCCACAACTCGACGATCCTGCCGTCCTTGAAGCGGGCGATGTGGACCACCGCGTATTCCAGCCCGGCATCCGCGCGCGTCAAATGGGACAGCACCGCGACCCGATCACCGCCGTCGACCACCTGCTTCGGCTCGAACGACTTGTTCGGTTCCGCCGCCGCGCTCTGCTCCATCGCCAGCAGCAGCGATTCGCGGTCGCCCGGGAACCAGGCGTTGTGGTGGACGAAATCCGCGGCGACGAAGCGCTCGTACGCCGCGCGCACCTCGCCGCGGGCGCACATGCGCAGGAATTCGCAGGCGATGTCGGCATTGCCCATGGCGCCCTCCTTGGAGCGGCCGGTCAACCGTCCTGGCGGATGTGCGGGGCGAGGAAGCGCATGTAGTCGGCCTTGCCCACCGGCGCGCCCAGCATGCGCAGGATCGCGTAGGTCGTGGTGATGTGGAAGTACAGGTTCGGCAGCAGGTACTCGCTGACGTAGCCATGGCCGGGCAGTTCGCAATAGCGGCCGGGGCCAAGGCCGATGCGCTTGACCAGGTCCAGTTGCGCGTCGTCGCAGGCGATCGCGAGCACGCGCGCGCGGGTATCGGCGATATGCGCGCGCGCCGCCGCGAGCGAGGGCACCGCCGGATCGATGTTCTCGATCGGCAGGCCCGCGCACCATTGCGAGAACCCGCGCGGCTGGTTGCAGGCGAAGGCGATCTGCGCGCCCAGCGGCAGCATGTCCGCGGCCAGCCGGGCGTTGATGAGGTCGTGCTGCGCGCCGAGGTGGGCTTCGCCGACGTCGAGCAGGTGGCCGAGGGTATCGAGGCGCGACACGAAGACGCGCTGCAGTTCCTGGATTCGCGGGTTGGACATGGGGCGGGCCGGGCCGGAGGGAGCCGCAGTATCGCGCCATCCGCGGCTGCCGTGGGGCCGCACGGCGCGGCCACCTCGGCGGCGCCGATCCGTAGAATGGGCGGATGACCGACGACAGCATCCGCACCGCCTTCCACGGCTTCGAACAGATCCCGCTGCGCGAGTACGCCGAACGCGCCTACCTCGACTACTCGATGTACGTGGTCCTCGACCGCGCCCTGCCCTTCATCGGCGACGGCCTCAAGCCGGTGCAGCGCCGGATCATCTATTCGATGAGCGAACTCGGCCTCAACGCCGGGGCCAAACCGAAGAAGTCCGCGCGCACCGTCGGCGACGTGATCGGCAAATACCACCCGCACGGCGATTCCGCCTGCTACGAGGCGATGGTGCTGATGGCGCAGCCGTTCAGCTACCGCTACCCGCTGATCGAGGGCCAGGGCAATTTCGGTTCGTCGGACGATCCGAAGTCGTTCGCGGCGATGCGCTACACCGAATCGAAACTCGCGCCGATCGCCGAAGTGCTGCTGGGCGAACTCGGCCAGGGCACGGTGGACTGGGATCCGAATTTCGACGGAACGCTTGAAGAACCTACGTGGATGCCGGCGCGGCTGCCGCACCTGCTGCTCAACGGCACCACCGGCATCGCGGTCGGCATGGCCACCGACGTGCCGCCGCACAACTTGAACGAAGTGGTCAGCGCCTGCGTGCGCCTGCTCGACGATCCCGACGCCAGCGTGCGCGACCTGTGCGAACACGTGCGCGGCCCGGACTACCCGACCGCGGCGGAAATCATCACCCCCGCCGGCGACCTGCAGGCGATGTACGAGACCGGCACCGGTTCGGTGCGCGCCCGCGGCGTGTTCGTCAAGGAAAGCAGCAACATCGTGATCACCGAGCTGCCCTACCAGGTCAGCCCGAGCAAGATCATCGAGCAGATCGCCACGCAGATGCGGGCGAAGAAACTGCCGTGGCTGGAGGACATCCGCGACGAATCCGACCACGCCAACCCGACCCGCATCGTGCTGGTGCCGCGCAGCAACCGCGTCGACGCCGACCAGCTGATGGGCCATCTGTTCGCGACCACGGACCTCGAGAAGAGCTACCGGGTCAACATGAACGTGATCGGCCTGGACGGGCGTCCTCAGGTGAAGAACCTCAAGGCGCTGCTCAGCGAATGGCTGAGCTTCCGCCAGGACACGGTGACCCGCCGGCTCAAGCATCGCCTCGACAAGGTGGAGCGCCGCCTGCACCTGTTGGAAGGCTTGCTGGTCGCGTTCCTCAACCTCGACGAAGTGATCCGCATCATCCGCACCGAGGACGAACCGAAGGCGGCATTGATCGCGCGCTTCGCGCTGTCCGAAGAACAGGCGGACTACATCCTCGACACCAAGCTGAAGCAACTCGCGCGGCTGGAAGAGATGAAGATCCGCGGCGAGCAGGACGAACTGGACAGCGAACGCGACCGCTTGATCGCCACGCTCGACAGCAAGGCCAAGCTGAAGAAGCTGATCAAGGACGAATTGCTGGCCGATGCGAAGAAGTTCGGCGACGCGCGGCGCAGCCCGCTGGTCGCGCGCGAGGCCGCGCAGGCGCTGGACGAAACCGAACTGGTCGCCAGCGAGCCGATGACCGTGGTGCTCAGCGAGAAGGGCTGGGTGCGCGCGGCCAAGGGCAACGACGTCGACGCCGCCGCGCTCAGCTACCGCGAGGGCGATGGCCTGCTGGCGGCGGTGCGCGCGCGCAGCAACCAGCAGGCGGCCTTCCTCGATTCCGCGGGCCGCAGCTATTCGACCGCGGTGCATACGCTGCCGTCGGCGCGCGGCAACGGCGAACCACTGACCGGGCGCTTCACCCCCGCGCCGGGCGCCAGCTTCCAGGCGCTGGCCAGCGGCGACAACGATGCGCGCTTCGTGATCGCCTCCAGCCACGGCTACGGCTTCGTGACCCGCTTCGAGAACCTCACCGGCCGCAACAAGGCCGGCAAGGCCTTGCTGTCGCTGTCCGAAGGCGGCCTGGTGCTGCAGCCGGCGGCGGTGGCCAGCGTGGACGCCGACCGCATCGTCGCCGTCACCAGCGCCGGCCATGTGCTGGCGTTCCCGCTCAGCGAACTGCCGGAGCTCGACAAGGGCAAGGGCAACAAGATCATCGAGATCCCGAAGGCCAAGCGCGGCACCGAGAAGGTCGTCGCCATCGCGGTGGTGCCGCCGGGCGGCAAGCTGCAGGTGAAGTCCGGCGCGCGCACCATGACGCTGAGCTTCAAGGAACTGGACGAGTACATCGGCGCGCGTGGTTCGCGCGGCGGGTTGTTGCCGCGCGGCTGGCAGAAGGTGGACGGACTCGGGGTGGAATGATGCAACCCGAGTTCTGGCACCAGCGCTGGGCCGACAACCAGATCGGTTTCCACCAGCAGGCACCGACGCCGCTGCTGCTCAAGCATTGGCCTGCGCTGGGCGTTCCGGCGGCAGCGCGGGTGTTCGTGCCGCTGGCCGGCAAATCGCTGGACATGGCCTGGCTGGCGGCGCAGGGCCATCGCGTGCTGGGCGTGGAGCTGTCGCAGCTTGCGGTCGAACAGTTCTTCGCCGAGCACGGCCTGCAGCCGGATATCCGCGAAAGCCGATACGGCCGCCACTACGCCGCCGGCGACATCGAACTGATCTGCGGCGATGCGTTCGGGCTGGATGCCGAGTTGCTGCGCGATTGCGCCGCGGTGTTCGACCGCGCCGCGCTGATCGCGTTGCCGCCGGAACTGCGCCGGCGCTACGCGGGCGAGCTGTACGCGGCCTTGCCCGCCGGTTGCCGCGGCCTGCTGGTCAGCCTGGAATATCCACAGGCCGAACGCGCCGGGCCGCCGTTCTCGGTGCCGGAAGACGAGGTCCACGACCTGTTCGACGCCGATTGGCGGGTCGAGCTGCTGGATCGCCGCCCGATCCCGCCCGAGCATCCCGGCTTCGTGGCCGGCGTGTCGCGGCTGGATACGGCGGTGTACGCGCTGCGCCGGGGCCGATCGCCCGCCCGGAGTTGATCCAAATCAAGGTGCGCCCCCGCCGCGCCGCCTAACGTGCGCCGATGGAATCGCAATCCATCGCCTTCAATACCGAGCTGCTGCGCCGCTACGACCGGCCGGGGCCGCGCTATACCTCGTATCCGACCGCGCCGCAGTTCCATTCCGGCTTCGGCGAAAAGCAGCTGCGCGAGGTCGCGGCCAGCAGCAACGGCGACCCGATCCCGCGCCGGCTGTCGCTGTACGTGCACGTGCCGTTCTGCGAGAGCCCGTGCTTCTACTGCGGCTGCAACCGCATCATCACCCGCGACAAGGCGCGCGGCGACGCCTACCTGGCGCGGCTGTACCGCGAGATCGCGCTGACCGCCGACCTGTTCGACCGCGACCGCGAGGCGATCCAGCTGCATTTCGGCGGCGGCACCCCGAATTTCCTGTCGCCGGCGCAGCTGGGCGAGGTGGTGGAAACCCTGCGCAGCCATTTCCGCTTCTCGGACGCGCGCGACCGCGATGTCTCGATCGAACTCGACCCGCGCTTCGTCGATGCCGACGACATCGCCGCGCTGGCCAGGATCGGCTTCAACCGCGCCAGTTTCGGCGTGCAGGACTTCGATCCGGCGGTGCAGCAGGCGGTCAACCGCATCCAGTCGGTGGAACAGACCCGCGCGGTGGTCGAGGCCTGCCGCGCCAACGGCTTCCGCTCGGTCAACGTCGACCTGATCTACGGCCTGCCCAGCCAGAACGGGGACGGCTTCGCGCGGACCCTGGACATCGTCGCGGACATGCGTCCGGACCGGGTGGCGGTGTACGGCTATGCGCACATGCCGCACCTGTTCAAGCCGCAGAAGCAGCTCGACGACACCCTGCTGCCGAGCGGCGAAACCAAGCTGGCCCTGCTGCAACTGGCGATCGAGAAGCTCACCGCCGCCGGCTACCTGTACATCGGCATGGATCATTTCGCCCTGCCCGACGACGAACTGGCGCTGGCGCAGGCGCGCGGCGGCCTGCACCGCAACTTCATGGGCTATACCACCCACGCCGACAGCGACCTGGTCGGGTTGGGCGTGTCCGCGATCAGCCACATCGGCGACAGCTTCAGCCAGAACCCGCGCGACCTGCCGAGCTGGCAGGCGGCGCTGGACGAGGGCCGGCTGCCGGTGTTCCGCGGCATGCGCCTGGATGCCGACGACGTGTTGCGCGCCGACCTGATCCAGCAGCTGATGTGCCAGGGCGAGATCCCGGTGGCGGCGCTGGAGCGCCGGCACGGGATCGATTTCGCGGACTATTTCGCCACCTCTTTGGAGCGCCTGGCGCCGCTGGTCGAGGACGGGCTGGCGCGGATCGAACCGGGGCGGATCGTGGTCACCTCGCGCGGACGCCTGTTGCTGCGTAACATTGCGATGTGCTTCGACCGATACCTCGACCAATCCGCCGCCATCGCCACGCCGCGTTTTTCCCGCGCGATCTGAACCCATGGCGGTGGGCGCCATGAGCCGCGCGGCTTTCCCGCGCCAGGACCAGCGCACCCTGGCCGACGACGGCAACGAACTGCGGTTCTGCTCGACCTGCGCGTTCTCGCAGGCGTGCATGGACGAAGGCATGGACAAGGCCTCGCTGGGCGACCTGCACGTGCTGGTGGAGCATGTCGGCCCGTTCCACGCCGGCGAGTACATCTTCCGCGAGGGCGACCCGTTCGAGGCGATCGCCGCGGTGCGCGCCGGCACGGTCAAGACCAGCGTGGTCGATCGCGATGGCCACGAACACGTGCTCGGCTTCCACCTGCCGGGCGAGGTGATCGGTCTCAACGCGATCGACGGCGACCGCTATCCCTGCGATGCGGTGGCGCTGGACACGGTGATGCTGTGCCGGTTCTCGTTCCCGAAGATCTCGGTGCTGGCGACGCGCCTGCCCGGCCTGCAGCGGCAGCTGTTCCGCCTGCTCAGCCGCGACATCGGCCGCGCCGCGCTGCTGGCCGGCGACTGGTCGGCCGACCAGCGGATGGCCGCGTTCCTGCTCGGCGTGTCGCGGCGGCTGGCCGCGCGCGGGTTTTCGCCGAACCGCTTCCAGCTGACCATGCCGCGCACCGACATCGCCAACTACCTGCGGCTGGCGCCGGAAACCGTGAGCCGGGTGCTGCGCCGTTTCCAGGAAGAGGGGCTGTTGCGGGTCGAGCGCCGCGAACTGGAGTTGCTCGACCGCGACGCGCTCGACGCGCTGGCGGCGCCCGTATTGCGCGACTGACCCGCGCCGGCAACGCCGCGGTTGACCTGGATCAGGGACGGCCCGCGGTGCAGCGCCGACCATGGCGCAGTCCACAACGGGGAATCCATCATGTCCACCACCAAACGGCTTTGGCTGGGGCTTGCCGCCCTGCTCATCGCCAGCTTCGGCGTCATGCTGTGGCTCGGCTTCGAACTGCACCAGACCGCGCCGCCGATGCCCGAGCGCGTCGTCACCCGCAGCGGGCAAGTCGTCTACACCCGCGCCGACATCGAACAAGGCCGCCAGGTCTGGCAGAGCATCGGCGGCCAGCAATTGGGCTCGATCTGGGGCCATGGCGCGCTGGTCGCGCCCGACTGGTCGGCCGACTGGCTGCATCGCGAAGCGGAGGCGATGCTCGAACTCGACGCGCGCGCCAACACCGCCGAGCCGTATTCGATGCTCGATGCCCCGGCGAAGGCGCAATTGCAGGCCGCGTTGCAGGCGGAGCTGCGCGCCAACACCTACGACCCGGCCAATGGCGACATCGTGGTCAGCGACGTGCGCGCGCAGGCGATCAGCCAGGTCGCCGCGCACTACGTGAGCCTGTTCTCCAACGACCCGGCCACGCATGCGCTGCGCGAGGCCTACGCGATGAAGGAAGACACGGTGCCCGACCAGGAACACCGCCGGGCGATGACCGCGTTCTTCTTCTGGACAGCGTGGGCGGCGGTGACCAACCGACCCGACGGGACCATCAGCTACACCAACAACTGGCCCTACGACCCGCTGGTCGGCAACACCCCGACCTCCAGCTCGTTCATGTGGTCGATGTTCTCGCTGCTGTTCCTGCTCGGCGGCATCGGCCTGATGAGCTGGCACTACGCCGCCTACCACGGCAAGGAAGCGCTGCCGGTACCGCCCGCGCGCGACCCGCTGCTGGGCCTGAAGCCGACGCCGTCGATGCAGGCCACCGCCAAGTACTTCTGGGTGGTGATCGCGCTGTTCCTGGTGCAGATCCTGCTGGGCGCGACCACCGCGCACTACCAGGTGGAAGGCCAGGAAGCCTACGGCATGAAGATCGCCGAGATCCTGCCCTACTCGCTGACCCGCAGCTGGCATACGCAACTGGCGGTGCTGTGGATCGCCACCGCGTGGCTGGGCACCGGCCTGTACATCGGCCCGGCGATCTCCGGGCATGAGCCGAAGTTCCAGCGCGCCGGCGTCAACTTCCTGTTCGCCTGCCTGCTGGTCATCGTGGTCGGCGCGTTCGCCGGGCAGTGGTTCGCGGTGATGCAGAAGCTCGGCCTGGCCCACAACTTCTGGTTCGGCCACCAGGGCTGGGAATACGTCGACATCGGCCGCTTCTGGCAGGCGTTCCTGTTCGTCGGCCTGCTGCTGTGGCTGTTCCTGGTCGGCCGCGCGCTGTGGCCGGCGATCAGGCGCAAGGACGAGATGAGTTCCATCGTCGGCCTGCTGTTCCTGTCCACCATCGCGATCGGCCTGTTCTACGGCGCCGGCCTGATGTGGGGCGAGCACACCCACATCTCGCTGGTCGAGTACTGGCGCTGGTGGGTGGTGCACCTGTGGGTGGAAGGCTTCTTCGAGGTGTTCGCGGTGGCGGTGATCAGCTTCCTGTTCGTGAAGCTGGGCCTGCTGCGCGGCAAGACCGCGACCGAGGCGGTGCTGTTCGCCACCATCGTGTATCTGACCGGCGGCGTGCTGGGCATGTTCCACCACCTGTACTTCGTCGGCACCACGACCGCGGGCGTCGCGTTGGGTGCCGCGTTCTCGGCGCTGGAAGTGGTGCCGCTGGCGATCATCGGCCTGGAAGCCTACGAGACCTGGAGCCACAGCCGCGCCACGCCGTGGATGGCCCGCTACAAGTGGCCGATCATGTTCTTCCTGGCGGTGAGCTTCTGGAACCTGGTGGGCGCCGGCCTGTTCGGCTTCCTGATCAACACCCCGATCGCGCTGTACTACATGCAGGGCCTGAACCTCACCCCGCTGCACGGGCATACCGCGCTGTTCGGCGTGTACGGGATGCTCGGCATCGGCCTGATGCTGTTCTGCCTGCGCGGGCTGAAGCCGCAGGTGCAGTGGCATACCGGCCTGCTGCGCGGCGCGTTCTGGTGCTTCAACATCGGCCTGGTGCTGATGGCGCTGCTGACCCTGCTGCCGATGGGCGTGCTGCAGCTGCAGGCCGCGCTGGAGCACGGCTACTGGTTCGCGCGTTCGGCGGAGTTCATGAACCGTCCGATCATCGACATGCTGGTATGGATGCGCGTGCCCGGCGACACCATCTTCAGCGTCGGCGCGGTGCTGCTGGGCTGGTTCGTGCTGCGGCAGTGGCTCCTGCCCGCGCGCGATCCGGACTACGACCGCGCCCTCGCCGAAGGCCAGGCCGACGGCGAACGCTGAGCGCCTCCGGGGATGGCAGGGGCGGCCTTCGGGCCGCCCTTGTCGTTTACGGGACCAGCTGACCTGGATCAAGGCACGCGACACGGCCGGCGCGAACAATCGCCGCATGTCCGCAAGTCCGCCACCGATGCCCTCCGCCCTCTCGCCGCGCCTGCTCGCCGCCGCACCGCACCGCCTGCTGTTCTTCGTCGGCGCCGGCAACATCCTGCTGGCGATGCTGTGGTGGGCGGCCTGGCTGGCCAACACCCGCTGGCAACTGTGGGAGATGCCGCAACCGACGCCGTACGCCGGCTGGCTGCATGCCTTCGTCATGCAGTACCAGATGCTGCCCAGCTTCATCTTCGGCTTCCTGCTCACCGTGTTCCCGCGCTGGATGGGCCTGCCCGAGCTGCAGCGCTGGCGCTATGCGCCGGTCGGGCTTGGCCTGTTCGGCGGACAGCTGGCGACCCTGCTCGGCGCGCTCGGCTGGCAGTCGGGGATGGTGGTCGGCACCCTGATGACGCTTGCCGGCTGGATGGCCGGCATCGCCCACCTGCTGCCGCTGCTGTGGCGCGAGCGCGGCACCACCTGGCATGCGCGTTCGTGCATGGCCGCATTGCTGCTGGGCCTGGCCGGCCTGCTGCTGTGGTTCGCCTTCCTGCTCAACGAACAGCCGCTGTATGCCTTCGCCAGCATCAAGATCGGCACCTTCGGCTTCCTGCTGCCGGTGTATCTCACCGTCGCCCACCGGATGTTCCCGTTCTTCGCCGGCAACGCGGTGATGGGCTACCAACCGTGGCGACCGCTGTGGCTGCTGGCCGCGTTCTGGCCGCTGCTGCTCGCGCACCTGCTGCTCGAGCTGTTCCACGTCTATGCGTGGCTGTGGCTGGTCGATGTGCCGCTGTTCGCGCTGGCGCTGCTGATGAACTGGAAGCTGTGGCCGCGCGGCCGCATGCCGGGGCTGCTGGCGGTGCTGTTCATCGGCCTGGCCTGGCTGCCGCTGACCTTCGCGCTGTATGCGGGCCAGAGCCTGGCCTATGCGATGACCGGGATCTATTTCCTCGGTCGCGCGCCGGCGCATGCGCTGTTCGTCGGTTTCTTCGGCAGCGTGCTGGTGGCGATGGTGACGCGCGTGACCCAGGGCCATTCCGGGCAACCGCTGTTCATGCCGAAGGCGGCGTGGTGGGCGTTCGCCGCGGTGCAGGTCGTCGCCTTCGCCCGCATCGGCGCGGAGCTCGCCGACGATCCCGCCGCGTGGATGGCCTGCGCCGCGCTCGGCTGGCTGCTCGCGTTCGCGCCGTGGGTGCTGCGCATCGGCCGCATCTACCTGTCGCCGCGCGCCGACGGCAAGCCGGGCTGAGCAGGCCCGACCGGATGTTCGAGTTCTATCCGCAGATCAAGCTCTTCCACATGAGCGTCGCCCTGCTCAGCGGCGCGCTGTTCGCCCTGCGCGGCGCGTTCGCGCTGGGCGGCGCGCGCTGGCCGCAGGCGCTGCCGGTGAAGCTGCTGAGCTACGGCATCGACACCGCCCTGCTCACCGCCGCGCTGATGTTGCTGACCATCCTGCCGTGGGCGATGTTCGCCAACGGCTGGCTGGCGGCCAAGCTGGTGCTGGTCGTCGTCTATGTCGTGCTCGGCGTGTTCGCGATGCGGCCCGGGCGCAGCCAGCGCACGCGCGCGCTCTGCTACATCGCCGCGCTGCTGGTGTTCGCCCAGGTCTACGGCATCGCCCGCGCGCACAACCCGCTGGGCTGGCTGGCGTGAGCGGCGACGCCGCACGCGAGCGCCGTTGGGCGGCGGAGGCGATCGCGCAACTGCACCGCGAGGCCGCGCGTTCCGCCGACACCCACCTGCTGCACATGCGCTTCGCCGGCTTCCCCGGCATCGACTTCTATTTCAAGGACGAGGCCGCGCACCCGACCGGCAGCCTCAAGCACCGGCTGGCGCGTTCGCTGTTCCTGTACGCGCTGTGCAACGGCCGCCTGCGCGAAGGACAAACGGTCGTCGATGCCTCGTCCGGCAGCACCGCGATCTCCGAAGCCTGGTTCGCGCGGCTGCTCGGCCTGCCGTTCGTGGCGGTGATGCCGGCCAGCACCGCGCCGGCGAAGATCGAGGCGGTGCGCACGCTGGGCGGGCATTGCGAACTGACCCATGGCGATCAGTGCCCGCAGGCGCGCGCCCTCGCGATCGCCGCCGACGGCGCCTGCTTCCTCGACCAGTTCGGCCTGGCCGAGCGCGCCACCGACTGGCGCGGCAACAACAACATCGCCGAATCCATCATCGGCCAGCTGGCGCGCGAACCGCATCCGCAGCCGGCATGGATCGTCTGCGGTGCCGGCACCGGCGGCACTTCGGCCACCATCGGCCGCTTCCTGCGCTATCGCGGCCTGGAGACGCGGCTGTGCGTGGCCGAACCGTCGGGCCGCGCCTTCGCCCATGGCTGGCGCAGCCGCGATCCGCGGGCCACGGCCAGCCGCGACACCCTGATCGAGGGCATCGGCCGCGCGCGGGTGGAACCTGGCTTCCTGTTCGACGTGGTGGATGCGCTGGTCGAGGTCGGCGACGCCGATTCGATCGCCGCCATGCGCCTGCTGGAACGCCTGCTCGGCCGCCGCTACGGCGGCTCCTCCGGCACCAACCTGGTCGCCTGCCTGCAACTGGCGACCGCGATGCGCGAACGCGGCGAGGCCGGCAGCATCGTCACCCTGCTCTGCGATCGCGGCGAACGCTATGCCGGCACCCTGTTCGACGACGGCTGGCTGGCCGCGCACGGGATCGATCCGGCGGCAAGCGAGGCGCGCCTGTCGGCCCGGCTGCGCGCCGCCTGAGCCTCAACCCAGCAGGCGACGCGCCAGCCCCTGCAGCGCCTGCCACGAATCCGCCAGCCTGTCCTCGCGCGGCATGGTGTGCGCGATCAGCCTAAGCGCGCCTTCCAGCGCGCGCACGCGGGTCAGCAAGGCGTCGTAGTCGGCGGCGGCCACCAGCTCGAACTTGCGGTCCTGGCAGACGCCGATGCAGGGCCGCGGCGCATCCACCTTGCCGCAGCCGATGCAGCGCCAGCCCTGGATGCGCTCGGGCTCGGGCGCGGGCGCGTCGACGATGGCAGCCATCGCGTCCTTCATGGCGCCGCGCTGCCCTTGTATTCGACCTGCAGCCAGAGCTTGCGGGTATCGCGCGCATAGGCGTCGGCGCGGTAGTCGGCGAACTTCAGCAGGCCGCTCACGCCCTTGGCCAGCGGCAGGCTGAGCGACGCGTTCCATTCGCTGCCGTAGTGCGCATCGCCATGGTCGGCGCGGTAGTCGTGCCAGGCCAGCTGCCAGCCCATGCGCGCGCCGGCGCGCTCGCGGCCGAAGGCGCCGCCAAGGCCCAGATAGCGATCGTCCAGGCCGTTGGCCGGCGTGACCAGGAACTTGTCGGCCCAGCCGTTGAATGCGTGCAGGGTGGCCAGCGGCGTCTGCAGCGCGTGCGTGCCGTTGCCGCCGAGGCGTTCCCAGCCGGCGCGCGCGGTGATGCCGTGCATGGTGATCGCAGGTTCCAGCAGCCAGTAGCCGTGCGAGAACTGCAGCGGGTTGTTGGCGTGGTCCCGCTGGCGCGCGGTTTCCAGCGTCCAGCCGAACTTCGCCTGCGAAACCGGCACGCTGCCGCTCCAGCGCAGTCCGTATGTCGCAGTGGAGGCCGCCGCCACGTCGCGGTCCTCGTGCAGGTAGGCGTAGCCCGCCAGCTGCTGCGCGCCGTGCTTCCACGCGGCATTGAGCAGGTGGCTGGACAAGGCGCGCTCGCGCGCCAGCGGATCGCGGGCGTCGTCGCCGTTGATGCGGTGCACGCGGTCGAGGTAGGCATAGCGCAGGGCGAGGTCCTTGCGCGGGGCGAACTCCAGCGCCAGCGCGTCGAAGGTCTGTTCGTTCTGCCGCCAGCCGACGTTGCCGACCCAGCGCTGGTTGTCGAACAGCAGGCGCTGCCGGCCCAGCGCCAGGTTGCCGCGCGCGCCCTTCCAGCCCAGCCAGGCCTGGTTGAGTTCGGCGCCGTGCGGATCGATCACCGCCGGCAGCGTGCCGCGGCCGTTGGCGCCGCTGTTGTAGCGGTTGTTGCCGGCCACGCCCTCGCCTTCCAGCAAACCGTTCCAGCCGGATGCGGACGCGAAGCGCAGGCCGGCGCGCAGGCGCAGCGTATCCGCGCGCGCGGCATCGGCGAAGGCAGCGTCGTCGACCTGTTCATGGCGTGCGCGCAAGTCCCATTCCAGGGACAGTTTCGGGGTCTCGCGGGCCTGCGCCGGAAGCGCGGCGGCGCACAGCAGCAGCGGCAAATGGACGAACGATGGACGGGACATGGCTGTACTCTGGAGGCGATACGCACAGCCTCCGCGGCACGACCGTTCCGCGCGTTGATGCAGGTCAAGCCATGCGCCGGCGCTGGCGCGCGCGGCGAACCCGGTTGACCTAGGTCAACGCGCCGCGGTGGTGCCGAATCCAAGCTCGCATCGAGCCTTCGAACGCGCCGTGCGGCGCACTACCTGCCTCAAGGGGAATCCCGATGAAACGCGCCATCCCGCTTCTCGCCCTCAGCCTCGCCATCGCCATGGCCCTTCCCGCATGCAGGCAGGACGCCGCCGCCGACGCGAAACCGGCGACGGCAACGACCGACACCGGCGGCTCGGCCAAGGGCGACTTCGGCCCGCCGCAGGGTGCGCCGGTGGAAGCCGTGCTGACCTCGCCGCCGAACGTGCCGCCCGCGACCGGGCGCACCGCGCCGGCCAAGGTGATCGTCTCGCTGGACGTGGTCGAGAAGGAGATGCCGATCTCCGAAGGCGTCACCTACACCTTCTGGACCTTCGGCGGCACCGTGCCGGGCAGCTTCATCCGCGTGCGCCAGGGCGACACCGTCGAATTCCACCTGCGCAACATGCCGGACAGCAAGATGCCGCACAACATCGACCTGCACGGCGTGACCGGCCCCGGCGGCGGCGCGGCGTCCAGCTTCACCGCGCCCGGCCACGTCAGCCGTTTCAGCTTCAAGGCGCTCAACGCCGGCCTGTTCGTCTACCACTGCGCCACCGCGCCGGTCGGCATGCACATCGCCAACGGCATGTACGGGCTGATCCTGGTCGAGCCGCCGGAGGGCATGCCCAAGGTCGACCGCGAGTACTACGTGATGCAGGGCGACTTCTACACCACCGGCAAGTACCGCGAGAAAGGCCACCAGGGCTTCGCGATGGAGAAGGCGATCGACGAGCACCCGACCTACGTGCTGTTCAACGGCATGGAAGGCGCGATGACCGGCGACAAGGCGCTGACCGCCAAGACCGGCGAGAAGGTGCGCCTGTACGTCGGCAACGGCGGGCCGAACCTGGTGTCCAGCTTCCACGTGATCGGCGAGATCTTCGACAAGGTCTGGTACGAGGGCGGCACCAAGTACCAGGAGAACGTGCAGACCACGCTGATTCCCGCCGGCGGCGCGGCCATGATGGAATTCCACATGGAGGTGCCGGGCAGCTACGTGCTGGTCGACCACAGCATCTTCCGCGCCTTCAACAAGGGCGCGCTGGCGATCCTCAAGGCCGACGGCCCCGAGGACAAGACGATCTACTCCGGCAAGGAAGTCGATGCGGTCTACCTGGGCGACCAGGCCGCCGGCACCAGCCGCGCGCCGGTGGCCGCGGCCGCCGCGTCCGCGAAGACCGGCAACCTGACCAAGGAAGAGCAGATCGCCGCCGGCAAGGTGCTGTTCGCCGGCACCTGCTCGACCTGCCACCAGCCGGACGGCGCGGGCCTGCCCGGCGTGTTCCCGCCGCTGGCCGGCTCCGACTTCATCAAGGCCAACCCGAAGCGGGTGCCGCAGATCATCCTGCACGGCCTGGTCGGCCCGGTGAAGGTCAACGGCAAGGACTACAACTCCAACATGCCGCCGATGAGCCAGCTGACCGACGACGAGGTGGCCAACATCGGCACCTACGTGCTCAACAGCTGGGGCAACCCCGGCGGCCAGGTGAGCAAGGCCGATGCCGCCGCCGCGCGCGCCGCCAAGCCCGCCAACGGCTCGGACGGCCACTGAGATGCGCCGGCTCGCCGCCCTGCTGCTGTGCGTGCTGCCGCTGGCGGGCCAGGCCGCCGGCGACGGCTACGCCCGGCTGCCGGGCGGCGGGTTCCGCTCCGCGCTCAAGTACGAAGACCGGCAGTCCGTGCGCATCGCGCCGTTCCGGCTGATGCAGACGCCGGTCACCAATGCGCAGTTCCTGGCATTCGTGAACGCCAACCCGCAATGGCAACGCGGCAAGGCGCCCTCGGTGTTCACCGAGGCGCGCTACCTGCAGCACTGGGCCGGGCCGCAAACGCTCGGCGCGAACGCCTTGCCGCAGCAACCGGTGGTCAACGTCAGCTGGTTCGCCGCCGATGCCTATTGCAAGGCGCAGGGCGCGCGCCTGCCGAGCTGGAACGAGTGGGAATACACGGCCGCCGCCGACGAACTGCGCAAGGACGCGCGCAAGGATCCGGTGTGGCGCGAACGCATCCTCGCCTGGTATTCGCGTTCGTCGAAGACGGCGCTGCCGCGGGTCGGCCTGCAGGCCGCGAATGCGTACGGCGTGCGCGACATCCATGGCCTGGTCTGGGAATGGACCGGCGACTGGTCCTCGCTGCTGGTCGATGGCGACAACCGCAAGCAGGGCGATGCCGACAAGGCCAAGTTCTGCGGCGCCGGCGCGCTGTCGATGGACGACCGCGACAACTACGCGGTGCTCATGCGGGTGGCGATGCTGTCCTCGCTGGAAGGCGCCGACGTCACCCCCAACCTGGGATTCCGCTGCGCGAGGGATGCACGATGAAGACCCTGTTGCTGTCCGCCCTGCTCGCACTGGCCGCCGCACCCGCGGCTGCGCGCGATGCGCCCTTGCCCGCGGATTCGGTGTACCAGCTGCAGGCGACGCTGGTCGACCAGGCTGCGCGCAAGACCGAATGGCGCGCCCTGCGCGGCAAGCCGCGGCTGGTGGCGATGTTCTACACCTCCTGCCAGTACATCTGCCCGCTGATCGTGGACAGCGGCAAGGCGGTCGAGCGCCAGCTCGCGCCGGCCGAGCGCGCGCGCATCGGCATCGTCCTGGTCAGCATGGACCCGGCCCGCGACAGCCCGAAGGCGCTGCAGGCCGTGGTCGACAAGCGCAAGCTGGACGGCGGGCGATGGACCTTGCTGGCGCCGCAGGCGGACGACGTGCGCGGCATCGCCGCGGTGCTCGGCGTGCGCTACCGGCAACTCGCGGACGGCCAGTTCAACCACAGCAGCGCGCTGGTCTTGCTGGATGCCGACGGCCGGGTGCTGGCGCGCACCGAGAAGATGGGCACCCAGCCGGATCCCGAATTCGTCGCCGCCGTGCGCCGCGCAGCCGCGGCGAAGTAACTCAGGCGCGCGAACGCCGCCCCGCATCGCGCGCGAGCTCGGCCTCGCAACCGCTGGCCGCGGCATGCAGGCGCTTCGCGTCCAGCACCCGCACCCGGCGGCCGTGCACGTCGATCACGCCCTCTTCGTGCATGCGGCTGAAGCTGCGGCTCACGGTTTCCAGCGCCAAGCCCAGGTAGCGGGCGATCTCGTCGCGGCTCATCGGCAGCTGGAAATCGTCGGCGGGCCGCCCGATCCGCCGGTAGCGCTCGCCCAGCCCGTGCAGGAACAACGCGATGCGCTCGCTGGCCTGGCGGCGCGAGAGGACATCGACATGGTCGTGGTCGCGGTCCGTGCTCTGGCCCATCACCCGCAGCAACTGCTGCTGCAGGCTGGGCAATTCGCTGGCCACGCTGGCCAGGCTGGCGAACGGCAGTTCGCAGACGCGGGCCTCGGTCAGGGCGACCGCCTCGCAGCGGTGGCGGCCGCTGCCGAGCGCGTCCAGCCCGAACAGCTCGCCCGGCAGGTGGAAGCCCAGCACGTGCTCATCGCCGGCCTCGTTGACGCCGACGGTCTTGAAGGCGCCTTCGCTGGCCACGTACACCGAGCCCAGCGGGTCGCCCGCGCGGAACAGCGATTCGCCGGGCTTCAGCGGCTTGCGCCGTTGCACGACCGCTTCCAGCCGGCCCAGGTCCGGGCCATCGACGCCGGCCGGCAGGCACAGCCGCTGCAACGAGCACTCCGCGCAACTGCGGCGCAGGCGGGCCAGGTCCAGGGGGATCGCTGCGCTGTCGGCTGACATGGCCGCCATTATCGGCGATCCGCGCGGCGGATGCCCGCGCGGACAAGTCAAGGCCCGCGATTTGATCCAGGTCAAGCTGGTACGGCGCGCAACCAGTAGCATATCCGCGGACTTCCGGAGGCACGCATGCAGGCTGTCAGCGAAACCTACAACGACAAGGTGGTGAAGCAGTTCGCCATCGCCACGATCCTCTGGGGCATCGTCGGCATGCTCGTCGGCGTGTTCATCGCCGCCCAGCTGTACTGGCCGACCCTCGGCGAGGGCATTCCCTGGCTCAGCTACGGCCGCCTGCGCCCGCTGCACACCAACGCGGTGATCTTCGCCTTCGGCGGCAGCGCGCTGTTCGCGACCAGCCTGCACGTGGTCCAGCGCACCTGCCACGTGCGCCTGCTCAGCGACAAGCTGGCCGCCTTCGTGTTCTGGGGCTGGCAGGCGGTGATCGTGGCCGCCGCCATCACCCTGCCGCTGGGCTACACCCAGGGCAAGGAATACGCCGAGCTGGAATGGCCGATCGACATCCTGATCGCGGTGGTGTGGGTCTCGTACGCCTGGCTGTTCTTCGGCACCATCGCCAAGCGCCGCGTGCAGCACATCTACGTGGCCAACTGGTTCTACGGCGGCTTCATCCTCGCCGTGGCGCTGCTGCACATCGTCAACAACATCGCGATGCCGGCCGGCGCCATGAAGTCCTACTCCGCCTACAGCGGCGCGGTCGACGCGATGGCGCAGTGGTGGTACGGCCACAACGCGGTCGGTTTCTTCCTGACCGCCGGCTTCCTCGGGATGATGTACTACTTCGTGCCGAAGCAGGCGCAGCGGCCGATCTATTCCTACCGCCTGTCGATCGTGCACTTCTGGGCGCTGATCGCGGTCTACATGTGGGCCGGCCCGCACCACCTGCAGTACACCGCGCTGCCGGACTGGGCGCAGTCGGTGGGCATGGTGTTCTCGCTGATCCTGCTGGCGCCGAGCTGGGGCGGCGCGATGAACGGCATCCTCACGCTGTCCGGCGTGTGGCACAAGCTGCGCACCGACCCGATCCTCAAGTTCCTGATCGTCGCCATCAGCTTCTACATGATCGCCACCTTCGAGGGGCCGATGATGTCGATCAAGACGGTCAACTCGCTGTCGCACTACACCGACTGGACCGTGGGCCACGTCCACGCCGGCGCGCTGGGCTGGGTGGCGATGATCTCGATCGGTTCGCTGTACGCGCTGCTGCCGCGCCTGCTCGGCAAGGCCTCGATGCACTCGACCAGGTGGATCGATACCCATTTCTGGCTGCACACCCTGGGCGTGGTGTTCTACATCGCCTCGATGTGGATCGCCGGCGTCATGCAGGGGCTGATGTGGCGCGCCACCAACCCCGACGGGACGCTGACCTACACCTTCGTCGAGGCGCTCAACGCCACCTATCCCTATTACCTGGGCCGTCTGTTCGGCGGGCTGCTGGTGCTGGCCGGGATGTTGCTGATGGCCTGGAACACCTGGCTGACCGCGCGCGGCGCCACCGAAACCGAGCAAGCCGTGCTGCCGCCCGACGCCTCCGAAGCGCGCGCCTGAGGACCCCATGAGCGAACACCACAATCCCCACGAGAAGATCGAGAAGAACGTCGGCCTGCTGGCGGTGCTGATCGCGGTCGCGGTTTCGTTCGGCGGCCTGGCCGAGATCGTGCCGCTGATGTTCCAGGCCGAGACGATCAAGCCGCTGCCCGGGGTGAAGCCCTACCCCGCGCTGCAGCTGGCCGGTCGCGACGTGTACATCCGCGAAGGCTGCTACAACTGCCATTCGCAGATGGTGCGCACCCTGCGCTTCGAGACCGAACGCTACGGCCACTACTCGCTGGCCGGCGAGTCGGTCTACGACCGCCCCTTCCAGTGGGGCAGCAAGCGCACCGGGCCCGACCTGGCGCGCGTCGGCGGCCGCTATTCCGACGACTGGCACCGCGTGCACCTGATGAACCCGCGCGACGTGGTGCCCGAGTCCAACATGCCCAGCTTCCCGTGGCTGGCCGAAAACAAGGTCGATGGCGAAACCGTGCAGGACCACATGCGCGCGCTGCAACGCCTCGGCGATCCGTACACCGATGCCGAGATCGGCAAGGCCGCGACCGACGTCGCCGGCAAGACCGAACTGGATGCCGTGGTGGCCTACCTGCAGGGCCTCGGCAAGCACGCACCGAAGGGAGGCTGAGATGGTTGCCGGCATCATCACCACGTTGTTGCTGCTCGTGTTCCTGGCCGGCTGGGCCTGGGCCTGGAGCCCGCGCCGCAAGCCGGGCTTCGACGAGGCCGCGCGCCTGCCGCTGTCGGACGGGATGGAGGACCGCCCATGATGAGCACAGGCTGGTCGTGGTACGTCATCGTGCTGGTCGCGCTCAACATCGGCGGCTGCGCCTGGCTGCTGTGGTGGACCGCCAAGCGCCGCCCCGGCGATCCCAAGCCGGAAGACACCAGCCATGTCTGGGACGGCGACATCACCGAATACAACAAGCCGCTGCCGCGCTGGTGGATCAACCTGTTCTACCTGACCATCGCGTTCGCCATCGGTTACCTGGTCTGGTATCCGGGCCTGGGCAATTTCGCCGGCAAGTCCGGGTGGACCTCGGCCGGCGAGCATGACCGCGACAAGGCCGCGTACAACGCCAAGCTCGAGGAGACCTTCGCGCCGTACAAGGGCCAGTCGATCGACGTGCTCGCCCGCGATCCGGCGGCGTTGAAGCTGGGCCGCTCGATCTTCGGCAATACCTGCTCCACCTGCCATGGCTCGTCGGCGCAGGGCGCGATCGGCTACCCGAACCTGTCCGACAAAATCTGGCACTGGGGCGGCAGTCCGGAGCGCGTGCTGGAAACGGTGATGAAGGGCCGCGAGGGCGTGATGGCGCCGTGGGGCACCGTGCTCACCGGGATGGGCGGCGAACATGCGGTGGACAACGTGGTCGCCTACGTGCGCACCCTGTCCACCCCGGGGCAGAGCCTGCAGAACAACTACATGGCGGCGCAGGGCCAGAAGCTGTTCGACAACATCTGCGCCGCCTGCCACGGCAAGGACGGCAAGGGCAACCAGCAACTCGGCGCCCCCGACCTGACCGATGCCTACTGGCTGTACGGCGACAGCACCGCCGCGCTGCGCGAGACCATCGTCAACGGCCGCCACGGCTCGATGCCGGCGCACGGCCCGCTGCTCGGCGAAACCCGCGCGCGGCTGGTGGCGGCGTACGTGTGGTCGCTCTCGAACGGCAACGCCAAGGGCGCGGGCACCCCGCGCTAGACTGAGCCGATGGCCGACCATACCGCGCCCCGCTTCGACCACCCGCCGCGCCCGATGGCGCAGCGGGTCGGCGCCATCCTGTGGCCGAGCTTCTTCGCCGCCGGGGTGGCGACGATGGTGTTCTTCGCCTTCGTCGACCCGCTGGCGCTGCGCGACATGACCTTCCCGAACATCGAAATCAGCCGCGGCCTGGGCTACAGCATCGGCTTCTTCATGTTCTGGCTGGCCACCGCCGCTTCCAGCCTCTTCACCTGGATCCTGCTGCGCCCGGCCAGCCGCTTCAACCGGCCGCTGCCGCCGCAGTAAACACGCATGGGCAACAAGCAGATCCCCCTCGAAGTGCTCGACTCGGGCGGCGCCGCCTACGTCAGCGAACGCAAGGTCTACCCGCGCGACGTGTCCGGCCCGCTGAACCGCCTGCGGGTGGCCGCGGTGTTCTGGCTGCTCGGCATGTTCTACCTGTTCCCGTGGCTGAGCTGGGACGGACGCCAGGCGGTGCTGTTCGACCTGCCGGCGCGCAAGTTCCATGTCTTCGCCATCACCTTCTGGCCGCAGGACTTCCTGTTCCTGGCGATGCTGCTGATGATCGCCGCGCTGGCGCTGTTCTTCTTCACCGCGCTGGCCGGACGCCTGTGGTGCGGCTACGCCTGCCCGCAGACGGTGTGGACGGAAGTGTTCCTGTGGATGGAAAGCGCCATCGAAGGCGACCGCCACAAGCGGATGAAGCTGGATGCCGGCCCATGGACGCGCGAGAAACTCCTGCGCAAGGGCGGCAAGCACGTCGTGTGGCTGTTGTTCGCGCTGTGGACCGGCTTCACCTTCGTCGGCTTCTTCACCCCGATCCGCGAACTGGCCGCGCGCGCCTGGCCCTACCAGTGGGGCGGCTGGGAAAGCTTCTGGGTGTTCTTCTACGCGCTGGCCACCTGGGGCAACGCCGGCTTCCTGCGCGAGCAGGTGTGCAAGTACATGTGCCCGTATGCGCGCTTCCAGAGCGCGATGTTCGACCGCAACACCCTGATCATCGCCTACGACCCGATGCGCGGCGAACCGCGCGGCCCGCGCAAGCGCGGCCTGGGCAGCGTGCTGGAACGCGCGCGCGGCCTGCTCGACGTCGGCACGGCCTACGACTACGTGTTCCGCGCCAGCCGCCATCCCAGCGCCGCCGCGCAGCAGGCGCACGCGGCCGGCACCATCACCTTCGACACCGGCGCCGAAGCCGCGCCGCTGCCGAAGTTCGCGCCGGACGAACTCGGCGACTGCATCGACTGCACCCTGTGCGTGCAGGTCTGCCCGACCGGCATCGACATCCGCAACGGCCTGCAGTACGAGTGCATCGCCTGCGGCGCCTGCATCGACGCCTGCGACGCGGTGATGGAGAAGGTCGGTTATCCGAAGGGACTCATCCGCTATTCGACCCAGAACGCGATCGACGGCAAGCCTTCGCGCGTGCTGCGCCCGCGCATCTTCGTGTACGGCACGATCCTGCTGGCACTGATGCTCGGCTGGGTCTGGGGCGTGACCCATCGCACCCCGCTGATCGCCGAAGTCCTGCGCGACCGCAACGCGCTGTTCCGCGAGACCGCCGCCGGCATCGAGAACGGCTACACGCTGAAGATCGTCAACAAGACCGATCGCGCGCAGCGCTACCGCATCACCTTCTCCAGCGATGCCGCAGGGCTCGCCCTGCGCGAAGCCCCGACCGTCGACGTCGCCGCCGGTTCGGTGGCCTCGCAGCCGCTGACCCTAGTCGCGCCGGCCGGCACCCGCGGCCGCCATGCGCTGCACTTCGAGGTCAGCGCACTCGACGGCAAGGCCAGGGAAACCGTCGACAGCAGCTTCTTCGGGCCACTGTGATGCAGGCACCGCTGTCCGCGCGCCCGGCATGGAAGGAACCGATGGTGTGGCTGGTCGCCGCGATCCCGGCCGCCTCGGTGGTCGCCTCGGTGGCGCTGCTGGTCGCCGCCGCGCGCTCCAGCGGCAACAACGATGCGGTGGCGGATCGCGTGCAGCGCACCGCGCAGATCCAGGTCAGCGACCTTGCGCCCGACCTCGCCGCGCGCGAGCTCGACCTTGCCGCAAGCCTGCGCGTGGGCGACAAGCGCATCGACGTATTGCCCGCCCACGGCGCATTCCCGCGGGACGCACCGCTGCAGCTGGCCCTGCACCACCCCACCCGCGCGCAGGACGACCTCCAGCTCATCCTGCAGCCCTCCGCCGATGGCTGGTCGATGGCGTACCCCTTGCCGCAGGCGCATGACTGGACGTTGACGCTGGCGCCGGTCGACGGCCGTTGGCGCCTGCAAGGTCGCCTGCCACGTGACCAGCGCAGCGCCGGATTGCAGCCCGCCCTGGGCGCGCGATGAACGGCATGGTGGCCGTCGCCGGCCCGGTGCCTGCCGCGGCCGCCGGCTGCTTCCATTGCGGCGATTCGCTGCCGGCGGCGCCGGTCGCGCTTCGACTCGATGGCGTTACCCGCGAGTTCTGCTGCAACGGTTGCGCCGCCGCCGCGCAATGGATCCGCGACGCCGCCCTCGACGACTATTACCGCCTGCGCGAACGCCCGGGCCGTCGCATCGATCCCGACGATGGCTCGCTGGCGCACTGGGACCGCGAGGACGTGCTCGCCGGCCATGCCCGCGCGGTCGACGGCGGCCGCGAACTGGTGGTGGTCGCCGAGGGCATGCATTGCGCGGCCTGCGCCTGGCTGATCGATCGCGCGCTCTCGCGCGAGGACGGCGTGCTGGACGTGGTCGCCAATGCGGTGACCGGCCGCATCCGCATCGCCTGGGACCCGGCGCGCACCCCGCTGTCGCGGCCGTTGCGGCGGCTGCAGGCATTGGGCTACCGCCCGTATCTCGCCGCCGGCGAGGAACGCGAACGCGAACGTCGGCGCGAACGCAACCGCTGGCTGCTGCGGATCGGCATCGCCGGGCTGGGCGCGATGCAGGCGATGATGTTCGCCGAGGCGCTGTACCTCGACACCTCGAACCAGATGTCGCTGCCGATGCGCGACTTCCTGCGCTGGATCGCCTTCCTGGTGTCGACGCCGGTGGTGTTCTGGGCCGGCTGGCCGTTCCTGTCCGGCGCCTGGCGCGAGCTGCGCGAACGCGCCCCCGGCATGGATACGCTGATCGCGTCGTCCACCCTGCTCGCCTACGGCGCCAGCGTGGTCGAGACCGTGCGCGGCGGCCCGCATGTCTGGTACGACGCCGCGGTGATGTTCGTGTTCCTGCTGCTGCTCGCGAGGATGCTGGAGCAACGCGTGCGCACCACCGCCAGCGCGCAGGTCGATGCCCTCGCCCGCGCGCGGCCCGCCCTGGCGCTGCGCGAAACCGCCGATGGCGGCAGCGAAACCGTGCCGCTGGCGCAACTGGCCATCGGCGACATCGTGCGCATTCCGGCGGGTGAGGCGGCGCCCGCGGATGGCGTGCTGCTGGATGCCGAAGCCCGCTTCGGCGAAGCCCTGCTCACCGGCGAATCGCGTCCGCTGCGCAAGCAGGCCGGCGACACAGTGCTCGCCGGATCGCTGTGCGACGGCCGCACCGCGCGCATCCGCGTCGAACGCACCGGCGGCGACACGCGGCTGGCGCAGCTCGCCGCACTGGTCGAACGCGCGCAGGCGCAGCGCCCGCCCGCCGCGCGCAACGCGGATCGCATCGCCCGGATCTTCGTCACCGCGCAACTTGCAGGCGCCGTCGTGCTGTATTCCGCATGGCGCGCGCATGCGCCGGAGCGCGCCTTCGAGGTCGCCCTGGCCTGGCTGGTGATCAGCTGCCCGTGCGCGCTGTCGATGGCGATCCCCGCCGCGCTGGCCGCCGCCAACAGCGCGCTGGCGAAGATCGGCGTGCTGCCGGTGCGCGCCGATGCGCTGGAACGGCTGGCCGGCATCGACACCGTCGTGTTCGACAAGACCGGCACGCTCAGCGACGGCGAGCCGGAGCTCGGCGCCATCGCCACCTTCGCGGATCTGTCGCAGGTCGATGCGCTGCGCATCGCCGCCGCGCTCGAACGCGGCAGCACGCACCCGCTGGCAAGGGCGTTCGCGGTCATCGTCGACCCGCCGCAGGCGAGCGACGTCGCCACCCATGCGGGTGCCGGCATCGAAGGCCGCGTCGAAGGCAGGCGCTGGCGGCTCGGCCATGCCGCGTTCGCCTGCAAGGGCGAGGACGACGGCGCGCTGTGGCTGGGCGATGGCGAACGCGCCCACGCGCGCTTCGGCATCCGCGAACGCCAGCGCGCGGATGCCGGCGATGCCGTGCATGCCTTGCACGCGCACGGCATGCATGTGCACCTGCTCAGCGGCGATGGCGCGACCGCGGTCCACCGCTTCGCCGACTTGCTCGGCATCGAACATGCGCTGGCGCGCCGATCGCCCGAACAGAAGCTCGCCGAACTGCAGCGCCTGCAATCGGCAGGCCGCGCGGTGGCGATGATCGGCGACGGCATCAACGACGCGCCGGTGCTGGCCGCCGCCGACGTGTCCATCGCCATCGGCGACGGCGCAGCATTGGCCACCCGCAACGCCGACCTGGTGCTGGCCGCACCCACCCTGATGCGCATCCCGCAGGCCATCGTGCTGGCGCGTCGCACGCGCACAGTGATCCGCCAGAACCTGGCCTGGGCATTGGGCTACAACCTGCTGGCGCTGCCGGTCGCCGCGCTCGGGCTGGTCACGCCGTGGCTGGCCGCGCTGGGCATGGCCCTGTCCTCGCTCACCGTGACGCTCAATGCGCTGCGGCTGGCGCGCGCACCGCGCATGGAGCGCGCCTGATGGCCATCCTGCTGCTGCTCATCCCGCTCAGCCTGATGCTGCTGGTGGTGGCGATCTGGGCCTTCGCGTGGGCCGTGAAGCGCGGCCAGTTCGACGACCTCGACACCCCGGCCATCGACATCCTCCGCGACGACGACGCGCCCGCGCCGCGGCACCCGCGCGACCAGGCCGGCGACGATGCCGGTTGACGGCCTGGTGCTGCTGGCCGCGTTCGCCAGCGGCCTGCTCGGCACCGTGCATTGCGCGGCGATGTGCGGCGGCATCGCCACCAGCCTCGCCGTCGGGCAACGCGACAGCGTGTGGATGGCGGCGCTGCCGAACCTCGGCCGGGTGCTGGGCTATGCGCTGGCCGGCGCCATCGTCGGCGGGCTCGGCGGCGGCCTGCTGCAGCTGGCACGCATGCCGCAACTCGGGATCGCGATGCGGGCGCTGGTCGGCATCGTGCTGGTAATAGCTGGCCTGCGCCTGCTGGACCGCACGCATCGCCTGCCGAAGTTCGGCGGAGGCTCCGGCGCGCGCCTGTGGCGTTGGCTGGCGCCGCTGCGCGCGCGCGCATGGCCGGCGGATACCGCCGGCAAGCGACTCGCGGTCGGCATGCTGTGGGGCTGGATGCCGTGCGGTCTCAGCACCACCCTGCTCGCCGCCGCGTGGCTGCAGGCCAGCGCCGCGCATGGCGCGCTGACCATGGCCGCGTTCGGCTTGGGCACCCTGCCCTTGATGATCCCGCTGACCTGGGCCGGGGCGCGCATCGGCCAACGGTTGCAGCGTGGCGGTTTGCGCAACGCGGCGGGCGCGCTGGTGATCGGCGCCGGCCTGCTCACGCTCGCCGGGCCGTGGTTGATGCACGTCCCCATGCTGCATGGCATGCTGGCCGCGCTGGGTTGCCGCAGCCTGCCGTAAGCGCTGCCCCCTTGCGCCCCGCGGCGCGAACGCACACCCTGAAGCCGGATCGCGCCGCGACGCGGCATTGGGGAATCGCTCGATGATGAAGTGGCTCAGGCGCGGCATCGCGCTGTTGCTGGTCCTTGCCCTGCTCGTCGCCATCGCCGCGTGGTGGGCGATGCGCGCCAGCCTCGCCGCCCTCGATGGCGATGTCGCGTTGCCGGGCCTCTCCGCCGAAACCACGATCCAGCGCGATGCGAACGGCACGGTCACCATCGACGCCAGCAACGAAGCGGATGCCATGCGCGCGCTCGGTTACGTGCACGCGCAGGAACGCTATTTCGAGATGGACCTGCTGCGCCGTACCGCGGCCGGCGAACTGGCCGGACTGTTCGGCGCGATCGCCATCGATACCGACAAGCGCCACCGCGTGCACCGCCTGCGTGCGCGCGTCGCCGCCAACCTCGACACCGTCGCCGGCGCGCAACGCCCGCTGCTGCAGGCCTACGTGGATGGCGTCAACGCCGGCCTGCGCGACCTCAAGGCGCGCCCGTGGCCGTACCTGCTGCTGCGCCAGCAACCGGCGAAGTGGCGGATCGAGGACACGCCGCTGGTCGGCTATGCGATGTACTTCGACCTGCAGGGCGGCGACGACGCCAACGAATACGCGCTGTGGACGATCAAGCCGCAGCTGCCCGATGCGCTGTACGCCCTGCTCACCCATTCCGGCAGCACCTGGGATGCGCCATTGTTCGGTGCCGCCCGCGGCGACGCGGCATTGCCGACCGCGGACCAGGTCGACCTGCGCAAGCTGCCGGCACCTCCCGCAGCGAAGCCCGGCGAGATGGCCCACGGCGGCGACATCGGCAGCAACAACTTCGCGGTGGCCGGCAGCCTGACCGCCGACGGCCGCGCCATCGTCGCCGACGACATGCACCTGGGCCTGCGCGCGCCCAACATCTGGTTCCGCGCACGCCTGCGCTATCCGGATGCGCGTGCGCCCGCGGGCAAGGTCGATACCGGCGGCTTCAGCCTGCCGGGCCTGCCCGGGATCGTGGTCGGCAGCGGCGGCCACGTGGCCTGGGCGTTCACCAACAGCTATGGCGACTACCAGGACTGGAAGCTGCAAACGCCGTGCGCGAAAGACGCGGCCAGCGCCGGCTGCGCGCCGATCAAGACCCATCGGGAACGCATCGCGGTCGCTGGCGGCAAGGCCGTCGATTTCGATGTCGAGGAATCCGCATGGGGCCCGCTGCTGCATCGCCTGCCCGATGGCCGCGCGCTCGCCTTGCGTTGGGCCGCGCACCTGCCCGGCGCGCTCAACCTCGGCGTGGTCGACCTGCCGAAGGCGCGCGATGTCGGCGATGCGCTGGCGATCGCCGACCGCGTCGGCATCCCCACCCAGAACCTGTTGCTCGCCGACCGCGACGGCCGCATCGCCTGGCGCCTGCTCGGGCCGATCGCGCAGCGCGAAGGCGCATGCGCATCGACGCACCTGGTCGAGAACGATGCGACCGCTGCGCAATGCGCGCCCTGGAAGATCGCCAGCGACCGCTCGCCGCGCCTCGACGCGCCGGCTTCCGGCCGGCTGTGGACCGCGAACGCGCGCACGCTGGATGGCGACGCGCTGCAAGCCGTCGGCGACGGCGGGCTCGCGCTGGGCGCGCGCGCGCAGCAGATCCGCGACGACCTGTTCGCGAAATCGAAATTCAGCGAACGCGACCTGCTGGCGATCCAGCTCGACGACCGCGCCCTGTTCCTGCAACGCTGGCATGCGTTGCTGGGCGAACGCGCCGCGCAGGCGAAGACCCCGGCGCTGTCCGCACTCGCCGCTGCCGCGAAGACCTGGGAAGGCCGCGCGATCCCGCAATCGGTGAGCTACCGCATCGTCCGCGCGTGGCGGCTGGCGGTGCATGCGCGCATCCTCGACGGCCTGACCGCGCCGGCGCAGGCTGCACTGGGCAAGGACTACACCGCGCCGAAACTGTCGCAATTCGAGGGCGTGGCCTGGCCCCTGGTCGCGCAACGACCGCCGCACCTGCTGTCGCGTCGTTTCGACAGCTGGGATGCACTGTTCGAGGATGCCGCGAACGAAGTGCGTGGCGATCTCGAAACGCATGGCCCGCTTGCCCAGCGTCGCTGGGGCGAGCGCAACACCGCGGCGATCTGCCACCCGCTGGTGCGCGCACTGCCGTTCGCGAAATCCATGCTATGCATGCCGGCCGACCAACTCGCCGGCGATACCGCGATGCCGCGCGTGGCCGGCCCGGATTTCGGCGCCTCCGAACGCATGGTGGTGTCGCCCGGCCACGAGGCCGACGGCATCATCCACATGCCCGGTGGGCAGAGCGGGCATCCGCTCTCGCCGTTCTGGGGCGCGGGTCACGAGGACTGGGTGCACGGCCGGCCCACGCCGTTCCTGCCGGGTCCGGCCACGCACACCCTGCGCCTGCAACCGGCGACGCGCTAGGCCACCAGCGCGTCGTTGTGCACCCCGGCCACGGCACGGCCGGAGGGATCGGCCATGGTCGCGAACGCGGCATCCCAGGCAATGGCTGCGGGCGATGAACAGGCGATCGACTTGCCGCCCGGCACCGTGTTCGCGCAGGCCTCGCCGGGGAAGATCTCCTCGAACAGGCGGCGGTAGAAATACGCTTCCTTGGTCTGCGGCGGATTGACCGGGAATCGCGTTTCCGCGGTGGCGAAATCCGCATCGCTGACTTGCGCTTCGGCATGCGCCTTCAGGCCGTCGATCCAGCCGTAGCCCACGCCGTCGCTGAACTGCTCCTTCTGCCGCCACAGGATTTCCTGCGGCAGGTAGCCCTCGAACGCCTCGCGCAGCACGGATTTCTCGATCTTCCCGCCGCCGCTCATCTTGTGCCTGGCGTCCATCCGCATCGCCACGTCCATGAACTCGACGTCGAGGAACGGCACCCGCGGCTCCACCCCCCAGGCCATCATCGACTTGTTGGCGCGCAGGCAGTCGTAGCTGTGCAGCGCGTCCAGCTTGCGCACCAGTTCCTCGTGGAATTCGCGCGCGTTCGGCGCCTTGTGGAAATACAGGTAACCGCCGAACAGCTCGTCGCTGCCCTCGCCGCTGAGCACCATCTTCACCCCCATCGCCTTGATCCGCCGCGCCAGCAGGAACATCGGCGTCGAGGCGCGGATGGTGGTGACGTCGTAGGTCTCGATGTGGCGGATCACTTCCGGCAACGCATCGAGCCCTTCGGCGAAGCTGTAGGTGAAGCCGTGGTGCACCGTACCCAGGCTGTCTGCGGCGACCTGCGCGGCTTTTAGGTCGGGCGAGCCGTCGAGGCCGATGGCGAAGCTGTGCAGGCGCGGCCACCAGGCCTCGCCCTTGTCGTCGTCCTCCACCCGCTTGCGCGCGAACTTGGCGGCGCAGGCCGCGACCAGCGAGGAATCCAGCCCGCCCGACAGCAGCACGCCGTACGGCACGTCGCTCATCAGCTGGCGGTGCACCGCGCGCTCGAACGCCTCGCGCAGTTCGGCCTTGTCGGCGGCGACGCCCTGCACCGCGTCGTAGTCGCGCCAAGCGCGCTTGTACCAGTGGGTGAGCTCGCCGCTGGCGCTGTCGTAGACCTGGCCGGGCGGGAACGCGGCGACGTCGTCGCAGATCCGTACCAGCGCCTTCATTTCCGAGGCGACCCACAGGCGGCCATCGGCATCGTGGCCCCAGTACAGCGGGCAGATGCCCATGTGGTCGCGCGCGACCAGCACCCGCTTCGCCTGCGCATCCCACAGGGCGAAGGCGAAGATGCCGTTGAGCCGGCCCAGCCAGGTCTCCGGGGCTTCGCCATCGCGATACAGCGCGTTGATCACCTCGCAATCCGAGCCGGTCTGGAACGCGTACGGCTTGGCCAGCCGGCGCTCGAGTTCGCGGTGGTTGTAGATCTCGCCGTTCACCGCCAGCACCAAGGTGCCATCCGCGGAATGGATCGGCTGCGCGCCGCCGGCGGGATCGACGATGGCCAGGCGCTCGTGCACCAGCAGCGCATTCGCATCGGCATGTACCCCGCTCCAGTCCGGACCGCGATGGCGCTGGCGCGCGGACAGCGACAAGGCCAGCGGCCGCAGGGGTTGCAGGTCCGCGCCGGGGCGGAGGTCGAAGACGCCGAGGATCGAGCACATCGTGGAAGTCCTTGAGGGGAATTTCGGGAGGGGAAAACGAAGAAGCCCGCACTTCGCAGTGCGGGCTTCGGGAAGATCAGCGTGTGACGCGCGCGCTAATCGCCGACCCGCGGGGGGCTGGCGTTCAGACGATTATTATTTTCGGCGCGCTGGAAGCTCATGGGCCGACCTTAACCCGCCGAAGCGGCATCGCGCAACGGTTGCGCCAGCAACCGTTCGAGCAGGGCCAGGTACAGATCCGGCAGCGCCTCGAGGTCCGCCACGCGCACATGCTCGTCGACCTTGTGGATGCTGGCATTGACCGGCCCGACTTCGATGCACTGCGCGCCCAGCGGGGCGATGAAGCGTGCATCCGAGGTACCGCCGCCGGTGCTTTCCTCCGGCGCTGCGCCGGCGAAGCGCGCCAGCACTTCGCGCGCGGCGGCACGCAGCGGGCCTTCCGGCGTGTAGAACGGTTCGCCGCCGCGATGCCAATGCAGGTCGAACTCCAGGCCGTATTCGCGCAGCAGGTTTTCGCACTCCGCTTCCAGCTGCGCGGCGGTCCAGTGCGGGTTGTAGCGCAGGTTGAACAGCAGCTTCGCTTCGCCGGGGATCACGTTGTTGGCGCCGGTACCTGCGTTGAAATTGCTGATTTGCAGCGACGTGGGCGGGAAGCTTTCATAGCCGGCGTCCCACTGCTTCCACGCCAGCCCGGCCAAGGCCCGCAACGCCTGGTGGATCGGGTTGCGCGCCTTCTCCGGATAGGCGACGTGGCCCTGGATGCCCTTCACCGTGAGCGTGGCCGACAAGGTGCCGCGCCGACCGACGCGCAGCAGGTCGCCGAGCATCGCCTTCGACGAGGGTTCGCCGGTGATGCACCAGTCGATGCGCTGGCCGCGTTCGCGGAACAGGTCGGCGACCTTGCGCACGCCATCGACGGCATCGCCCTCTTCGTCCGAGGTCAGCAGCAGCGCCACCGTGCCCGCATGGCCCGGATGCGCGGCGACGAAATTTTCCAGCGCGACCACGAACGCCGCCACGCTGCCCTTCATGTCCGCCGTGCCACGGCCGTACAGCATGCCATCGCGCACTTCCGGCGCGAACGGATCGCTGGCCCAGGCGTCGCGCGGGCCGGGCGGCACCACGTCGGTATGGCCGAGCAGCACCAGTACCGGGCCGTCGCCGCTGCCGTGCGTCGCCCACAGGTTGTCCACCTCGCCGAAGCGCAGGTGTTCGATGGCGAAGCCGGCGCGCTGCAGGCGCTGCGCGATCAGTTGCTGGCAACCAGCATCGTCCGGCGTCACCGAAGGCCGCGCGATCAAGTCGCAGGCCAGGGCGAAGACGTCGCTCACTTGTCGATCCCGAACAGTTTCTTGAAGCCGTTGTCCGAAAATCCCTGCGACATCGAACCGTCGTTGAGCACGACGACAGGCCTGCGGATCAGCTGCGGATATTCCTTCAGCAGCAGCTTCCATTCGGCATCGCTGCCGGGCGCCTTGCGGTTCGGCGGTAGCTCGCGCCAAGTCGTCGAGGACTTGTTGATCAGCAAATCCCAGCTGCCCGCCGCGTCTTTCCATGCGATGAGCGTTTCCGGCGCCTGCCGCTCGTCGCGATAGTCGACGAAGCGATAGTCGATGCCGAAGCGCTTCAGCCAGTTCTGCGCCTTCCTGCAGGTGTCGCAGTTCTTCAGGCCGTACAAGATCGTCATGCGGAACAACTCCGGGGGAATGGTCGGCAGGCGGTTTTCGCGACCATCGGCGACATGGATGTCGCCGATGAGCCTACATGGATGTACTTGCGGGTGTCGCGAAAACCGCCTGCCGGCCAGCCTCGCGACGATGCCGAACCTCAGTCGGCCAACCCGCGCAGCAATTCGTTGACCGAGGTCTTGCTGCGCGTCTTCGCGTCCACCTGCTTGACGATCACCGCGCAGTACAGCGAATGCGAACCGTCCTTGGCCGGCAACTGGCCGGACACGACCACGCTGTACGGCGGCACCCGGCCATAGCTGATCTCGCCGGTCGCGCGGTTGTAGACGCGCGTGCTCTGGCCGAGGAACACGCCCATGCCGATCACGCTGTGGTGGCCGACCACGAAGCCTTCCACCACTTCCGAACGCGCGCCGATGAAGCAATGGTCCTCGATGATCGTCGGGCTGGCCTGCAGCGGCTCCAGCACGCCGCCGATGCCGGCGCCGCCGGACAGGTGGCAGCCCTTGCCGATCTGCGCGCAGCTGCCGACCGTGGCCCAGGTATCGACCATCGTGCCTTCGCCGACATGCGCGCCGATGTTGACGAAGCTCGGCATCAGCACCACGTCCTTGCCGATGTGGCTGCCCGCGCGCACCACCGCGCCCGGCACCACCCGCGCGCCGAGCTTGCGGAAATCGGCTTCGTCGAAATCGGCGAAGCGCGCCGGCACCTTGTCCCAGAACGGCGCCGGATAGCTTTCGACCAATTCCATTTCCTGGGTGCGGAAGTACAGCAGCACCGCCTTCTTCAGCCATTCATTGACCGCCCAGCCGCCGTTGCCGTCCGGTTCGGCCACGCGCAGGTCGCCCTTCTCGAGGCCTTCGATGACGCGATCCACCGCAGGCCTGGTGGCGCCCTCGATCTCTTCCGGGGTCAGCGCGGCGCGGCGCTCCCACGCGCTTTCGATCTCGAAGCGCAATGTTTCGATCTCCGCCGCACGCGCGGCGGCGCGCGCCTTCGCGGGCGACGGCTTCGCTGCGGCTTGCTCGTCGGCGGTCTTCTTGTTGGGCTTGGCGGGGCTCATCGCGGGTCTCCGTCGAGTGCGGCCAGCAGCGCGTCGCGCAACGACTGGCGTTGGGGGTCGGGCAACGGGCGGTCGTGCTCGTCGCTGATCTGGAACATGTCCTCGGCGCGTTCGCCGAAGGTGGCGATGCGCGCATCGTGCACGCGCAGGCGCTGCTCGCGCAGCACGCGCGCGATGTCGGCGAGCAGGCCCGGACGATCGTTGCAGACGATGCTGACCAGGGTGCGGCCGGCCTCCGCCTCGGCGAACCCGACCTGCGGGACGATGCGGAAATGGCGCAGATGGCGCGGCTGGCTGCGCCGCGCGGGCAGCACGCGGCCCAGGTCGCCGGCCAGCACGCGCTGCAGGCTGGTTTCGATCTGCGCCGGCGCAGGCGCGTGCCGCGGGTCGTTCGGCAACACGTGGAAGGTGTCGAAGATGGTGGCGTCCGGGCCGTCCAGCGCGCGCGCCTGCAGGATGGCCAGGCCGGCGCGATCCAGCCCGATCACGATCGCCGCGAACAGGCCATCGCGATCCGGCGCATGCACCAGCACTTCATAGCCACTGCCGCCGAGCTGGCGCGCACGCACGACGGTCTCGCCTGCCGCCACATCGCGCAACGCATTGGCCTGCCAGGCGATCTGTTCGGGGCGACTGCGCAGGAAATTGTCGCGCGGCATGCGCGCGAAGACGGCGTCGATGACGTCGTCGTCGAGGCCTTCCTCGGACAGCAGCATGCCGGCGGTGGCGCGGTTTTCGTCGATGCGTTCGTCCGCCGCGACCGGATGCTCCAGCCCGCGCCGCAACGCGAGGCGCGTCGCCGTGTGCAGGTCGGCCAGCAGCCGGTCCTTCCACGCATTCCACAGCTTCGGCGAGGTACCGGCGATGTCCGCGCAGGTCAGCAGGTACAGGCAATCCAGGCGCTGGCGATCCTCGACCAGCGCGGCGAAGCGGTGGATCACCTCGGGATCGGTGATGTCCTGCTTCTGCGCGGTCACCGACATCAGCAGGTGCTTGCGCACCAGCCATTCGACCAGCGCGGTATCGGCTTCGATCAGGCCCATCGCCTCGCAGAACTCGCGCGCATCGACCGCGCCGAGTTCGGAATGGTCGCCGCCGCGGCCCTTGCCGATGTCGTGGAACAGGCCGGCCAGCAGCAGCAGTTCCGGCTTGCGCAGCTGCGGCCAGACCGTATGCGCGACGGCGAAGCGTTCGTCCGCCTCGCCGGAGGCGAACGCGGCCAGGTTCTTCAGCACCGCCAGCGTGTGCTGGTCCACGGTGTAGACGTGGAACAGGTCGAACTGCATGCGCCCGGACACCTGCGCGAACGCGGGGATCCAGCGCCCGAGCACGCCGAGCCGGGTCATCCGTTCCAGCGTCTTCACCGGCTGCGGGCCGCGCAGCAGTTGCATGAAGGCTTCGCGCAAGGCTGGCGACGCCTTCGCGTATTCCTGGATCCCGGGCAAGGCGCGCGCCAGTTCGCGTGCGGTCTGCGAATGCAAGCCGCGCAGCGACGTGTCGGCCGCCCAGGCCGCGAACAGCGCGAACACGTTTGCCGTGTCTTCCAGCAACCAGCCCGGCTTGCGGGTGGCGAGGTAACCGCGGCGCAGCTCGAGGTCGTCGTCAAGCGCCTGCGGCTCGGCGGCGCCGTCGAAATGTTCCTCGAAGCGCTGCAGCAGGCGGTCGTTGATCCGCCGCACGATCGCCGCGCTGCGGTAGAAGCCCTGCATCATCTTCTCGACCGCCAGCGAATCGCCGTCGTCGGCGTAGCCCAGGCGCTCGGCCAGCAGTTTCTGGAAATCGAAGCGCAGGCGTTCCTCGCGCCGCCCGGCGACCAGGTGCAGGCCGAAGCGCAGGCGCCCGAGCGCACGCCGTTCGCGATCCAGCGCGACGGCTTCGTCGGCACCGAGGTGGTCCAGCCCGACCAGCGGATCCAGCTCGCGCACGCCGAAGCTGCGCAGCGCCATCCAGCCCAGCGTGTGCAGGTCGCGCAGGCCGCCGGGGCCGTCCTTGAGATTGGGTTCGAGGTTGTCGCTGGTGTCGCCGAAGCGCGCGTGGCGCTGCGCCTGCTCGCGCACCTTGGCCTCGAAGAAGGCCCGCGCCGGCCAGACCCGTTCGGGCGAAACCGCGTCGCGCAGGCCCTGCTGCGCGGCCTCGCCGGCCACCAGCGGGCGCGCTTCGATCAACGCGGTGAGCACGGTCTGGTCAGCGCTGGCCTCGGTGCACTGCGCGGGCGAACGCACCGCCTGGCTCGCCTGCAGGCCGGCATCCCACAGCAAGGCGAGGAAGCGTGCCAGCGCGGGCTGCTGCGCCTGCTGCACATCGCCATCGGCGAGCACCAGCAGGTCGATGTCCGAATGCGGGAACAGTTCGCCGCGGCCGTAGCCGCCGACCGCGAACAGCGCGAGCCCGGCACCGGCCGGGATGCAGCGCTGCCACCCGGCGCGGATCACTTCATCGACCGCACGCGTGCGCAGCGCGACCAGCTTGTCGACGATCTCGCCGCCGTCGAAGCGCCTGGCCAGCTTCGCGTCGGCCTGCGCCAGCACCGCGCGGGTAGCCGCGGCCCAGGCGGCATCGCCGTCGGCGCCCGCCGGGACATCAACGGAAGCCGCAGTCGTGTCGGCCGCCGCGTGGGTACTCACAGGTCGTTGTCGTCGCCCGGCAGGCGGGTCAGGATCTCCGCGCCGTCGGCGGTGACCGCGACGGTGTGCTCCCACTGCGCCGACAACTTGCGGTCCTTGGTGACCACCGTCCAGCCGTCCGGCAGCAGCTTGGTGTGGCGCGCGCCTTCGTTGATCATCGGTTCGATGGTGAAGGTCATGCCTTCCTTCAGCACCACGCCCTCGCCAGGGCGGCCGTAGTGCAGCACCTGCGGGTCGTCGTGGTAGACCTTGCCGATGCCGTGGCCGCAGTACTCGCGGACCACGCTGAAGCGCTCGGATTCGGCGTACTGCTGGATCGCGTGGCCGACATCGCCCAGGGTCGCGCCCGGCCTGACCGCGCGGATGCCGCGGAACATCGCCTCGCGGGTCACCTCGACCAGTCGCCTGGCCATCACCGACGGGGTGCCGACGAAGTACATGCGGCTGGTGTCGCCGTGCCAGCCGTCCTTGATCACGGTGACGTCGATGTTGACGATGTCGCCGTCCTTCAGCACCTTGGATTCGCTGGGGATGCCGTGGCAGATCACATTGTTGACCGAGGTGCACACGGTCTTGGGGAAGCCGCGGTAGCCGACGTTGGCCGGGATCGCGCCCTGCACGTTGACGATGTGGTCGTGGCAGATGCGGTCCAGTTCCTCGGTGGTCACCCCCGGCTTCACGAACGGGGCGACCACCTGCAGCACTTCGGCGGCCAGGCGGCCGGCTTCGCGCATCTTCTCGAGGTCGGCGGCGGTTTTCAGGTTGATGCTCATGGGCGGATTATCGCCGATCCGGCCTCTGCAGTGCCGCGCAGGGCGACGCAGCCGGGCCGCCGGCCGGGGCGCGAACCGAGCGGGTCATGGATGGCCCGCGCCCGCAAGATCGATCCTGGACGACTGGACCGAGCGGCGTGCTCACGCCCCGGCCGGCGGCCCGACTGCCCACGGATTGCCCCGATCCACTTTTTGCGCCATACTTTCAAGGCTTTACCGCCGCCATGTCGGGCGACACCGGCAAATCCACACCTGTCGACAACCCCTGCGCCGGGGTGCTCCGCAAGGAGTTCGGACGCAGTGACGGCAGGGAGGCCCAACCCCGGAACCATTGCCCCGCCGCAACGATCGGCGGCCGGTTCCATTGTTCAGGAGTTACTGCAATGCCCCAGATCACCATGCGCCAGATGCTGGAAGCCGGCGTCCATTTCGGCCACCAGACCCGCTACTGGAACCCCAAGATGGGCCCGTACATCTTCGGCGCCCGCGG
This sequence comes from Thermomonas aquatica, assembly GCF_006337105.1. Taxonomy (NCBI): domain Bacteria; kingdom Pseudomonadati; phylum Pseudomonadota; class Gammaproteobacteria; order Lysobacterales; family Lysobacteraceae; genus Thermomonas; species Thermomonas aquatica. The sequence continues at coordinate 2,758,107 of NZ_CP040871.1, read as the reverse complement.
CAAGATCCACATCATCAACCTCGAGAAGACCGTCCCGCTGTTCAACGACGCGATGAACTTCATCAGCGGCGTGGCGCAGAAGCGCGGCACCATCCTGTTCGTGGGCACCAAGCGCAGCGCGCGCGACCCGATCAAGGAAGAGGCGACCCGTTGCGGCATGCCGTACATGACCCAGCGCTGGCTGGGCGGCTCGCTGACCAACTTCGCCACCGTGAAGAAGTCGGTCGCCCGCCTGAAGGAACTGGAGGCCGCGGAAACCGACGGCACCTTCCAGAAGCTGGTCAAGCACGAAGTGATGGGCCTGCGCCGCGAGCGCGACAAGCTGGAAGCCTCGCTGGGCGGCATCAAGGACATGAACCGCCTGCCGGACGCCCTGTTCGTGATCGACATCGGCCATGAAGACATCGCCATCAAGGAAGCCAAGAAGCTCGGCATCCCGGTGATCGCGGTGGTCGACACCAACTACGACCCGAACCTGGTCGACTACGCCATCCCGGGCAACGACGACGCCATCCGTGCCGTGCAGCTGTACGCCGGCGCCGCCGCCGACGCCGTGCTGGAAGGCAAGGCCGCCACCCCGTCCGCCGCCAGCGTGCGCGAGGAAGACTTCGCCGCGGACGGCGACAAGAAGCCGGCCCGCCGCGCACCGGCCAAGAAGGCCGCCGCGACCGACGACGCCGCGCCGAAGGCCGAGTAACCGCAACGTCACGCAGCCGCACCAAGCCGTGCGGCCGCGACGCAGGCAACGCGACACATTGGCGGGCCAGGCGCCCGCCCGACTCATTACATCGAAGGTATCCCCATGGCTGAAATCACCGCTTCCCTGGTCAAGGAACTGCGCGAGCGCACCGGCGCCGGCATGATGGAGTGCAAGAAGGCACTCAGCGAAACCAACGGCGACATCGACGCGGCGGCCGAGGCGCTGCGCAAGTCCGGCGCCGCCAAGGCCGACAAGAAGGCCGACCGCGTGGCCGCCGAAGGCCGCATCGGCGTGGCCCAGGCCGGCGGCAAGGCCGTGCTGGTCGAGGTCAACTCCGAGACCGACTTCGTCGCCAACGACGTCAACTTCAAGAACTTCGTGCAGACCGTCGCCGACGCCGCGCTGGCCTCCGGCGCCGCCGATGTGGAAGCGCTGAAGGCCGCCAAGCTGGCCTCCGGCGAGACCGTCGAGGAAGCCCGCGCCACCGCCGTGCAGAAGCTGGGCGAGAACATCCAGATCCGCCGCCTAGCCAAGGTCGACGGCAGCAATACCGTCGGCGCCTACGTGCACACCAACGGCAAGATCGGCGTGCTGGTCGACCTGGCCGGCGGCAACGCCGAACTGGCCTCGGGCCTGGCCATGCACGTCGCCGCGATGAACCCGCCGTACAACAAGCAGGCCGACGTCCCGGCCGACTTCGTGGCGAAGGAAAAGGAAATCGAACTGGCCAAGATGTCCGAGAAGGACAAGCAGAAGCCGGCCGAGATCCTCGAGAAGATCATCGGCGGCAAGATCGCCAAGATCGTCAACGAAGTGAGCCTGTACGGCCAGAACTACGTGCTGGATTCCGACAAGACCGTGGAAGCCGTGCTGAAGGGCGCCGGCGCCGACGTGGCCGGCTTCCAGCGCCTGGTGGTCGGCGAAGGCATCGAGAAGGTGGTCGAGGACTACGCCGCGGAAGTGGCGAAGGCGATGCAGGTCTGATCGACCGCACCATCGCGATACGGAAAACCCGCCGGCGACGGCGGGTTTTTTTTATGGCCCGCGCGCGAGCCGGCGCGCCGCATCGGCTAGAATTCCGCCGTTTACCCCGCCGGAGCTTGCGCATGTCGAACCTCGCCTATCGCCGCGTCCTGCTCAAGCTCTCCGGCGAAGCGCTGATGGGCGACGAGGACTACGGCATCGACCCGAAGGTGATCGGGCGGCTGGCGCGCGAAGTGATGGAAGTGCGCGAGGCCGGCGCGGAGATCGCGCTGGTGATCGGCGGCGGCAACATCTTCCGCGGCGCCGGCCTGGCCGCCGGCGGCATGGACCGGGTCACCGGCGACCAGATGGGCATGCTGGCCACGGTCATCAACGCGCTGGCGATGCAGGACGCGCTGGAGAAGCTCGGCGGCAAGTCGCGGGTGATGAGCGCGATCAAGATCAACGACGTGTGCGAGGACTACATCCGCCGCCGCGCCGTGCGCCACCTGGAGAAGGGCCGCATCGCGATCTTCGCCGCCGGCACCGGCAACCCGTTCTTCACCACCGATTCCGGCGCCGCGCTGCGCGCGATCGAGATCGGCGCCGACCTGCTGCTGAAGGCGACCAAGGTCGATGGCGTGTACGACAAGGACCCGAAGAAGCACGCGGATGCGGTCAAGCTGGATGCGCTGACCTACGACGAGGTGATCGCCCGCAACCTGCAGGTGATGGACACCGCCGCGTTCGCCCTGTGCCGCGACGCCGACCTGCCGCTGCGCATCTTCGACATGGCCCAGCCCGGCGTGCTGCTGCGCATCCTGCGCGGCGAGCAGATCGGCACCCTGGTGCGCGGCCGCAGCTGAGGCCGGGCCGCTGGAATAGTGTCCGCAGCGCGCGCCATGCCAAGCTCCGCGCATGCACGGACACTCCCACGCTGACGGCACCCGCGCATTCGCGTGGGTGACCCTGATCAACCTGGCCTACACGGCGCTCGAAGCCGGCTACGGCTTCGCCACCAATTCGCTGGCGCTGCTGTCGGACGCGCTGCACAACTTCGGCGACGTGCTCGGCCTGGGCCTGGCCTGGGGCGCGGCGGTGCTGGCCAAGCGACCGCCGACCGAACGCCACACCTACGGCTGGCGCCGCGCCACCCTGCTCTCGCCGCTGGCCAATGCCTTGCTGCTGGTCGCGTTCTCCGGCGCGCTGGGCTGGGAGGCGATCCGCCGCTTCAACGCGCCGCCGGAGGTGCCCGGCCTGCCGGTGATGGTGGTGGCGGCGATCGGCATCGCCATCAACCTCGGTGCCGCCTGGCTGGTGCGCGACGGCCATGCCCACGACCTCAACCGGCGCGGCGCCTTCCTGCACCTGGTCGCCGATGCCGCGGTGTCGCTGGTGGCGGTGCTGGCCGGCGCCGGCATGTGGTGGCTGGGCTGGACCTGGCTGGACCCGGCCACCGCCCTGCTGGTCGCGGTGGTGGTGGCGATCGGTTCCTTCGGCCTGCTGCGCGATGCCTTCAATGCCGCGATGGACGCGGTGCCGCGCGGCATCGACCAGAACCAGGTGCGCGGCTGGCTGCTGCAACAGCCGGGCGTGTCCGCGGTGCACCACCTGCACATCTGGTCGCTGGGCGCCGGCGAGATCGCGATGACCGCGCACCTGGTGCGCGCGGGCGACGCCGACCACGACGCCTTCATCGACCGCCTCAACGACGGCCTCGACGAGCGCTTCGGCATCAACCACCCGACCCTGCAGATCGAGCGCGGCCACGGCGCGGCCCACGACTGCAACGACCGCGCGCCGCATGGACAGGCGATCGACCGGCACCATGGGCACGTGCACGGCCACGGGCATGGCAGCGACGAATTCGGCCATCCATGAATCCCCGCGCCCCCGGGCCGGCGCCGGGGCCGGCACCGGCTCGCATATAATTCCGCGGTTACCCAAGGAACCCGGAGCACATCGATGCTGAACGACATCAAGAAGGACGCCCAGGCCCGCATGGGCAAGAGCATCGAATCGCTGCGCCACAACCTGGTCAAGGTCCGCACCGGCCGCGCCAACACCGGCCTGGTCGACAGCATCAAGGTCAATTACTACGGCTCCGACATGCCGCTGTCGCAGGTCGCCAGCGTGGCGGTGGGCGATGCGCGTTCGATCATCATCACCCCGTGGGAAAAGCAGATGGTCGGCGCGGTCGAGAAGGCGATCCTCGCCTCCGACCTCGGCCTGACCCCGAACACCGCCGGCACCGTGATCCGCCTGAACATCCCGGCGCTGACCGAGGAGCGCCGCAAGGAACTGACCAAGGTCGTGCACAACGAAGGCGAGGACGCCAAGGTCGCGATCCGCAACATCCGCCGCGACGCCAACCACCAGGTCAAGGAACTGCTGAAGGACAAGCAGATCACCGAGGACGAGGCGACCCGCACCGAGGCCGAGATCCAGAAGATCACCGACGGCGCGATCAAGGACGTGGACGACGTGGTGAAGGCCAAGGAAACGGAACTGATGGCGGTCTGAGCCGCCTGCGCGACGCACCAGACGTGACGAGCCCCGCCGCGCGCGTTCCGCGCCACATCGCCATCATCATGGATGGCAACGGCCGCTGGGCGCAGCAGCGCCACCGCCCGCGCATCATCGGCCACCGCGCCGGCGCGCGCGCGGTCAAGTCCTGCGTCGAGTTCTGCCTCGACAACGGCGTGCAGGCGCTGACCCTGTTCGCGTTCTCCAGCGAGAACTGGAACCGGCCCAGCGACGAGGTCGGCGGGCTGATGAAGCTGTTCCTCGGCGCGCTGGAGCGCGAAGTGGACGAACTGCACCGGCTCGGCGCGCGGCTGCGCTTCATCGGCGAACGCGCCCGTTTCGCGCCGGAGATCCTGGCCCGCATGCAGGCCGCGGAGTCGCTGACCGCAGGCAACGCCAGGCTGCAGTTGAGCATCGCCGCCAGTTACGGCGGCAGGCAGGACATCGCCCAGGCCGCACGCGCGCTGGCCGAGGAGGTCGCCGCCGGCCGCCTGCGCGCGGACCAGATCGACGAAAGCGCGATCTCCGCGCGGGTCGCGCTGGCCGACCTGCCCCCGCCCGACCTGTTCATCCGCACCGGCGGCGAGCTGCGCATCAGCAACTTCCTGCTCTGGCAGCTGGCCTACACCGAGCTGTGGTTCACCGACACGTTGTGGCCGGACGTCGATGCCGCCACACTGCGCCGCGCACTGGACGATTACGCCGGTCGCGAACGCCGCTTCGGGCTGACCAGCGCGCAGGTGGCGGGACACGCAACCGGGGGAACCACGTGACCAAAACGCGCCTGCTGGCTGCGCTGATCATGGCGCCGATCGCCATCCTGACCGTGCTGTTCGTGCCGACGCCGGTACTGGCCGCGCTGAGCGCGGTGCTGTTCCTGGTGGCGCTGTGGGAATGGCTGAAGCTGGCCGAGATCGACGACACCCTGGCACGCACGGTACTGCTGCTGTGCAACGTGGGGGTGATGGCGGCGCTGGTCTGGGGCTCGCGCTCCGCGCAGGGCGGCTCGTTCGCCCTGCTGCAGCTGGTGGTGCTGATCGGCGTGGCCTGGTGGCTGCTGGCGATGCTGTGGATGAAGCACTACCACTTCGCCTCCGACCACGATTCGCATGCGCGCGCGTTCAAGCTGCTCGCCGGCACCCTGGCGGTGATCCCGGCTTGGTGCGCCCTGGGCCTGATCCATGCCAGCGCGCCGAACGGCCACCGGTGGCTGTTGCTGGCGTTGTTCCTGGTCTGGGCCGCGGACAGCGGGGCGTATTTCGCCGGCCGCTATTTCGGCGGCAAGCTGTTCAAGCGCAAGCTGGCGCCGAGGATCAGCCCGAACAAGACCATCGAGGGCCTGCTCGGCGGCCTGCTGCTGTCGCTGGCAGTCGCCATGGTCGGGGCGATGCTGATCGGTGCGCGCGTCGACCAGTTGCCCGCGATCGGCCTGGTCGCGCTGGCCACCGTGCTGTTCTCGGTGGTCGGCGACCTGTTCGAGAGCCTGCTCAAGCGCCACGTGGGAGCCAAGGATTCCGGCGACCTGATCCCCGGCCACGGCGGCGTGCTGGACCGCGTGGACAGCGTGCTGGCCGCGCTGCCGGTATTCGCACTGGGCAAACTGTGGTTGGGTTTCTAGGGCGGCGATGATGCAGAGGGTTGCAGTCTTCGGCGCCACCGGTTCGATCGGCGCGTCCGCGCTGGACGTGATCGCGCGCCATCCGGCGACGCTGCGCGCCAGCGTGCTGGCCGCCGGCAGCAAGGTCGGCGAGCTGGTCGGACTGTGCCGCACGCATCGCCCGGAGCATGCGGTCATCGCCGACCAAAGCCGCTTCGCCGAGCTGCGCGACGGATTGCGCGCGGCGGGATTGGCGACCGAGGCGCACGCGGGCGGCGCGGCACTGGATGCCCTGGCGGGCGGCGACGCCTGCGATGCCGTGGTCGCCGCGATCGTCGGTGCCGCGGGGCTGCCTTCGACCCTGGCCGCCGCGCATGCCGGCAAGCGCCTGTTGCTGGCCAACAAGGAATCGCTGGTGCTGGCGGGCGAACTGCTGATGCAGGCCGCACGGGCCGGCGGCGCACGCATCGTGCCGATCGACAGCGAGCACAACGCGGTGTTCCAGTGCCTGGCCAGTTGCGATGATCCGGCCGCGGTCTCGCGCATCACCTTGACCGCCTCGGGCGGTCCGTTCCGCGGCCGCAGCCGCGCCGAATTGGCCGACGTCACGCCTGCGCAAGCCGTCGCCCACCCGAAGTGGTCGATGGGCCCGAAGATCTCGGTGGATTCGGCCACGCTGATGAACAAGGGCCTGGAGGTCATCGAGGCCCACCACCTGTTCGCCCTCCCGGCCGGCAGCATCCGGGTGCTGGTGCATCCGCAGTCGCTGGTGCATGCCATCGTCGATTTCGTCGACGGCAGTTCGCTGGCGCAACTCGGCCTGCCGGACATGCGCACCGCGCTGGCGGTAGGCCTGGGCTGGCCGCGCAGGATCGAATCCGGGGTCGCCCCGCTCGACCTGCTCGCGCAGGGCGGCAAGCTCGAATTCGAAGCCCCCGACCTCGACGCCTTTCCCTGCCTGGCCCTGGCCTGGCGCGCGCTGGACGCCGGCGGCAGCGCCCCGGCCGTGCTGAATGCCGCCAACGAGGAAGCCGTTTCAGCCTTTCTTCAGGGCCGGATCGGTTTCCTGTCCATCCCCGACACCGTCGCCGCGACCCTGGACGCCATGCCCGCGCAACCCGCCGATTCGCTGGAAGCGCTGCTGGAGGCGGACGCGCGGGCGCGGGCGACGGCGCGAGCGCGGATCGACAGCCTTGCGGGCCGGACCCGCCCCACGCCCATGAGCATGTTCCCTTGAGTGAATTCTTCGGATCGTTGTGGTGGCTGCTGGTCGCGCTGGGCGTGCTGGTCACCTTCCACGAATTCGGCCATTTCTGGGTCGCGCGCCGCTGCGGCGTGAAGGTGCTGCGCTTCTCGGTCGGCTTCGGCCGCGCACTGTGGTCGCGTCGCGGCAAGGACGGCACCGAATACGTGGTCGCCGCGATTCCCTTGGGCGGCTACGTCAGCATGCTCGATGAAAGCCGGCTCGACGGGCGCGAGGGCGACGTGCCGGCCGCCGAGCTGGACCGGGCCTTCAACCGCCAGAGCGTGTGGAAGCGCATCGCGATCGTGGCCGCCGGCCCGCTGGCCAACCTGCTGCTGGCCGTGGCCCTGCTGTGGGCGATGCTGGTGATCGGCCGCCCCGACTACGCACCGGTGATCGGCAAGGCCGAGGGCATCGCCGCACAGGCCGGCCTGCAGGCTGGCGACCGCATCCGCGCGGTCGACGGCCGCGACACCCCGACCTGGAGCGAGGCGCTGATGGCGTTGAGCGTGGCCGCGCTGGACGGGAAGCCGGTGCAGGTGCTGGTCGCGCGCGGCGATGGCGACGAGCAGGCGCGCAGCCTGCCGTTGGACAGGCTGCCGGCCGGCTTCGACGAATCGCGCGCGCTGCAGGCGATCGGCCTGACCGCGCGCCACGAACTCATGCCCGCGGTGGTTGGCCGGATCGCCGAGGGCACCCCGGCGTGGGGCGTGCTGGCCGAGGGCGACAGGATCACCGCCGTTGACGCGGCGCCGGTGAGCAGCTTCGACCAGATCGCGCCGCTGGTGAACGTGCTGGGCGAGCGCGGCGGACCGGGCATGGTCGAAGTCGAGCGCGATGGCGAACGCCTGGCGCTGGAGATGACCCCGGTCTGGCGCGCCAAGCCCGATGGCGGCAAGAGCTGGCAGCTGGGCTTCGGCAACGCCGCCGCGACGCTGCCGGCGCACGACGCCGTCCTGCGCCTGAACCCGATCGCCGCCGTGCCTGCCGCGGTCAGGGAAACCGGCTACCAGGCCAGGCAGCTGTTCGAGATGATTGGGCGCGCGTTCAGTGGCCGGGTGTCGGTGCAGAACACGGTGTCCGGGCCGATCGCCATCGCCCAGGCGGCGAATGCCTATGCCAGCGGCGGCACCGCGTGGTTCCTGAACTTCCTGGCCCTGCTCTCGGTCAGCCTTGCCATCCTCAACCTGCTGCCGATTCCCGTCTTGGACGGTGGTCACCTGCTGTATTACCTTATCGAGCTGGCCATCGGCCGCCCCCTGGGCGATCGCGCGATGGCCTTCGGCCAGTACCTCGGGCTCGCGCTGATCGCGGGGCTGACGGGCCTGGCGTTCTACAACGACATCCTGCGCCTGGTGTCGTGACGCATCGCTCCCCCGCCGCTGGTGCCCGACCGCATGCACCCAGCACCATGTTCCGCAACAGGATGTTCCGAATGACCCGACCCTTGTCCCGCCGCCTGCTCACACTTGCCCTGGCCTCGGCGCTCGCGCTGCCGGCCTGGGCGCAGACGGCGCTCGCACCGTTCGCGGTCAGCGACATCCGCATCGACGGCCTGCAGCGCATCGGCGCAGGCACCGTGTTCACCTACCTGCCCGTCGAGCGCGGCGACACCCTCGACGCCGCCAAGGCCGCCGAGGCGCTGCGCGCGCTGTACAAGACCGGCTTCTTCGAGGACGTGCGCCTGGACCACCAGGGCAGCATCCTGGTGATCACCGTGGTCGAACGGCCCGCCATCAACAAGCTGACCCTGGTCGGCAACAAGGACCTGAAGTCCGAAGACCTGCTGAAGGGCCTCAAGGACATCGGCCTGTCCGAAGGCGAGACCTTCAACCGCCTCAACCTGGATCGCGTCACCCAGGAACTGAACCGCCAGTACAACAACCGCGGCAAGTACAGCGTCGAGATCAGCCCGAGCGTGGAGCGGCTCGACCGCAACCGCGTCAACCTGACCCTGAACATCAAGGAAGGCAAGGCGGCGAAGATCCGCCACATCAACCTGGTCGGCAACGACAGCTACAGCGACGAGGAGATCACCAAGTCCTGGGAATCGCATACCAGCAACTGGCTGAGCTGGTACAAGCGCGACGACCAGTACTCGCGCGAGAAGCTGTCCGGGGACATCGAGAAGCTCAACGCCTGGTACCTCAACCGCGGCCACGTCGATTTCAGCCTGGACACGACCCAGGTCGCGATCAGTCCCGACAAGAAGGACATGTACCTCACCGCGGGCATCACCGAGGGCGAGGTGTACAGCGTCTCCGGCGTGACCGTCTCCGGCGACACCGTGCTGCCGAAGGAGGAGATCGAGAAGATCGTCGAGTTCATCAAGCCGGGCAGCACCTTCTCGCGCGGCGTGCTCGAATTCGCGACCGATGCGATCACCGCGCGCCTGTCCAACATCGGCTACGCCTTCGCCCAGGTCAACCCGGCACCCACGATCGACCGCGACAAGCGCACCGTCGGCATCGACTTCCAGGTCCAGCCCGGACCGCGCGTCAGCGTGCGCAGGATCGTGTTCAAGGGCAATACCCGCACCGCCGACTCGGTGCTGCGCCGCGAGATGCGCCAGTTCGAGGGCAGCTGGTATTCGCAGGCGGCGATCGACCGCAGCAAGGTGCGCCTCTCGCGGCTGGGCTATTTCGAGGAAGTGAACGTCGAGAACGAGCCGGTGCCGGGCAGCGACGACCAGGTCGACGTGGTCTACACGGTGAAGGAAACCACCTCGGGCAGCATCGCCGCCGGCGTGGGCTATTCCCAGCTGTCCGGCGTCAACCTGTCGCTGCAGCTGTCGGAGAACAACTTCCTCGGCACCGGCAACCGGGTGTCGGTGGGCCTGACCCGCAGCACCTACCAGAAGCGCTACGACTTCTCCTTCATGAATCCGTACTTCACGGACGAAGGCCTGTCGCTGGGCTACAACCTGTGGTGGCGCGAGTTCGACTATTCCAGCTACAACGTCGCCCAGTACTCGACCAACAGCGGCGCGGCGCAGGTGTTCATGGGCCTGCCGCTGAGCGAGAGCGATTCGGTGTCGCTGATGTTCGGCATCGACAGCAACGAGATCCTGGCGTTCCCCGGCTCCACCCCGCCGCCGCTGGTGGACTACATCAGTGCGGTCGGCAACCGCACCTTCCATGCCCTGCGCACGCAATTGGGCTGGTCGCGCGATACCCGCAACGACTATTTCATTCCGGTACTCGGCAGCACCCAGAGCCTGTCGGCGGAAATCGCCATGCCGGGCTCCACGGTCGAGTACTACAAGCTGTCCTACGACTTCGCCAAGTATTGGCCGCTGAACCAGGCGCTGGTGGTGAAGACCGCCGTCAACCTCGGCTATGGCGATTCCTACGGCAAGGACTTCACCCGCAACCTCTGCTACACCGCGCCGACCTATACCGACAGCAATGGCGACGGCATCCTCGACACCGAGGTGCCCGGACCCGCGCCGAGCGATCCGTGCCTGCCGACTTCGCCGGATTTCGACAAGACGGTGACCGCCAGCGGCCTGCCGTTCTTCGAGAACTTCTATGCCGGCGGCATCGCTGCGCAGGGCAAGGTGCGCGGCTTCGTCGACAACACCCTGGGCCCCGCCTATGCCGGCATCTCCGGCTATCGCCAGCCGTTGGGCGGTTCGTTCCTGCTCGCCGGCTCGGTGGAAGCGATCTTCCCGAAGCTGTTCGACAGCCCGGCCGCGCGCGTCTCCGCCTTCCTCGACTTCGGCAACGTCTACAACGGCTGGGACAACTTCAGCGCCAGCGACCTGCGCGCGTCCGCCGGCGTGGCGCTGCTGTGGCGTTCGCCGATGGGCCCGCTGTCGATCAGCTACGCCATGCCGCTGCGCAAGAAGGCCGGCGACCAGATCGAGCGGCTGCAGTTCACCTTCGGCGGCCAGCTGTAACGGCCGCAACCGGGCATGAGCGCGCCAGTCTTCGCCGCTTCGGAGCTGGCGCAACGGTTCGGGCTTGAACTGCGCGGCGACGACCGCGCGGTGCATGGCGTCGGCACGTTGGCCACCGCCACCGCCGACCAGTTGGGTTTCCTCGCCAACCCGCGCTACCGCGGCCAGCTGGCCGAGACGGGCGCCGGCGTGGTCGTGCTGCGCGCGGACGATGCCGATGCGCGCGCCGGCACCGCCCTGCTGGCGCGCGACCCTTACGTCGCGTTCGCCAAGATCGCCGCCCTATTCGAGCGCAAGCCCGCGCGCATGGCCGGCATCCATCCCACTGCGGCGGTCGATCCCTCCGCCGAGGTCGAGCCTTCCGCGCATGTCGGGCCGCACGTCTCGATCGGCGCGCGCAGCCGGATCGGCGCCGGCGCCAGCATCGGCCCCGGCTGCGTGATCGGCGAGGATTGCGTAATCGGCGAGGGCTGCGAACTGGTCGCGCGCGCCACCCTGGTGACCCGCGTGCGGCTCGGCAAGCGCGTGCTGGTGCACCCCGGCGCGGTGCTCGGCGCCGACGGCTTCGGCATCGCCATGGACCATGGCCGCTGGATCAAGGTACCGCAGCTGGGCGGGGTGATGGTCGGAGACGACTGCGAGATCGGCGCCAACACCAGCATCGACCGCGGCGCGCTGGGCGACACCGTGCTGGAAGAGGACGTGCGCCTGGACAACCAGATCCAGGTCGGCCACAACGTGCGGATCGGCGCGCATACCGCGATGGCCGGCTGTTCCGCGGTGGCCGGCAGCGCGGTGATCGGCCGCCATTGCCTGGTCGGCGGCGGTGCCGGCATCCTCGGCCACCTCGAGGTCTGCGACCGCGTGGTGATCACCGCGATGTCGCTGGTCACCCACTCCATCCGCGAGCCCGGCGAGTATTCATCGGGCACCCCCTTGATGGACAATCGCAGCTGGCGCAGGAGCGCCGCGCGCTTCAAGCAACTCGACGACATCGCCCGCCGCAGCAAGGCCGGCGACAAGGACCCAGAATGACCGATGCAACCCACAGCGCCAGCGCCAGTCAGGTAAGCCTGCCGGTGAACACCCCGGAGATCGAACGCCTGCTGCCGCACCGCTATCCCTTCCTGCTGGTCGACCGCGTGGTCGAGTTCGAGAAGGACAAGCGCGTGCTGGCGTACAAGAACGTGACCTGCAACGAACCCTTCTTCACCGGCCATTTCCCCGGCCACCCGGTGATGCCCGGCGTATTGGTCGTCGAGGCGCTGGCGCAGGCCGGCGGCCTGCTCACCCAACTCTCGCGCGACCCGGCCGAGCTCGGCAAGGACACGTTCTACCTGGTCAAGGTGGACAACGCGAAGTTCAGCCGGATGGTGGTGCCGGGCGACAAGCTGGAACTCGAGGTCGAGCTGAAGCGGCGCATCCGCAACATGGCGCAGTACGTGGGCGTGGCCCGCGTCGACGGCGAGCAGGTCGCCTGCGCCGAGATCCTGTGCGCGGCGGCGCGGGACTGAGCCGATGGCCGGCGACAGCGCAGCGCTGATCCACCCGACCGCGGTCGTCGACCCGTCGGCGAAGCTCGGCGCGCACGTGCGCGTCGGCGCGTACGCCGTGATCGGCGCGGAGGTCGAGATCGGCGACGACACCCGGATCGGCCCGCATTGCGTGATCGAAGGCCCTACCAGGATCGGCCGCGATAACGTCTTCCACGGCCAGGCCGCGATCGGCGGCGCGCCGCAGGACAAGAAATACCGCGGCGAGCGCGTCGAACTGGTGATCGGCGACGGCAATTCGATCCGCGAATTCGTCACCATCAACCGCGGCACCGGCGACGGCGGCGGCATCACCCGCATCGGCCACCGCAACTGGATCCTGGCCTACTGCCACGTCGCCCACGACTGCATCGTCGGCAACGATTGCGTGTTCTCCAACAACAGCACGCTGGCCGGCCACGTCACCGTCGGCGACCAGGTGATCCTCAGCGGCTTCACCGGCGTGCACCAGTTCTGCCGGATCGGCGACCACGCCTTCATCGGCATGGGCGCGTTCGTCAACGGCGACGTGCCGCCGTTCGTGATGGTGGCGCAGGAAAAATACGCGCGCGCGCGCGGCATCAATGCCGAGGGCCTGAAGCGCCGCGGTTTCGATGCCGGCCGCATCGCCAGCATCAAGCGCGCCTACCGCGCGCTGTACATGGGCGATGCCAGGCTCGACGAGGCCAAGGCCGAGCTCGGCGAGATCGCCGCGGCCGGCAGCGAGGACGTGCGCGCCATGCTCGACTTCATCGAGAGCGGCGAGCGGCCGCTGCTGAGGTAGGCGCCGTGCCTGCGGCTGTCCGGCGTGTCGCCCTGTGCGCCGGCGAAACCTCCGGCGACCAGCTCGGCGCGGGACTGATCGAACAACTGCGCAAGCGCTTCCCCGATGCGGAATTCGCCGGCATCGGCGGCGACCGCATGCGCGCCGCCGGCCTCGACGCCTGGTTCGATGCCAGCGAACTGGCGGTGATGGGCCTGGCCGAAGTGCTGGCCCACCTGCCGCGCCTGTTGCGACTGCGCAAGGCGTTCCGCCAGCGCGTGCTGGACTGGAAACCGGATGTCTACATCGGCATCGACGCGCCGGACTTCAACCTCGGCGTGGAGCGCTGGCTCAAGCAGCGCGGCGTGCGTACCGTGCATTACGTCAGCCCCTCGGTCTGGGCCTGGCGCGAAAACCGCGCGGCGAAGATCGGCGCCAGCGCCGACCGCGTGCTCTGCCTGTTCCCGATGGAACCGCCGATCTACGCCAGGCACGGCGTCGACGCGGTGTTCGTCGGCCATCCGCTGGCCGATGAAATCTCCCTGCAACCCGATCGCGACGCCGCGCGCGCCGCGCTCGGCGAGCCGGCCGATGCGCCGATCCTGGCGCTGTTGCCGGGCAGCCGGCTCGGCGAGATCGAACGCATGCTGCCGGTATTCCTCGACGCCGCGTCGCGCCTGCAACGCGACATCTCCGGCCTGCGCGTGCTGGTGCCCGCCGCCAATGCGCAATGCCGCGCCGCGATCGAGCGCATCGCGGGCGATGCGGCGAACGTCCGCGTCCTCGATGGCCGGGCGCAGGCGACGATGATCGCCGGCGACTGCGTGCTGCTGGCGTCCGGCACCGCCGCGCTGGAAGCGATGCTGTGCAAGCGGCCGATGGTGATCGGCCATCGCATCTCCGCGCTGACCTACGCCATCGTCAAGGCCTTCGGCCTGCTGAAGTCGACGCACGTGAGCCTGCCGAACATCCTCGCCGGCAAGGCGCTGGTGCCGGAGCTGCTGCAGGGCGAATGCACCGCGGACAAGGTGCATGCCGCGCTGCTGCGCTGGTTCCGCGATGCGGGCGCCGCCGCCTCGCTGCAGCCCGAGTTCCTCGCGATCCACCAGGCCTTGCGGCGCGATGCATCGGCCCGTGCCGCGGAGGCGGTCGCCGGATTGCCGCCGCGCCCGGCATGACGATCCTGCTCGCCGGCGTCGACGAAGCCGGGCGCGGCCCGCTGGCCGGACCGGTGTGCGTGGCCGCGGTGATCCTCGATCCCGCCCGCCCCATCGATGGCTTGGACGATTCCAAGCAGCTCAGCGAACGCAAGCGCGAGGCGCTGTATCCGCTGATCGTCGAGCGCGCACTGGCGTGGCGGATCGAATTCGTGGAAGCCGGCGAGATCGACGCGCTCAACATCCTGCAGGCGACCATGACCGGCATGCGCCGCGCCGTCGCCGCGCTGGCGCCGGCCGCGCACCACGCGCTGATCGACGGCAACCGCGTGCCCGACGGCATGCCCTGCCTCGCGACCGCGATCGTCGATGGCGACGCATCCGAGCCGGCGATCATGGCCGCATCGATCCTGGCCAAGGTGGCGCGCGACGCGCGCATGCGCGAATTGCACGGGCAGTACCCGCAATACGGCTTCGACCGGCACAAGGGCTATCCCAGCGCGATGCATCGCGAAGCGCTGCTGAAGCACGGACCGTGCCCGCAGCATCGCCGCAGTTTCGCCCCGGTTCAGCGCGCGCTGGCGGCATGCGCGCAACATGACTTGCGGCACCTCGCTTCCGGCACATGACCCGACTGGCCCGGCGGCGCATGCTGCGCCTGCATCGCATCGATGCGGCGTGCGCGCAAGCCGGCCGACGCCCGCGCGCAACCCTCCCCCGCATGTCGGCCACGCGAGGTGCGCCATGTTCATGCGAACCGCAGCGCCCGCCGATACGCCGCTGCCCTGGGACGACCGTCCCGGCCACGCCCACCGCGACAGCATCGGCGGCCTCAGACTCGACGCCACCGCGGTCGCGCGCTTCGACCGCCTGCTGCACGAGATCCATCCCGAGGCGCGCCATGTCGATGCCGACCGCATCGCCACCCTCGGCCGCTGGCTGCAGGGCCTGCCCGCGGCGCGCGCGCGGGCGGTGCTGGACGAACGCCTGTCGCGCATCGAACAGCTGCGCGCGATGCTCGACGACGCCGACTGGGACCGTCGCCAGGGCGCCTGCCGGCGCGTGCGCAAGCTGCTGGCCTACCTCGACCAGGACCAGGACCTGATCCCCGACGCGATCCCGCTGCTCGGCCTGCTCGACGACGTCATCCTGCTGGAACTGGCCTGGCCGGCGGTGGCGACCGAAGCCGAGGACTACGCCGATTTCTGCGAATACCGCGCCACGGCGGCACCCGGCGGCGACGGCATGCAACGCCGCGAAGCCTGGATCCGCGACCGCCTCGGCGCACTGGCGCTGTTCCAGCACCATGCCCGGGTCAATGCCAGCCGCTACATCGACGGCGGCCATCCCGACCGACCGTTCCGGGTGGCCTGAGCCGACGCGGCGGCGCGAGCAGGGCCGGGCAGCTTCCGCGGCCTGTCAAGCCTTGCCCGGGGCACGGTGGCGGCCTACCCTGCTGGCTGGTTACGCGGTGCCAAGATGTCTGCCCGTTTCGTCCCCCTGCACCTGCACAGCGAATACTCGCTGGTCGATTCGACGATCCGCATCCCGGAACTCGTCGCGGCCTGCGCGGCGCGCGGCCTGCCGGCAGTGGCGATCACCGACCAGAACAACCTGTTCGCCCTGGTCAAGTTCTACAAGGAAGCGGAGAAGGCCGGGATCAAGCCGATCGCCGGCGCCGACGTGCTGGTCGCCGACGGCACCGCCGCGCCCTCGCGCCTGACCCTGCTGTGCCGCGACAACGACGGCTACCTCAGCCTCTCGCAGCTGCTGACCCGCGCGTGGATGCAAGGCCATCGCGTCGATGGCGTGGTCGCGCGCCCGGCCTGGCTGGCGGAGAACAAGGGCCTGTTCGCGATCGCCGGCCCGCATTCGGAACCGGGCCTGCTGTTCGCCTCGGGCCGCCACGACCTGGCCGAGCAGGCGCTGGCCGACCTGCAGGCGAAGTTCGGCGAACGCCTGCATCTGGAACTGCTGCGCACCGGCCGCGCCGGCGAAGACGCGTTCAACGCCTTCGCGCTGGACGTGTCCGCGCGCCGCGGCATTCCGCTCGTCGCCAGCAACGACGTGCGCTTCCTCGACGCCGACGGCTTCGACGCGCACGAGGCGCGCGTGTGCATCGCCAGCGGCCGCGTGCTGGACGACGCGCGCCGCCCGCGCGACTACAGCGCGCAGCAATACCTGAAGTCGGCGGACGAGATGACCGCGCTGTTCGCCGCCGATGCGGCGGACGCGCTCGACAACACGGTGGCGCTGGCGCAGCGCTGCAACCTGGAACTGCGGCTGGGCACCTATTACCTGCCCGCGTTCCCGGTGCCGGACGACGAGACCCTGGACAGCTGGATCCGCAGCCAGTCGCGCGCCGGCCTCGCGCAGCGGCTGCAGAAAGCGCCGCTGGCGCCCGGCAAGTCGCGCGCCGACTACGACGCGCGGCTCGAGCTGGAGCTCGACGTCATCGTCAAGATGGGCTTCCCCGGCTACTTCCTGATCGTCGCCGACTTCATCAACTGGGCCAAGCAGCACGGCATCCCGGTCGGTCCCGGCCGCGGTTCCGGCGCCGGCTCGCTGGTGGCCTGGGCGCTGGGCATCACCGACCTCGACCCGCTGCCCTACGACCTGCTGTTCGAACGCTTCCTCAATCCGGAACGCGTGTCGATGCCGGACTTCGACATCGACTTCTGCATGGATCGCCGCGACGAGGTGATCGACTACGTCGCCCGCAAGTACGGCCGCGACCGCGTCAGCCAGATCATCACCTACGGCACGATGGCGGCGAAGGCGGTGCTGCGCGACGCCGGCCGCGTGCTCGGCCTGTCCTACGGCTTCGTCAACGACCTGGCGAAGCTCATCCCGCTGCAACCGGCCGACCCGCTGTCGCTGGACGACGTGATCGGCCGCAGCAAGCGCTCGCAGCAGAAGGACGGCTACCTGATCGCCGAGATCAAGGACCGCTACGAGTCCGACGACGACGTCCGCGACCTGATCGACCTCGCCCTGCAGCTTGAAGACCTGACCCGCAACGCCGGCAAGCACGCCGGCGGCGTGGTGATCGCGCCCAGCCCGCTGCAGGACTTCTGCCCGCTGTTCGCCGAACACGACGGCCACGGCCATGGCCGCAACCCGGTGACCCAGTTCGACAAGGACGACGTCGAGTCGATCGGCCTGGTGAAGTTCGACTTCCTCGGCCTGCGCACGCTGACCATCATCGACTGGGCGGTGAAGGCGATCAATGTCCGCCGCGCCGCCAATGGCGAGCCCGCGCTCGACATCACCGCGCTGGAACTGACCGACAAGGCCGCGTACGAGCTGTTCGCGCGCGGCGATTCGGTGGCGGTGTTCCAGTTCGAATCGCGCGGCATGCGCGAGCTGCTCAAGCGCGCCAAGCCCGACACCTTCGAGGACATCATCGCGCTGGCCGCGCTGTTCCGCCCGGGCCCGCTGGGCAGCGGGATGGACCGCGAGTGGTGCGACCGCAAGCACGGCATCGCCGAGGTCAGCTACCCGCACCCGGCGCTGGAACCGGTGCTGGCGCCGACCTACGGCGTGATCGTGTACCAGGAACAGGTGATGCAGATCGCCCAGGTGCTGGCCGGCTATTCGCTGGGCGGCGCCGACCTGCTGCGCCGCGCGATGGGCAAGAAGAAGCCCGAGGAAATGGCGAAGGAGCGCGCCAAGTTCGAGGCCGGCTGCGCCGAGCGCGGGATCGAGGCGAAGGTGGCGACGCCGATCTTCGACCTGATGGAGAAGTTCGCCGAGTACGGCTTCAACAAGTCGCACTCCGCCGCCTACGCGCTGGTCGCCTACCAGACCGCATGGCTGAAGGTGCATTACCCGGCCGAGTTCATGGCCGCGGTGCTGTCCTCCGACATGGACAACACCGACAAGGTGGTCGGCTTCCTCGACGAGGCGCGCGCGCTCGGCCTGACCGTGCTGCCGCCGGACGTGAACGCCTCGGCCTACATGTTCGAGGCCACCGACCCGAACACGATCCGCTACGGCCTGGGCGCGGTGAAGGGCGTGGGCCGCGGCGCCTGCGAGGCCATCGCCGCCGCCAGGGAATCTTCCGGCCGCTTCGTCGACCTGCTCGATTTCTGCAAGCGCGTGGATGCCGCCGGGCTCAACAAGCGCACGCTCGAGGCCCTGATCCACGGCGGCGCGATGGACGCGCTGGCGAAGAACCGCGCCTCGCTGATGCTGCAGCTGCCGGAAGTGCTGAAGGCCACCGACCAGATCGCCAGGAACCGCGACGCCGGCATGGTCGACATGTTCGGCAATGCGACCGGCGCACCCGACATCCACATCGAGCTGCCCGAATGCGCCGACTGGCCGCTGGCGCAGTTGCTGCAGGGCGAGCGCGAAACCCTGGGGCACTACTTCAGCGGGCATCCGCTGGATCCGCACCGCGAGGAATTGAAGCGGCTGGTCGGCCACGACCTGGCATCGCTGGACGCGCTGTGGGAAGCGCGCCCGCAGGAAGCGCGCAAGGGCTGGCGCCAGCAGATGCAGGCGGTGGTCGCGGGCCAGGTGGTCGGCATGCGCAAGCGCGGCGATTCGCAGGCCTTCGTGCAACTGGAGGACGGGCGCGGCCGCATCGAATGCGCCTTCTTCGGCGACGAGTGGCAGGAATACGCGCCGCTGCTGACCCGCGACCGCATCCTGGTGGTGGAAGGCGACCTGCGCGAGGACGAATTCAGCGGCGGTTTCGCCCTGCGCGCCAAGCGCTGCTGGGACTACGGCCAACTCTGCGGGCAGCAGGCGCAGCGGCTGTCGATCCGGCTCGACCTGCGCACGCCGGGTGCGTTGCAGCAGTTCGAGGGGGTGCTGAAGGCGCACCCCGGCAACACCCCGCTGCTGATCGAGGCGACCACCGCTTCCGGCATCGGCCGGCTGTCGATCAACGGCGGTCGCGGCCTGCGCATGGATGCCGCCCTGCCCGGCCTGTTGCGCAGCCTGCCCGGCGTGCAGGCGGTGAACGTGCACCTGGGCAAGCCCTGGGTGCAGTAGCGCCAAGCGCCTGCGATCAGTCCTCGCCGTCGCCGGCGACGATCTTCTTCTGGATCCTGTCGAGGTAGGCGTCGGCCTCTTCCACCGAACGGAAGATCTCGCTCAACGGCACCGCCTTGACGATGTCGAACACCTTCTGCACCTGCGGCTGCGCGTTGGCGACCACCGCCTTGCCGCCGCGCTCGGACAGCAGCTTGCGCACGCGGAAGATCGAGCGCACGCCGGCCGAGCTGATGTATTCCAGTTGCGCCAGGTCGAGCAGCAGCGATTGCACCTTCGCCGCCAGCACCAGGGTCAGGCGATCGTCGAGCTCGCCGTAGGTATGCGTGTCCAGGCGGCCGCCGATCTCGACGCGCTGGCTGCCGTTCGGATGCAGCGGATGGATGCGGACGTTGATGGCCATGGGATCGCGCGCTTAGGTTGCAGGGAGTATGGCATCGAGCTCGATGCGCAACACGTTCCAGCCATCTTCGCGTCGGTAAACTGTGCGCTGCGACAACTCGCGGACCAGGTGGATGCCGAGCCCGCCGATCGGGCGCTGGTCGAGGTCGGCCTCCAGGTCCGGCACCGGATGCGCCAGCGGGTCGTAGGCCGCGCCGTTGTCGCGGATCTCCACCACCACCCGCCCTGCCTCGATGGCCAGGCCGACCGCCAGCGCATCGACGCCGCCCCGCACGCCATGGTCCATCAGGTTGCAGGCCAGCTCCTCGACCACCAGCTGCGCATCGTGGATGCAGCCGCCGTCGACCGCCGCATCGCGCAGGGCGGCCGCCACCGCGTCCAGCAGTTCCGGCAAGCGCGCGCGCTCGTCCGGCACGCGCAGGCGGATCGGCCACTCGCCCGCGGCCGGACGCGTTGCGCAATCGATCGCGAACACGGTGATGTCGTCCGATTGCGCCGCGCCGGACGCGAAGGCATGCACCGCGCGCAGCACGCCATCGCAGGCTTCGGCAGCGCTGCGCGATCCGCGCAAGGCCGCGTGCAGGCGATCCTCGCCGAAGGCCGCGTCGTCGCGGTCCAAGGCCTCGGTCACGCCGTCGGTGTAGGCGAACAGCAGCGCGCCCGGCTGCAAGCGGCCGCGCCAGACCTGGAAGCTGCATTGCGCGTGGAAACCGAGCGCCGGGCCGGATTCCAGCGCGATGGTTTCGATGCGGCCGTCCGCATGCCGCAACAGCGGCGCGTCGTGCCCGGCGCTGGCGATCGCCAGCTCGCCGGTCGCCGTGTCCAGCAGGCCGCACAGCACGGTGGCGAACATGCAGGCATCGTTGCCCTCGCACAGGTGGCGCGCGGCGTCGGCCAGCACCTGGTCCGGCGCATCGCCCGCGGCCGCCGCCACTTCCAGCACGGTCACCGCGCGCGCCATGAACAGCGCCGCCGGGACCCCCTTGTCCGACACATCGCCGAGCACGAACCAGGCTCCGCCACCGCGATGCGGGAAGTGGCCATGGAAATCGCCGCCGACCGCCTTGGCGGGCTCCAGCCGCGCGCGCAGGCGGTACTGCAAGCGGGCGCCGTCGAAGTCGCGATCCTGCGGCAGCATCGAACGCTGGATGCTGCGCGCGATGTCCAGCTCGCTCTGCAGTTTCTGCCGTTCCGCGGCGTAGCGGCCGATCTCGTCCAGCTGCAGGCGGATCGAATCGCGCGCGCGCTCCAGCGCGCGCGCCATCACCCCGACTTCGTCGCCGCGCGCGTCGTGCGGCACCGGCCAGTCGAACTCGCCGCTGGCGAAGTGGCCGGCGCTGGCGGTCAGCTCGGTGAGCGGCACGGTGATCCGCCTGGCCAACCGCAGCACCGCCAGCGCCAACAGCAGCGCGACCAATGCGCCGATCAGGCCCAGCATGCGCATCGCGCTGTCGAGGCCGGCGAGCATGGCGTCGCGGGCGAGCGAGAGTTGCAGGCTCCAGCCGCTGTCGCCCACCGGTTGCAGCACCGAATAGCGGACCGTGCCGTTGCGCGCATCGGCATGGGTGAACTGCAGCCCGCGTCGTTGCGCGCGCGCGGACTCCATCGGCTCGAGATCGCCGCGGCCGAAGCGCGCGATGTAGCCGGCCAGGCTATGGGCGAATGCGACGCCCCGCTCCGGATGCACCGCCACCGTCCCCGCCGGCGCGAACAGCGCGGTGCGCTGGCCGGTCACCGTGCGCAGCGATTCCAGCGAGGACGACAGCGCCTGCACCGGCACGTCCAGGCTGACCATGCCGATGCGCCTGGCCTCGCGGTCGCGCAGCGGCAGGTTGAGCGTGGTCATGTAGCGGCCGCCGGCGGTCTCGTTGAAGTACGGCTCCGACCACCAGGGCGAGGTCGCCTTCAACGTGCGCTGGTACCAGTCGCGCCCGGCCAGGTCGTAGCCGTCGGCGAGCAGGTCGCGGTCCGGCACGCCGCGCGCGGCGATGCCGACGTAGTAGGCCATCGGCGCGCGATCGGCCAGCACCCCGGGCTCCACTGCGACCAGGCCGCCGACCGTGCTCGGATTGGCGTCCAGCATCGCCTCCATCGCCGCCAGCAATTCGCCGCGGGTCAGCGACACCCGGTTGCTGAGTTCGATCATCGCCTCGCCGGACACCCGCACCGAGCGCATGGTCGCGTCCAGCCGGTCGGCGGCCTGTTGCGCCTCGTAGCGGGTGCGCGCCTCGGCATCGGCGACGACGCGTTCGCGCGCGGCGAGGAAGGCGGCGGCGAATCCGGCCAGCAGCAGCAAGGCCAGCAACAGCCCGACCCACAGCATCAGCCGCGTGCGCAGGCTGGCGTGCCACGGCACGCGCACGGCCGCCGGCGAGGGCGCAGACGGGGCCTGCATGGGTGGCTGGTCCATCCATGCAGCCTCCGATGGCCCATCGCCCGCGTCAAGCGACGCCCCGGGGTGCGCGACCTACGGCTCGGTATGGCAGGCCCGCTGGGCTAAACTGCGCCGGATGAACCCGAACTACCTCGACTTCGAACAGCCCATCGCCGACCTGGAAGCCAAGATCCAGGAACTCCGGCATGCCAGCAGCGGCCCGGCGGTCAACATCGACGCCGAAGTGCATGCGCTGCAGGACAAGCTGCGCAAGCGCACCGCGACCATCTTCCGCGACCTCACCCCGTGGCAGGTCTCGCAACTTGCGCGGCATCCGTCGCGGCCGTACACGCTGGATTACCTGCGGGTGATCTGCGACGAATTCCAGGAACTCGCCGGCGACCGCGCCTTCGCCGACGACAACGCCATCGTCGGCGGGCTGGCCCGCATCGACGGCCGCCCGGTGATGGTGATCGGCCACGAGAAGGGCCGCGACACCAAGGCCAAGGTCAAGCGCAACTTCGGCATGCCCAAGCCGGAGGGCTACCGCAAGGCGCTGCGCCTGATGCAGCTGGCCGAGCGCTTCGGCCTGCCGATCCTGACCTTCATCGACACCGCCGGCGCCTGGCCGGGCATCGACGCCGAGGAACGCGGCCAGTCCGAAGCCATCGCCCGCAACCTGCTGGAAATGGCCGAACTCAAGGTGCCGATCATCTGCACGGTGATCGGCGAAGGCGGCTCCGGCGGCGCGCTCGCGATCGGCGTCGGCGACCGCACCCTGATGCTGGAATACAGCACCTATTCGGTGATCACCCCGGAAGGCTGCGCCTCGATCCTGTGGCGCGATGCCGGCAAGGCCAAGGATGCCGCCGAACAGCTCGGCCTGACCGCCAAGCGGCTGCTCGGGCTGGGCCTGATCGACAAGGTCGTGCGCGAGCCCACCGGCGGCGCGCACCGCAACCCGGTGCAGATGGCCAGGCGGCTCAAGGCCGTCCTGCTCAACGAACTCGATGCGCTCGAGCAGGTGCCCGCCGACCAGCTGCTGGAGCGCCGCTACCGCCGGCTGCGCGGCTACGGCGCTTACGAAACCGCCAGCTGAGCGATGCCCGCGACCGCGCTGCGCAAGGCGGTGACGCGCGACGACGGCCGACCGATCCTGCTCGGCTACAGCGGCGGCATGGACTCCGGCGTGCTGCTGCACCTGCTGGCGAACGACGCCGGCGCCCGCCGCAACGGCCTGCGCGCGATCCACGTGCACCACGGCCTGCATGCCGATGCGGATGCGTGGGCCGCGCATTGCCGGCGCGAATGCGCGGCGCTCGATGTCGCGTTGCAGGTCGTGCGCGTCGAGGTCGATCGCGATGCCGGCCTCGGCCCCGAGGGCGCGGCGCGCGCGGCGCGGCATCGCGCATTCGGGGAATCATTGGGCGAAGGCGAGGTCCTCGCCCTCGCCCACCATCGCGACGACCAGGCCGAGACCTTCCTGCTGCGCGCCCTGCGCGGTTCCGGCGCGGACGGCCTGGCGGCGATGCGGCCGTGGCGCAGCTGCGCGCGGGGCTGGCTGTGGCGGCCGCTGCTCGGGATCGCCCGGGACGAGCTGCGCGGATACGCGATGGCGCACGGATTGCGCTGGATCGACGATCCCGGCAACGGCGATCCGCGCTTCGACCGCAACTTCCTCCGCAACCAGGTCATGCCGTTGCTGCACCAACGCTGGCCGGCCGCGGCGCAAAACCTCGCACGCAGCGCGGCATTGAGCGCGCAGGCGGCCGGCCTGCTGGAGCGCGAGGATGCGAGCGCCCTGTCGCGCGCGATGCACGACCAGTCCGCGTTGGATGTCGCCGCCCTGCGGAACATCACGGCTGAACGGCGCGCGCGGGTCCTGCGGCGCTGGATCGAAGGGCTGGGCCTGCCGCCGCTGCCGGGCCGCGGAATCGAACGCATCGAGACCGGATTGCTCGCCGCGCGCGCCGATGCCGCGGCCTGCTTCGACTGGGCCGGCGCGCGCGTGCAGCGCTGGCGCAACCTGCTGCATGCAGGGCGCATTCGCGCAGCGCTGCCGCGGGACTGGGAACAGGCCTGGGACGGCGATGCGCCGCTGGCGTTGCCGACCGGCGACCGGCTGGAACTGATCGGCGCCGGGCGTTTCGATGCGCCGTTGCGCGCGCATGCGCGGCAAGGCGGCGAACGCATCGTGCAGCCGGGTCGCGCGCATTCGCACGCGTTGAAGCACGTGCTGCAGGATGCGGAGCTGCCGCCGTGGCAGCGCGCGCGCCTGCCGCTGCTCTCCGACCGGGACGGCGAACTGCTGGCCGCCGGCGACGGCATCCTGTCCGCGCGGATGGCCGCATGGTTGCGGGCGCATGGCGCACGCCTGCACTGGACGCGGGTGCCGTAAACTCGCGCCATGGCCAAGAAATCCCCTGCAAGCGAAGCCACCGCCACGGATGCCTCGCCAGTCGCCGACTTCGAGGCCTCGATGCAGTCGCTCGAGGCGCTGGTCGGCAAGATGGAGGCCGGCGAGATGACGCTGGAGGAATCGCTGGCCGCCTACGAACGCGGCGTCGGCCTGTATCGCCGCTGCCAGGGCGCGCTGGAACAGGCCGAACTGCGCGTGCGCCTGCTCAGCGACCCGGCCCGGCCGGACGAGGCCCGCCCCTTCGATTCCGGCGACGATGCCTGAGGCCACGTTCGCGGCCTGGCGCGCGCGGGTCGAAGCCGCGCTCGACCATGCCCTGCCGGCTCCGCACGATTCCCCGCAACGCCTGCACGCGGCGATGCGCCATGGCGTGCTCAACGGCGGCAAGCGCATGCGGCCGATGCTGGCGTATGCCGCCGGCACCGCATTCGGCGCGGACCCGGCGCAGCTGGATGCCGCCGCGGTCGCGGTCGAACTCGTCCATTGCTATTCGCTGGTCCACGACGACCTGCCGGCGATGGACGACGATGCGCTGCGGCGCGGCCAGCCGACGGTGCACGTCGCCTTCGACGAAGCCACCGCGATCCTCGCCGGCGATGCGTTGCAGGCGCTGGCGTTCGCGGCGCTGGCGCATGCGCCGCAACCCGCCGGATCGCGCGTCGCGATGCTGGCCGAGCTCGCGCATGCGTCCGGCGCGGCCGGGATGTGCGGCGGGCAGGCGCTGGACATCGACGCGACCGGCAAGGCCGGCGCCATCGGCATCGACGGATTGCAGCGCCTGCACGCGCTGAAGACCGGCGCCCTGCTGCGCGCGTCGGTGCGACTGGGCGCTATCGCGGCGGGCGCGGACGAGGCAAGCCGGATCGCGCTCGACCGCTATGCCGACGCACTGGGCCTGGCGTTCCAGGTCCGCGACGACCTGCTCGACATCGAAGGCGATGCCGCCACCCTCGGCAAGACCGCGGGCAAGGACGTCGCCCAGGACAAGGCCACCTTCCCCGCGTTGCTCGGCATCGAGGCCAGCCGCGCGCGGCTGGCGGAGCTGTCGGCCGTCATGCACGATGCGCTGGCGGGCCTGGCGGTGGAGACGGCCGCGCTTGCGGCGCTCGCCCGCAAGGTGGTCGAACGCGACAACTGACGGGGACGCCGGGGGATGGCGCGCAAGCTGGTCAAGACCTTGCAGGACCGCATCGACGCCGCGATGGCCTCGCTGGCGGTGTGGTTCATGGATGCGTGGACCATCGTCGAACGCAGCTGGCGGCGGCCGCTGTCGCGCCTCGCGCTGCGCCTGAAGTACGCGTTCTACCCGCTGCTGGCCTGCGCCGCGCTGGGCTGGCTGGGCTGGGACTGGACCCACCAGCGCAGCCTGGATGCGGCCGAGAACAGCATCTTCGACACCGTCATCCAGTGGCGCCCGATCGAACCCAGGCCGTCGGGCAAGACCGTGGTGGTGGAGATCGACGACTGCTCGATCGACTATTTCAGCAACCGGGGCCAGGGCGGCTGGCCATGGCCGCGACAACGCCATGCCGACCTGCTGGACATGCTGGACCGGGCGGGCGTGCGCGCCGCCGGCATCGACGTCCTGTTCCTCGACGCATTGCGCGAGGATCCCGATGGCGATGCGGTGCTGGACGCGATGGCGAGCGGCGGCGACGGGCGTTTCGTGTTCGCATCCAAGCGCCAGGATCCGGCGTTCGACGCCGATGCGCCGCTGCGCGCATCGCAACTGCCCGGCGCGTTCCGCAACGACGCGAACGCGCAAGCACCAGGCCCGCGCGTGATGGTGCTGCTGCCTTACGGCGAGGCGATGGCGAAGCATTCCGCGCTGACCAATGTCAGTCGCGGGCAGGACGGCGTCCTGCGCGACGTTCCGTTGTCCGAGGACGTGGGCGGCGGCTGGTCGCTGCCCACATTGCCGCTGCGGCTCGCGATGCTCTTGCAGCGGAGGCCCGGCTCCGCCTACCCGGCCGAGATCCGCGTCAACTGGCGCGAACACAGCCGCATGCCGTATGTCAGCGCGGCGAACCTGCTCGAAGGCAAGCAGGTCTGCGTCGACAAGGCCGGCGAGAAGCGGCCCGACCTGAAGGACGCCGTGGTGCTGGTGGGCTACACCGCTTCCGGCATCAGCGACAGCAAGCCGACCCCGGTCAACCCCGCGATGCCGGGCGTCGAAGTCTGGGCCGAGGCCACCGACGCGCTGCTGCACGCGGGCGGGATCAAGGTGCCGCCGACGTCGTTCAAGTACCTGCTGGCGGCGCTGCTGGTGATGCTGACCACCTACGCCTTCTGGCGCGGCGAACCGCACGAGGACGTGGATCCGATCTTCGTCGCGATCAACATCGCCCTGCTCGCCGCGGCCTTCGTCGGCCTGACCTACTTCGGCGCGTTCCTGGACATCTTCGCCAGCATCGGCTTCGTCAGCCTGTGCTTCGGCTTCTGCCGGCTGTACTCGGGCGTGCAGCGCGGGCGCGCGGTCGGCAACAACGACTACCGCGACGAATACGATCCGCGCAGGCATCCCTGGCTGGTGATGGCGCGGTTGCGCTTCATCGCCAATCCGGAGCTGGACGCGTTCGCCGCCGTGCGCGGCAAGCGCGAATACCGCCGCCTGCTGCGCCGCCAGCTCTACGCCGGCGGCGAGGCGGTGATGATCGAAGGCATCGTCGAACGCAAGAGCTGGCTGCACGAGATCCTCGACGACCTGATCGTGCTGGTCTGGGAAGGCACCGATGAAGCCGCCGCGATGGCTTTGGCGAAGCGCGAGCTCGACCAGCTCTTCGCATCGCTGAACGACGGCGACCTGCCGCTGGATGCGCATGGCAGGGTGATGATCTGCGTGTCCGCCGCGGAGATCGACGACGACAACGACGACAGCGTGCGCGGCGAACGCGTGCGCCTGCGCGAACTGCTCGGCCGCGACCTCAATGCCACCGATGAATGGCCGCTCACCGCCGACAACCGCGTTTACGATGCGACACGTCCGGGCGCTACCATCGCGCAGACCGGCAACAGAGGGGACACAGGATGCGAAACACCCACCGATTGAGCCTGGTGCTGGCCACTGCCCTGCTTTCGCTCGGCCTCTGGGCCGCCGATGCGGCGACCACGGCCACCGTCTCCAAGCCCTCGGTGGAGGTGCGCCGCGGTCCCGATTTCAAGACCCCGGCGATCGCCACCCTCGCCAAGGACGCCAGCGTCACCATCGCCGCGCAGCAGGGCCTGTGGTTCAAGGTGCAGACCGCCGACGGCAAGACCGGCTTCGTCCGCGTCAACGACGTGCGCATGGCCTACGCCAAGGCCGAGACCGCCGGGATCGGCAAGACGCTGTTCTCCGGCAAGGCCGGCAAGGGCCGGGTCAGCGAAACCGCCAGCGTGCGCGGGCTGGACGAGAGCGACCTCAAGGCCGCCGCCTTCGATGCCGAGCAACTGCAGCTGATGGAGTCCTATCGGGTCGAGCCGGCGGCGGCCGAGAAGGCCGCGCGCGCGCGCCACTGGCCGGCCACCGAAGTGGCCTACGCCGCCGAATTCCGGCCGGGCCAGGCGCCGGCGGGGCCGCAGGCCACCCAGGCCGAAAAGCGCCAGCGCTTCGGCATCGCGCGCAACCTGCTGGGGATGGTCAAGCCCGGCCTGGCCGACGCCGCGGACGGCGGCGAGGAGATGATCGGCAAGTCCGAGCAGGAAATCACCGAGCAGGAACTGGAACTCGGTCCGCTGATCGCCGGCCGCATCCTCGGCGCCGCGCCGCTGGTCGCCGATCCCGCGGCGCAGCGCCGGATCAACCTGGTTGGCCGCTGGCTGGCCTCGCGCACCAGCCGTCCCGACCTGCCGTGGACCTTCGGCGTGATCGAGTCCGACGAGGTCAACGCCTTCGCCGCGCCGGGCGGCTACGTGCTGGTCACCCGCGGCCTGTACCAGCTGCTGGCGGACGATGCCGAACTCGCCGCGGTGCTGGGCCACGAACTCAGCCATGTCGTCCAGCGCGACCATTACGAGGTGGTGCGCAAGCAGGAGACGCAGGGCGCGCTCGGCAAGATGGGGATGAAGCGGGTCAAGGCCGGCGGCGTGGCCGGCAGCCTGGCCAAGGATTACGTCGCCAAGCACGGCGCAGCGGTGATGATGACCAAGCTGGACCGGGATGCGGAGTTCCGCGCCGACGAAGCCGCCGGCATCTACCTGGCGCGCGGCGGCAGCAATCCGCTGGCGCTGTACGCGGTGCTGCAGAAGATGACCGCGCTGGGCACCAGCTCGCCCAAGCTGACCCAGCTCTATCGCACCCATCCGCCGCTGGATGCGCGCATGGACCGCATCGACCAGCGCGGCTATGCCGGGCTCGAGGCCTATACCAAGCGCTGAGCGGGCGCCTTCCGCTGCAGGAAAGCGCCCGCCCCGGCCTGCGACTTACTTGAACAGGCGGATGCTGATCGGATAGCGGTACGGCTGGCCGTCGTAGGCCTTGAACGCCGCGATCAGGCTGCATGCCAGCCAGGCCACGGCGATCGCCGCATACACGGCCAGCAGCAGCAAGCCGGCGGGGGCGGTGACCAGCAGGCCGATGCCGAGGGTCAGCAAGGTCGCCCCGACCAGCACGACCGTGATGGCCAGCGCCACGCCGGTGTAGATCAGCATGCTGAGGTTGAAGTTGAGCGCTTCCCTGGCGTGCTCGGCAGCGAAGGGATAGCGGTCGCGCACCAGCAGCCACACCGCCAGTGCGGCGATCGCGCCGGCCACGCCGGCGACCCAGCTGGTCAGCAGCGCCGCAAGCAGGGCCGCCACGTGCGCGCCGGCCGCCCATTGGCGGTCGCTCAGGCCCGGGGACAGGGATTGGATGTTCATGGTCTCCATCGTCGGCTCCCGCCGGAATCGTTCCGGCCTCAGGACGATGATGGGGCCGCCGGCAGGCGATGCAAGCGAAGCGCCGACCGGACCCCGCATGCTGCGATGAAGGGCCTCCGGCGGGCGACGAAACGCCCGCCGGGGCGATGCCGCCTTACTTGATCAGGCGCAGCGCGAAGGGATAGCGATAGGCCACGCCTTCGTTGGCCTTCATGCCGGCGAGGATGCTGAAAATCAGGTTGATGATCCAGATCACCGGCATCAGCAGCAGACCGATGCCGACCACGCTCAGGATGGTGGCGGCCACCCAGCCGATCGCCAGGGTGATCTGGAAGTTCAACGCCTCCTTGGCCTGGTCGTTCAACCAGCCCTTGTCCGGCTTGTCCTTGTTGGTCAGCCAGATCACCAGCGGCACGATGAAGCTGAGGATGATCCCGGACAGATGCGTGAGCAGCGCGAGCGTCTTGTCCTCTTGCGAGGCACCCGACGGTGCGGAGGTAGCTTCGTTGGTTTCCATGCGTGGTTCCCCGAAATGACGGCGCAATGCCGCGATGCCGAGGATAACGCGATCCGCCGCCGCCGGAGGTCAGCCGCGGCGCCCGCGGCGGCGGCCGGGCCAGGGCTCAGCCGCTGCCGGCCACCGTCATCCTGCCGACCAGGATCGAACCGGTGCGGATGTGCGAACGCGGGTCGACATCGGTGCCGACCGCCTCGATCGCGGCGAACACCTGCTTGAGGTTGCCGGCGATGGTGATGCCGTCGACCGGATAGGCGATGTGCCCGCCCTCGACCCAGAAGCCGGCGGCGCCGCGCGAGTAATCGCCGGTGATCGGGTTCACGCCCTGCCCCATCAGCTCGGTGACCAGCAGGCCGCGGCCCATGCCGCGCAGCATCGACTCCAGGTCGCCGGCATTCGCGTGCACGTGCAGGTTGTGCACGCCGCCGGCATTGGCGGTGGTCTGCAAGCCCAATTTGCGCGCGGAATAGCTGCCCAGCACGTAGCGCTGCACAACGCCGCCCTGCACCAGCGGCGATTCGCGGGTGGCCACGCCTTCGGCATCGAACGCGGCGGAACGGAAGCCGCGCGCCAGGAACGGCAGCTCGTCGATGCCGAACCAGTCCGGGAACACC
Source organism: Thermomonas aquatica (assembly GCF_006337105.1). NCBI lineage: Bacteria > Pseudomonadati > Pseudomonadota > Gammaproteobacteria > Lysobacterales > Lysobacteraceae > Thermomonas > Thermomonas aquatica. Next base: position 2,727,559 of record NZ_CP040871.1, on the reverse strand, counting down.
CGCGTCCCGGCGCTGTCGAGCAGGAAGCTGGCCTTGCGGTACAGCGCACCGCCGGACACCGCGCCCAGGTAATGCCCGACCAGCGAACGCGCCATCTCCGCGGCGAACAGCACCGGCACCTCGCCGGTCGGCAGTTGCCGCGGATCGAGCCGTTCCAGCGTGCGCTGCGCCGCCTTGCGGCCGACCGCATCGGCCTGTTCCAGGTCGGACGCTGCCAACGCCACGCTGTACCAGCTGTCGCGTTGCATGGCATCGCCCTCGCCGGCGATCAGCGCGCAGCCGATGCTGTGCGAAGTGCCGCGCTCGCCGCCGAGGAAGCCGTGCGAATTGGCATACACGCTGATCGAGGCATTGGTATTGACCGATGCGCCGTCGGAATTGCCGATCCGCGGATCGCTGTCGCGACCGGCCTGTTCGCTGGCCAGCGCCAGGTCGATGGCACGTTGCGCATCGATGTCCCACGGATGCCAGCCGTCGAACTCGCGCTGGGTGGTGGCCATCAGCTCGGCATCGGCCAGCCCGGCGGCGGCATCGTCCTCGGTGAATCTGGCGATCGCGCAGGCTTGGGCGACCGTCGCCGCGAGGCTGTCCTCGCGCAGGTCGGCGGTGCTGGCGCTGCCCTTGCGCTGGCCGAAATAGACCGTCACCGCGATGCCGCGGTCGCGGGTGGCTTCGACCGTCTCCACCTCGCCCATGCGCACGTTGACCGCAAGCCCGCTGTCCTCGTTGCAGCTGACTTCGGCCTGGCTGGCGCCGGCGGCGCGCGCCTGCTCGAGCAGGCGCTGGGCCACGCCGGACAACCGCTGCAGGCGCGCGTGGCTGTCGTCGGCGACGGGGGCGATATCGATGGCTGGGCTGTTCAATGGATTATCCTGTAGCGATGCGAGGACGCGACGACGAAACCGGGGAATTCTTCAGCCCCAGCCGCAGCGCCAACCGGCGTGCGGCGCTGGACGTGCTGGAACTGGGCGAACAACTGGTGGCGCTGAGTCCGGCGCAGCTGGCCAGGTTGCCGATCCCCGACGAATTGCTGCCGCATATCCGCGAGACCCAGCGCATCGCCTCCTACGGCGCGCGCAAGCGCCAGCTGGCGTTCCTGGCCAAGCAGATGCGCCGGCAGGACGATGCGGCGCTGGACGCGATCCGCGACGCGATGAGCAAGGACGGCGACGCCGCGCGCAGGGAAACCGCTGCGATGCACCGCATCGAGGCGCTGCGCGACGCCCTGCTCGGCGAGGACGGCGACGCGGCGATGACCGAGCTGCTGGACGAACACCCGGACGCCGACCGCCAGAAACTGCGCCAACTGGTGCGCAACGCGCACGAGGAACGCAAGCGCAACAAGCCGCCGCGCGCCTACCGCGAATTGTTCCGCGAATTGCGCGGACTGCAGGCGCAGGACGGAGACGCATCCAACGACGATGCGGACGATGCGTTCGACGACGAAGGCGACGAAGACCACGGCTGATCAACCAGCCCTGGTTCCGCCGACGGTCAATTCCGAAATCAGCAACGAAGGCTGGCCCACGCCCACCGGCACCGACTGCCCGTCCTTGCCGCAGACGCCGACGCCATCGTCCAGCGCCATGTCGTGGCCGATCATCGCCACCTTCTGCATGGTCTCCGGGCCGTTGCCGATCAACGTGGCGCCCTTCACCGGCGCGGTGACCTTGCCGTCCTCGATCAGGTAGGCCTCGGTCGCGCTGAACACGTACTTGCCGCTGGTGATGTCGACCTGGCCGCCGCCGAAATTCACCGCGTACAGGCCCTTTTTCACCGAAGCGATCATTTCCTGCGGGTCGTGGCTGCCGGCGCGCATGTAGGTATTGGTCATGCGCGGCATCACCAGGTGGGCGAACGATTCGCGGCGGCCGTTGCCGGTCGGCGCCATGCCCATCAGCCGCGCATTGAGCGTGTCCTGCATGTAGCCGACCAGCACGCCGTCCTCGATCAGCGTCGTGCAATTGGTCGGGGTGCCTTCGTCGTCGATGTTGAGCGAACCGCGGCGGCCGTCCAGCGTGCCGTCGTCGACGATGGTGACGCCCTTCGATGCCACCCGCTGGCCGATCCGGCCGGCATACGTGGAAGTGCCCTTGCGATTGAAATCGCCTTCCAGGCCGTGGCCGACCGCTTCATGCAGCAGCACGCCGGGCCAGCCCGCGCCCAGCACCACCGGCATCACGCCCGCGGGCGCATCGACGGCGTCGAGGTTCACCAGCGCCTGGCGCAAGGCCTCGCGCGCGAACTTCTCCGGCTTGTCGTCGGCCAGCAGTTGCTCGTACGAATGACGCCCGCCGAAACCGGCGTAACCGGATTCGCGGCGGCCGTTCTGTTCGACGATCACCTGCACGTTCATCCGCACCAGCGGGCGCACGTCGCCCGCCAGCACGCCGTCGCTGCGCGCGACCAGCACGGTATCCACCGCGCCGCTGAGGCTGACCATCACCTGCTGCACGCGCGGGTCCAGTGCGCGCAGCAACCCGTCCACGCGCCGCAACGCCGCGACCTTGGCCTCGTTGCCCAGCGCATCGACCGGATCCAGCGCCGGGTACAGCTGGCGTCCGCCGCTGCGCTGCAAGGCCTGTGCGCCGTGTTCGCGGCCATCGCGGGCGATCGCCCGCGCCGAATGCGCGGAGGCGATCAGCGCCTGCGCGTCGAGGTCGTCGGAATAGGCGAAGCCGGTCTTCTCGCCGGAGATCGCGCGCACGCCCACGCCCTGCTCGATCGAATGCGCGCCGTCCTTGACGATGCCGTCCTCCATGCTCCAGTTCTCGCGGCGCGCATGCTGGAAATACAGGTCGCCGAAATCGATGCCGGGGCCGAGCAGGCTGCCGAAGGCGCGCTGCAGGCTGTCCAGGTCGAGTCCGGTGGGCGCCAGCAGGCGCGATTCGGCGATGGCGAGATGGGTCATGGATGCGATTCGTTCGGCTCGATGATGGGATGGCGGCGAAGCGGCGGGGATCAACCCGGCGGCGGTTCGCGCACCGGCTTGGCTTGCGCCGCCGGGGCGCGGCTGGTGACTTCCACCTTGGGCGAGGCCCATGGCCCGGTGACGCGGTAGGTCTTGGCGCCCAGCCCCTGCAGCGGCTTGTCCAGCACCGCATTGGCGACCGCGCCGACCGCGGCGCCGACCGGGCCGCCGGCGATCGCGCCCACCGCGGTCAGCAGGCCACCGGATTTCGGCAGCACGTCCACGGTCTGGTCGAAGCGCTGGGTGCGCAGGTCCGCGCTACCGCGCACGTGGATGTCCGCGGCCGGTCCCTTGATCGCCAGGTTGTCGGTGCGCGCCGCGCCCTGCGCCAGGCGCACGTCGCCCTTGATGCTGTCGAAGGCGAAGCCCTTGTCGAAGAAATCGCGGAAATCCAGGGTCAAGCGGCGCGGCAATTGCGCGATGCCGAGCAGGCCGAGCACGCGGCCGGCGCCGGGTTCGATTTCCAGCAGGCGGCCATCGCGCGCATCCAGTGCGATGTTCGCCTCCATCGCGCCCGGGTCCAGCACTTCCGGCCCGCCTCGCCAGTTCGCCTCCATCCCGAGCTTGCCCTTGCCGCCGGCGACCTGCCCGCCCAGCCCCAGCCCGGCGAGCAGTGCGCCGATGTCGTCGCTGTCCACGTTCAAGCGCAGTTGCGTGCGCGCCGCATCGCCACGGCCCGACCAGGTGCCGCTGGCGCTCAGGCGCTGCTTGCTGCCGCGCGACGCGAATTCGTCCATGCGCATGCCGCCGGCGACCGGCGTGCTGCGGAAGCGCGCGCTTCCCAATACCGCATCGCCGATGCGCAACTCGCCGACCTCGAACAGCATCGGCGGGATGTTGGCCGGGTCGAACGCGATCGCGCCCGTCGCGGCAGCCGCGGGCAGCGGCGGAGCGGCCACCGGCTTCGCCGGCGCGCCCTTCGCCGGCATCCGCCAATGCAGGCGTTCGAAACGGCCGGCGACGGTCGCACCGTCCTGGTCCGGCACCAGCAACGAACCGGCGATGCCAGCGCCCTGCACCTGCACTGCGGTGCCGCGCGCGGCGGGGGCCAGGATCAGCTTCGCGTCGGCGAAGTTCGAGCCCAGCAGGCGCAACTGCCTGGCATCGACCTCGATCCGGCGCAGCGGCATCGAAGCGCCGCCGCGGTCGCCGGACACCACCCCGATCCAGTCCAGCGCATCCAGCCGGTCCACGCGCCCGCCGATGACCAGCCCATTGGCCGGCGGCGCGTCCGCCACGCTGCCGCCTAGCTGCACGCGCACGCCGGTCTGCTGCCCGCTGCTGCGGCTGCGCAGCGAGAGCAGGTTGCCGAGCTCGACCGCGACCTCGCCGCGTTCCATCGGCAGGTTCACGTCGACCGTCGCCTCCATCGCCTCGGATGCGGGCTTGCGCACGGGTTCCGGCAGGTCGATCGAGGTTCCGACCAGGTTCGAACGCAATTGCAGGCGCGTCGGCGGCGCGGCCTGCGCCGCGCCGTGCGGGATCGCCACCGCCACCGTCCATGCCGAACGCCCGTCCAGGTAGGGCTTCAGCCAGCCGAGGTTGCCGGCCTTGTCGAGCAGGTCGTCGATCCCGGCATTCGCCTGCAGCTCCGCCTCGAACGCCTGGTTCGCGTCGCGCACATGCGGGCCGGCGCGCAACGAGAGCACGCCCGCGGCGCCGTCGTGGCGCACCTGCAGCTTGTCCGCGAGGAAACCGCCGTTGTCGTAACTGGCCTGCCCGCGCACGTTGTCGAAGGCCAGCTTCCAGCGCTCCTCGCGCATCGTGGCGCCGGCAAGGTCGATCCTGCCCTGCATGCGCATCTGCGGCGCGCCGTCGTGGTGGAACGGCAGCAGCATGTGGAAATCGGCGGTGGCCGGGCCCGCCGCCCGTAGGTTGTCCATCACCTCGCCATGTTCCTTGTGCAGCGGGCTCTGCCGCAGCATCGCCAGGAACGCGCCGGCGTCGCCGGCGGCGTTCGCATCCACGCTCAGCTCGGCGCGGCCGAACCGCGGGATGCCGGCCCTGAACGAGCCGACCGGCACGCCGGCGAGCCGGCCGGAGCCGGCGATGGTGAACCCATCCGCCTCGAAGCGGATGTTGCCGTCCAGCTGCTCGATCGCCGGCCAATCCGGCTGGAACTTGAGCTTGCCGCCCTGCATGCGGGCATCGACGCGGAATTTGCCGGCACCGGCGTGGCCGGCCTCGGTGTGGAACGGCCAATCGTCGAGGTCGCCGGCGACCACCGCATGGATGTCGCGCAGGGTGCCGCCCTGGAGCGCGGCATCCAGCCATTCGACGGTCGATTTCGGCATCAGGTGATGGATCCAGAAACCGTGCGCGGCGGAGACCTGGGCGTCACCGATGTCGGCGGCGATGTCGAGGTGCGGGCGCCCGCCATCGTTCGGGAAACCGATGCCGCCGCGCGCCTTCAGGCTGAGCTCCTTGCCGCCGATGGCCAGCCCCGGCGTGCGCACGGTCCAGCCCGCGCCATCGCGCCAGAGCACGGCTTCGCCGTCGAGGGTGAATTGGTGGACCACGCCGAAGCCCGCAGGCCAGTCGAACGCCACCATGGCCGTGCGGTCGAAGCGCAGGCGCAGGCCATCGGCGTCGCCCTGCAGCTGCGCATCGACGCCGCGCATGCCCGGGCTGTTGCCGACCGGCGCGAAATGCAGGCCGCGCACGAGCGCGTCGACGCGCAAGCCGCCGCCGCGCGCGCCGGCCACGTCCACGTTCTCCAGCACCGCACCGGCGGCGGAGCCATGCAGCCAGCGGCGCAGGTCCGGCGACACGCGGTCGCTCAATGCCAGCAAGGCCAGCAGGGGCGCGGCATCGATGCGCCTGGCCCGCAGGCCGTACTGCCCGCCGCCGGCAACGGCGACGCCATCCAGCACCTGCTGGCGCTCGCCTTCGCCGATCCGCAGGCGGGCCGCGCGCGCCTGCCACTGGCGGATGCTGCCGGTCCAGCGCGCGTCCATGTTGACGATGCCGAAATCCAGGGTCGGCGCGCTGCGCCCGCCGGCGAGCGGCGCGCCGCGCAGCACCACGTTTTCCATCGCGGCATCGGCATGCACGTCGACCACGCGGTGCGCCTTCAAGGCCGCCCAGGCCTGGATCCGGCCGCGGCCGGACGCCGGCGCGATCCCGGCGAACTGCACGATGCCGGCCAGCTCGCGCAGGTCTGCCTTGCGCGTGCCCGCGTATACCCGGCCATCGCCGCTGCGGCGGTCGAAATCCAGCGCCATCGCGAACGGCATCGCCCGCTTGCGCAGCCATGCCCGCGCGCCCCCGCGGATGCGCGGGCCGTCCACCCGCATGCGCAGGTCGATGCGCGGCAGGCTCATGTCGACCTGCAGTTCCGGCGCGCTCACGTGCAGGCGCGCATCCGACACCTGCAATTCGCCCAGGCGCTCCAGGGTGGCGAACGGGTCGCCGTCCGCCTGCTGCTGTCCGGGCAGGCCGCGCACGCTCCAGCGCCCGGCCGCGTCGCGCTGCAGGGTCAGGTCCAGCCCGCGCACGCGCAACTCGGTGAACGAACGCCCCGGCAGCAGCCCGGCATATTGGGCGACCAGGATCTCCGCGTCGCCGATGCGCAGCGGATCGGCGCCGTCGCCGATGCGCAGGTTGTCCAGCCGCAGCAGCGGGCCGCGCCGGGTCCATTCGGTTTCGACGTGGTCGAACGCGACCTTGCGTTGCGCGCGCGCGCTCAGCCATTCGGCGATCTTCTGCGGGTGGCGCTCCACCAGCGGCAGCAACTGGCTGCCGATGCCATTGCCCAGCGCGAACAGCACCAGCAGCGCGGCCAAGCCGTACCAGGCGCCACGGCGCAGCAGGCGCAGGCGCCGGCGCAGCGGGGTGGTCATGCCGCGCGCTCAGAGCAGCACGACATCGAACTGCTCCTGCATGTATTGCCCATCCGCCTGGAAGCGGATCGACTTGCCGAGGAATTCCTCCAACTCGGCGACCGCGTTCGACTCTTCGTCGGTGATGCGGCCCACCACCTTCGGCGAGGCGATCACCAGCAGGCGCGCCGCATCGAACTGGCGCACCGCGCGGACGATCTCGCGGAAGATCTCGTAGGTGACGGTTTCCGCGGTCTTGACCGTGCCGCGCCCGCTGCATTCGTGGCAGGGCTCGCTCAACTGGCGTTGCAGCGATTCCACCGTGCGCTTGCGGGTCATCTCCACCAGGCCGAGCGGCGAGAAGTCGTAGACCGTGGTCTTGGCATGGTCGCGCGCCAGCGATTTCTCCAGGGTGCGCAGCACCTGCCGGCGGTGCTCGGCATCGATCATGTCGATGAAGTCGATGATGATGATCCCGCCCAGGTTGCGCAGGCGCAGCTGGCGCGCCACCGCCTGCGCGGCCTCCAGGTTGGTGCGGTAGACCGTCTCCTCCAGGTTGCGCTGGCCGAGGAAGGACCCAGTGTTCACGTCGACCGTGGTCATCGCCTCGGTCTGGTCGATCACCAGGTAACCGCCGGATTTCAGCGGCACTTCCTTCTCCAGCGCGCGGCCGATCTCGTCCTCGACCCCGTACAGGTCGAAGATCGGGCGCGCGCCACCGTAGTGCTCGATCTTCTCCGCCAGTTCCGGCATGTACTGCGCGGCGAATTCGCGCAGGCGCTCGCAGGTCTCGCGCGAATCGACCTTGACCTTCTCCACGTCGCGGCGGATGAGGTCGCGCACCGCGCGCAGCGGCAGGCTGAGGTCCTCGTACACGCAGCTGCCGACCTTGGCGCTGGCGGCAGTTTCCTCGACCAGCTTCCAGGCGCGGCCCAGGTAGGCGACGTCTTCCGCAAGCGCCTCGGCCGGCTGCCCTTCGGCATTGGTGCGCACGATGTAGCCGAACTGCCCGCCGGGCGGCGCCAGTTCGGTCATCAGCGATTTCAGCCGCGCGCGCTCGTCCTCGTCCTCGATCCGCGCGGAGATGCCGAGCACGCGCGAGCGCGGCAGCAGCACCATGTAGCGCGAGGGAATGCTGATCTGGGTGGTCAGCCGGGCGCCCTTGCTGCCGATCGGGTCCTTGACCACCTGCACCACGATCTCGGCGCCGTCGCGCAGCAGTTCGGTGATCGGGATCTGCACCTGCATCGGCGCACTGGCCGGCGCATCGTCGCCCTCGCCGGTGTCGAGCTGGGTGCTGCGGAAGATGTCGTTGGCATGCAGGAAGGCCGCGCGCTCCAGGCCGATGTCTACGAACGCGGCCTGCATGCCCGGCATCACCCGCTGCACCTTGCCCTTGTAGATGTTGCCGACCACGCCGCGCTGGCTGCCGCGCTCGATGTGCAGTTCCTGCAGCATGCCGTTCTCGACCACCGCGACGCGGGTTTCGCGCGGGGTCACGTTGACCAGCAGTTCCTCGCTCATTGCAGCAGCCCGAACCGCTTCAGCAGTTGCGCGGTCTCGAACAAGGGCAGGCCCATCACCCCGCTGTAGCTGCCGGACAGGTGCTCGATGTGGGCCTGGAAGCGGCCCTGGATCGCATAGGCACCGGCCTTGCCGTCCCATTCGCCGCTGGCGATGCAGGCGGCGATGTCGGCATCGGACAGCGCCGCCACCTGCACCTGCGAGGTGGAGACCGCCTGGGTTTCACGCCCGGCCGAGACCAGCGAGACCGCGGTGATGACTTCGTGCGTGCGGCCCGACAGCGTACGCAGCATGCCGGCGGCATCCACCGCATCGGCGGGCTTGCCGAACACGCGGCCGTCGAGGATCACCTCGGTATCCGCGCCAAGCACCACCGCACCCGGCACCGCGACGACCTCCAGCAGGCCGGCGCCGGCCTTCTCGCGCGCCACCCGGCGCACGTATTCGTGGGCGGCTTCGGACGCGCCCTGGCGTTCGGGGATATCGAGGTCGATGACGCCGAAATCGAGGCCCAGGCGGGCCAGCAGTTCGGCGCGGCGCGGCGAGCGCGAGGCAAGATGCAGCATGCGTAAAGTCTAACCCGCGGCTGACTGCGGGCCGCGTGCATTGGCGCACGCAACCCCGCTGCGGCTCACCATGCGTTCACTCCGGCACCGGCGTTCACCTGGCGCCGACCGCGCCGCCCGCTACCATTCCCCCGCATCGACAAGGAGTCCACCATGCCGTTCCGCCCGCTCGTCCTCGCCATCGTCCTTGCCTTCGGGATTCCCATGACCGCTTGCGCCCAACCCCAGACTTCGACCGCTGGCGAGATGCCGGCCACCGGCACCCTGCTGTCCGTCTCCGCATCCGCCGATGCCAAGCGCGTGCCGGACGTGGCCACGATCTCCACCGGCGTGGTCACCCAGGCCACCGACGCCAACGCGGCGATGCGCGCGAATGCCGCGCAGATGGACAAGGTGATGGCCGCGATCCGCGCGGCCGGCATCGCCGAGCGCGACATCCAGACCAGCGGCATCAACCTCAACCCGAACTACAAGTACGTCGAGAACGCGCCGCCGTCCATCGTCGGCTACCAGGCCAGCAACACGGTCAACGTCAAGGTGCGCGACCTGTCCAAGCTCGGCAAGGTGCTGGACACCTTCGTCGAACAGGGCGCCAACCAGGTCAACGGCCCGAGTTTCGAGGTGGACAAGCCGGACGAGGCCTACGACGAGGCGCGCGTCGCCGCGCTCAAGAAGGCGCAGGCGCGCGCCAGGACCTACGCCGAGGCGCTGGGCCTGAAGGTGCGCCGGATCGTCAGCATCAGCGAGGGCGGCGCCAGCTTCCCGCGGCCGATGCCGATGATGCGGGCGATGGCCGCGGATGCCGGCTTCGCCAAGGAAACCTCGGTATCGCCGGGCGAAAGCACGCTGTCGGTCAGCGTCGAGGTGGTGTTCGAACTCGGCGACTGAACCCGGCGCAGGAGCCGTCGCGACGCCCGCCCCGTGCGGGCGTTTTTTTGGCGAATGCGACTCATTGCCGCTTGTCGGCAGGCCGTGGCCGGTCGTCGTCCGCCGGTTGCCGTACGCCAGCGCACGGAGCAGCGTGGAAGCGTGCAATCCGCAGGAGGCCAACCCCATACGTGCCGTCCGCGCGTTGCATGGTTCGTGTTCCCCAACATCGCACCCTGACGGAGGTCGACCATGGTCCGCGCACCCGCCCACGCCCTGTCCCGCTCCACCGGCTTCGCCCTGCTCAAGCCCGCCGAGAAACCGCAGCTGGATTCCGCCCGGATCCTGACCATGAGCGGCACGATCGCGGTGAACTTGCTGGCCTTCGGCATGCTGATGATGCCGCTGTCGATGCCCCCGCCGCTGAGCTCCATCGACGAAGAGCCGCGCGACGACTTCCGCTGGATTCCGCGCGAACAACCGAAACCCGAGAAAGCCGAGATCGTCGAAAAGGCCAAGCCGGTGCCGGTCGATGCCAGGCCCATCGAGAAGCGCCCGGTCACGCCCAAGCCGATCGCAACCGCCTCCTCCGAGATCGTGACCGACAGCGGCAGCGAGTACGTGCCCACCGACAGCGACAACACCGGCGACACCGACGCCCTGGAGATCGCCACGGCGGGGCCCACCGCGATGCAACTCGAATACCGGCTGGCGCCCGCCCCCAGCTATCCGCGCCGCGCCCTGCAGCAGCGGCTGACCGGCACCGTGCTGCTGCAGGTGCTGGTCGGCGTCGACGGCCGCCCGCTTGAAGTCAAGGTCGCGCAGAGCAGCGGCCATCGCGAGCTGGACGAGGCCGCGCGCGCGCAGGTGCTCAAGCGCTGGAGCTTCCAGCCGGCGGCGAAGAACGGCCTGGCCGTGCAGGCGATCGGGATGGTGCCGATCGTGTTCGCGCTGGCGGACTGAGCCGGCCCGGCAGCGGCGGGACGCCCGCATCGACGATGCGGGCGCTTCCCCGCGCGCATGCCGGCTACTGCCGCTTGCCGGCCGCGGTCCGATCGATCCGATCCTGCCGCAGTGGCGCGAAGACCTCGATGGCATGCTCCACATTCGGCGGGAACAGCATGATGTCGCCGGCTTGCAACACGCATTGCCTGCCAGCCGATCCCATCCGCGACCTGCCCGAGACGGTCCAGCCGATCTGTGCGTCGGAATGACGATGCAGCGGCGCCTCGGCACGTTTCGCCCGCGCAATCCGCATCCGGCATCGACGGCATGGCGATGCCGGCGATGCCGGCGAGGCCGCCGCCCTGCGCGCATCGTGGCGGTCAGGCGCGATGGTAGGGATGGTTCGCCAGCAATGCCGCCGCGCGATAGACCTGTTCCGCCAGCACCAGCCGCACCAGCATGTGCGGCAGGGTCAACGGGCCGAGCGACCAGGTTTCGTCGGCACGCTGCAGCGCTTCGGGCGCGTGGCCTTCGGGGCCGCCGATCAGGAAGGCGAGATCGCGCCCCTGCCCGCGCCAATGTTCGAGGCGAACCGCCAGCTGTTCGGAAGAATGCATCTTGCCGCGGCCATCGAGCGCGACCACATGCGCATGCTTCGGCAAGGCGGCTAGCACGCGCGCGCCTTCGTCGGCCATCGCCTTCGCGGTATCGCGGCCCTTGCCGCGCACGCCGGGCTCCACCTCGACCAGGTCCAGCGGCAGCCAGTGCGACAGGCGTTTCTGGTACTCGGAGAAACCCTGCGCCACCCAGGCGGGCGCGCGTTCGCCGACGGCGACCAGGCGCGCCTTCAAGGGTTCAGAGTTGCGATTCGGCGTCGCTTTCGCCGATCTGATCCGGCGGCTGGTCGCCGACCGTCCACAGCCGTTCCAGCGCGTAGAACTCGCGCACCCGCGGCAGCATCACGTGGACCACGACATCGCCCAGGTCGACCAGCACCCACTCGGCCTCGCGCTCGCCTTCCACGCCCAGCGGCATCACGTCGAGCTTCTTGGCGAAGCGCACCACTTCGTCGGCGATCGACTTCACGTGGCGGGTCGAGGTACCCGAAGCGACCACCATGAAATCGCAGACGCTGCTCTTGCCGCGCACGTCGATCCGGGTCACGTCCTTGGCCTTCAGTTCGTCCAGCGCGGCATGCACGGTCTTCAGGAGCGATTCCACCGACGGCGGCGGGTTGGGCAGGCTGGTCTTGATGACGTGGGCGGTAGTGGTCAAGGGCGAAGCCCGGCGTCGGGCGCGTTATGGGGACGGCACCAGTATATCCCCCGGGTCGCGATACAGCCCCTCGCGGACGATATAGGCCGCCACCGCCGGGGGAACCCAGCCGATCCAGTCCCCGCCCGTGCGGATGCGGCGGCGCAGCTCGGTGGAGGATTCCGGGCGAAGTTGCGGCATCGGCAGCAGGGCGAAGCCACCGTTCGCGGCGGCAGCCAGGTCGGCCGGCGGCAGCCAGCGGCCGGCGATCTCGGCCAGCACCTCCGGCGCCTGTTGGCGCAGGCGCGCGGCATCGACCTGCGACCCCGGCCGCTGCACCGCGACGATGTGGGCGCGGTCGAACAATTCGCGCCAGCGATGCCAGGCATGCAGCTGCAACAGCGAATCGGCGCCGATCAGCCAGGCGATGGGCGCGGCCTCGCCATGTTCCGCGCGCAACTCGCCGAGCGTGTCGAAGGTGTAGGAAGGCCCGTCCCGCCGCAGTTCGCGACGGTCCACCGACAAGCCCGCTTCACCGGCCACCGCCAGCTCCAGCATCTCCGCGCGTTGCATCGCATCGGCGCGGGTCGGGCCCTTGTGCGGCGGATCGTGCGCCGGGAGCAGCGCGACCTCGGCACCCAGCCCGTCGCGCGCCGCGCGCGCCACCGCCAGGTGGCCGTTGTGCACCGGGTCGAAGGTGCCGCCGTAGCAGACCAGCAGCTTGCGCACGCTCACGAAGCGAGCAGCCGCGCCGCGCCCTTGTCGGCCATCGCCAGCAGCAGGCGTTCCAGCTGCAGCCACGCGTCCGGCGATTCCTCGCCGATGCGCACGCGGCCCTTGGCGATGCGGTCGACCCGCCCGGCCTCGACCAGGAAACGCTGCCAGCGCTCCGGCGGATGCTTGCCCAGCGCGCGCTTGTACACCGCCTGCTTGGAGTCCCAGATGCGCAGCGCCTTGCATTCGGCGGCGAAATTGCGCGCGCGCGCCAGCGCGGCCACGGTCTGCAGTTCCTTGACCACCATGCCCATCAGCGCCGGCACCGCCTCGCCTTCCGCGCGCAGGCCGGCGAGCATGCGCGAGACCTGCGCGGCATTGCCGTTGAGCGAGGCATCGACCAGGCGGAACACGTCGAAGCGCGCGGAATCGGCGACCAAGGCGTCCATCGCCTCCGCATCCAACGGTTTGGATGCGGCATCGGCTTGCGCCAGCAGCGCCAGCTTGTCCACTTCCTGCGCGGCGGCCAGCAGGTTGCCCTCGATGCGCTGGGCCAGCCGCGCCACCGCATCCGGCGTGGCCTTCACCCCGCGGCTGCGCAGCCGGCGATCGATCCAGCCGGTGAGTTCGTGCGGCTTGACCTGCCAGGCGATGCAGGCATGGCCGACGCGGCCGATCGCTTCGCTCCACTTGCCCGGATGCTGGCGCGACCAGTCGCCGGCGATCACCAGCAGGACCACGTCCGGCGGCGGTTCCGCGCAGAACCCGCAGACCAGCTTGCTGCCCTCGTTGCCGGGCTTGCCGGTCGGCAGCCGCACCTCGACCAGGCGGCGGGTGGCGAACAGGCTGGGCGCGTGGATCGACGCGGCCAGGCCGTCCCAGTCGGCATCGCGGCCCTCCATGTCGTGCACTTCGCGCTCTTCGATGCCCTGCGCGCGCGCAGCGGCACGGACCGCGTCGGCGGCTTCGAGGACCAGCAGGGTTTCCGGCCCGGCAACCAGATACGCCGGGCGCAGCGGCTCGCCGGCCAGTTGCGAGGCGATGCGATCGACGCTCAGTTCCATCGCGTCAAGCGCGACCCATCGTCATTGCGCGGCGGCGGGCTTCGATGCGGCGTCGACGCGGCGCAGGATCGCCGCGGCCATGTCGCGGCGCAGTTCGCGCACCAGCAGCTCGCGCTCGCTGGCCTTGCCGATCGAGTCGACCGCGGGCGCCAGGTAATCGCGCGACAGTTCCACCGCCTGTTGCGGCACCGCGGCGCTGCCGTCGGCGCGGCGCATGCTGAAGATCACCGCATAGCGCAGCGAGAACTCCTGCGCACGGCCGAACTGGTCGTGGCTGATCGGGGTATCCGCCCATTGTTCGGAAATCACCTGCAGGGTGGCCACGCCGTCGGCCGCATCGGCCGCGGCCGCCTGCGCGCCGGCGCGCTTCAGGCCATCGGCCAGCAACTCGCCCAAGGGGCTGTACGGATCCGCGGCCAACACCCGCACCGGGCCGAGGTTGGCCGGCAGGTTCAGGGCATTGCGCAGGTGGAAACCGCAACCGGTGAGCAGCGCGGCGGCGAGGGCGAGTACGGCGAGGCGTCGGGTCATGGCGGCAGTCTAAGCGATCGGCTAGCCGAAGTCGGCGGCGGTCAGCCCGCCACCACGATATTGACGATCTTGCCCGGGACCACGATCAGCTTCCTGATCTCCTTGCCGGCGACGAAGGCCGCGACATTCGGTTCGGCCAGGGCGGCGGCCTCGACCGCCTCGCGCGCGGCGTCCGGGGCCACTTCTATCGTGCCGCGCAGCTTGCCGTTGACCTGCACCGCCAGGGTCAGCGCGTCGCGCACCAGCGCGGCCGGGTCGGCCTGCGGGAACGGGATGTCTTCCAGCAATGCCTCCGCATGGCCGAGCGCCTGCCACAGCGCATGGCTGATGTGCGGGGTGATCGGGTTGAGCAGCAGGACGATCGCCTCGAACGCCTCGTGGCGCACCGCGCGCCCCTGGTCGGACATGTCGTTGAACTTGTTGACGTGGTTCAGCAGCTCCATCAGCGCGGCGATCGCGGTGTTGAAGCTGTGGCGGCGGCCGTAGTCGTCGCCGACCTTCTGGATCGCCTCGTGGATGTGGCGGCGCAGGGTCTTCTGCGCGGCGTCGAGCGCGGCCGGATCGGTTTGCGGATGGTCGGGCTGGGCCACGTGCGCGTGCACGTCGCGCCACAGCCGGCGCAGGAAGCGCGCCATGCCTTCCACGCCGGCATCGCTCCATTCCAGCGACTGCTCCGGCGGCGCGGCGAACATCGAGAACAGGCGCACGGTGTCGGCGCCGTACCTGTCGACCAGCACCTGCGGGTCGACGCCGTTGTTCTTCGACTTCGACATCTTCTCGGTGCCGCCGATCAGCACCGGCAGGCCGTCGACCAGCGACTTCGCGCCGATCACGCGCATGCGCTCGTCGTGCTCCAGTTCGACGTCGGCGGGATTGATCCATTCCTTCGCGCCGAGTTCGTCCTCGCGATAGAAGGTGTCGGCGATCACCATGCCCTGGGTGAGCAGGCGGGTGGCCGGTTCGTCGCTCGCCACCAGCCCCGCGTCACGCAGGAGCTTGTGGTAGAAGCGGAAATACATCAGGTGCAGGATCGCGTGCTCGATGCCGCCGATGTACTGGTCGACCGGCAGCCAGTAATCCGCGCGCTCATCGACCATGTCGCTCGCGCCCGGCGAGGTGTAGCGCGCGTAGTACCAGCTCGACTCCATGAAGGTGTCGAAGGTGTCGGTCTCGCGTTCGGCCGGCTTGCCGCAGTTCGGGCAGGCGGTCTTGCGCCAGTCGGGATCGGACTTGATCGGCGAATGCACGTCGCCCGAGGCGAAGGCATCGGCCACGTCTTCCGGCAGCAGCACCGGCAGTTGGTCCTCCGGCACCGGCACCGCACCGCAGGCGGCGCAGTACACCACCGGGATCGGGCAGCCCCAGTAGCGCTGGCGGCTCACGCCCCAGTCGCGCAGGCGGAAATTGACCCGGCGCGCGCCGCTGCCGTCGGCTTCGAACTTCGCCGCCAGCGCATCGAACGCGGCGTCGAAATCAATGCCGTTGAAGTCGCCGGAATTGATCAGCCAGCCACGCTCGGTCTGCGCGCCGTCTTCGTCGATGCGGCGCAGGTATTCGCGCACGACTTCGACCGCGGCATCGACCTCGACCACGTCGTCCGGCGCATGCCCGCCCAGCGCGACCGCCATCGGGTCGTCGTGCTCGGCGACGTGCGAGGCCATTTCCTCCAGCGCGTCGCGGGTCGCGGCATCCACGATCACCGGCTTCACCGGCAGGCCGTAGGCCTTGGCGAATTCCCAGTCGCGCTGGTCGTGCGCCGGCACCGCCATCACCGCGCCGGTGCCGTAGCCCATCAGCACGAAGTTGGCGACGTAGACCGGGACGTCCTCGCCGGTGACCGGATGGATCGCCCACAGGCCGGTGGCCATGCCGCGCTTTTCCTGGGTCTCCAGCTCGGCCTCGGACACGCCGCCCTGCTTGAGGTCGGCCAGGAACGCGGCCAGTTCCGGATTGTTGGCGGCAGCCTTCAGCGCCAGCGGATGCTCGCCGGCGACGCTGATGAAGGTCACGCCCATCAGGGTGTCGGGGCGGGTGGTGAACACGGTCAGCGGCTCGGCTTCGCCATCGACCTTGAACTGGATCTCCAGGCCCTCGCTGCGGCCGATCCAGTTGCGCTGCATGGTCTTGACCGAATCCGGCCAGCCCGGGAGCTTGTCCAGTTCGTCCAGCAATTCCTGCGCGTAGTCGGTGATGCGCAGGAACCACTGCGGGATCTCGCGCTTCTCGACCAGCGCGCCGGTGCGCCAGCCGCGGCCGTCGATCACCTGCTCGTTGGCCAGCACGGTCTGGTCGACCGGATCCCAGTTGACCACGCTGTTCTTGCGATACGCCACGCCCTTCTTCAGCAGGCGCACGAACATCCGCTGCTCGTGCACGTAGTAGTCCGGCTTGCAGGTGGCGAACTCGCGGCTCCAGTCGATCGCGTAGCCCAGCGACTTCAGCTGCGCGCGCATGTGCTCGATGTTGGAATACGTCCACTTGGCCGGCGCGGTCTTGTTCTTGATCGCGGCGTTTTCCGCCGGCAGGCCGAACGCGTCCCAGCCCATCGGCTGCAGCACGTTGTGGCCGGTCATGCGCTTGTGGCGGCTGATCACGTCGCCGATGGTGTAGTTGCGCACGTGGCCGACATGCAGCGCACCGGACGGATACGGCAGCATCGACAGGCAGTAGTACTTGGGCTTGTCGGACTGCTCGCTCACCTCGAAGGCGCGGGTATTCGCCCAGAACGACTGGGCGGCGGATTCGACGGAGCGGGGATCGTAGGCGACGGGTTCGGACACGGCGAAAACTGCGGGAATCGGGCCGCAAAGCCTACCGCAGCGCAGCATCCGCCGCCATTCGCGGGGCTTGCGTGGCACCATCCGGCATCGCCCATCGCCAAGTGCCGCCGGGGAACCGCCATGCGCCATCGCCTGCTCGCCGCCGCCGTGCTGTCCGCGCTCGCCCTGCCCGCCTCCGCGGCCGATGCGCCCGACAAGGGAAGCGCCCTGCACTGCGGCAACCTGTTCGACAGCCGCGCCGGCAAGCTGGTGGGCGCGCATACGCTGGTGGTGCGCGATGGCAAGATCGCCGAAGTGCTGGCCGGCCGCGTCGAGGCGCCCGCCAATGCGACCGCCATCGACCTTTCGGGCCATACCTGCATGGCCGGCTGGACCGACCTGCACGTGCACCTGGACGGCGAATCCAACCCGCAGAGCTATTCCGAGGGCTTTCGCCTGGACGACGTGGACTTCGCCTTCCGCAGCGTGGGCTATGCCGAGAAGACCCTGCTGGCCGGCTTCACCAGCGTGCGCGACCTCGGCGGCACGGTCACCCTGCACCTGCGCGACGCGATCAACCAGGGCCTGATCAAGGGCCCGCGGATCTGGGCGGCGGGCACCGCCATCGCCACCACCGGCGGCCACGCCGACCCCACCAATGGCTACAACACGCAGCTGTCGCACCTGCTGGGCCCGCCCGGCCCCACCGAGGGCGTGGTCAATTCGATCGACGATGCCCGCCGGGCGGTGCGCCAGCGCTACAAGGACGGCAGCGACGTGATCAAGATCACCGCCACCGGCGGCGTGCTCAGCTACGCGAAATCGGGCGACGCGCCGCAGTTCACCGTCGAGGAAGTGAAGGCGATCGTCGACACCGCCAAGGACTACGGCTACCGCGTGGCCGCGCATGCGCACGGCGAGGAAGGCATGTACCGCGCGGTCGCCGGCGGGGTGACCAGCATCGAGCACGGCACCTACATGAGCGAGCGGGTGATGAAGCTGATGAAGGAGAAAGGCACCTGGTACGTGCCGACCATCACCGCCGGCCGCTTCGTCGCCGACAAGGCCAAGATCGACGGCTACTTCCCCGACGTGGTGCGGCCGAAGGCCGCGCGGATCGGCGCGCAGATCCAGGACACCGCCGGCCGCGCCTACCGCAACGGGGTGAAGATCGCCTTCGGCACCGACATGGGCGTGGGCCCGCACGGCCAGAATGCGAAGGAATTCGTGTACATGGTCGAGGCCGGGATGCCTGCGGCCTACGCGCTGCAGGCGGCCACGATCCGCGCCGCCGAGGTCCTGGGCGTGGACGACCAGGGCGTGGTGGAAGCCGGCAAGCGCGCCGACATCATTGCCATGCCGGGCGATCCGCTGGCCGATATCGGCAACACCATGAAGGTCGATTTCGTGATGAAGGACGGCGTGGTCTATCGGGAACCGGCGCGATGAGCGGGCGGCGATCGCGGCGCTGACAGCGAAGCGCCGGCCGCCAGCCACCAGCCGAACCACAGCGCGAACGCGATGCGCTGGGCCAGCCCCACCCATGGCCCGATCGGCGCGAACACCGCGAGCAGCGGCAGCAGCGTCCCGGCGGCCATGCAAGCCAACGCGAACGGCATGCCGCGCCGCGCACCGATGGCGAGCAGCAACATGCCCGGCACGAAGGCGATCCACCACAGCATCCAGGCCAGCGCATGCAGGCGGCTCGCGGTGGAACCGGCATCACTCGGATCCAGCGGCAACAGGCCCTGCGCCGCGAACGCCAGTGCCGACAGCTGCGCCAGCACCACGCCGATCCGCGCAAGCCAGCCGGCCCCGGCGAGGCCCGCGCGCAGGCGCAGCCCGACCCATGCCAGCAGCAGTCCCGGCAGCACGAAGGCCAGCAGGTTGAAGGCGAAGGCCCATGGCAAGCCGGCGGTTCCGCGCAATGCGACCGGGTGGATACGATGCGAATATTCGGGCACGCCGACGTTCGCCAATGCGAGTGCGATGGCGAACGAGGCAGCCGCGAGCCAGGCCGGACGGTGCGCGATCGCGTTCATCGACAAGCCTGCTTGAACTGGGTGTCGAGGAATGCTTCCATCTTCGGGAATTCGTCCAGCGGTTCGGCGTGGCCGCCCTGCACCACCAGATGCTCGGCAGCATGGCGAAACCCGTGCGTTTTCAGTCGCTGCATCATCGCATCGCTCATTTCCTTCGATGGCCAGGCCTCATCCTGCGCCGCCGACACGAACTGCACCGGGCCATTGATCTTCTCCACTGGAATCGCCGCGCGCTGCATCGCCGCCTTATCGCGCATGATGGTTTCGAAGGCACCGCGCAGGTTGCCGACCAGCAGGTCCGGCGTCGCGCCCCAGGTCATCGGCACGAACGGCAGCGGCTGGTCGTGGAAGGAGAAGCCGGGCGTGGTCATCGCATCGGTCAGCGCCGGGAACACCGCGCTGCCGGGCACGATCGCCACCACCGCCCTGATGTCCGGATAGCGGCTGGCCAGCAGCAATGCGAGTTCGGCGCCACGGGAACCGCCGATCACCGCGATGCAGCGCCCGTCCACGCGCGGATCCTGCGCCGCTTCCATGATCGCCGCATGCACGCCGTCCAGCGAAATGCGGTCGAGGTGCTCCGGCGAGTTCGGCGTGCCGAAATAGCCGAGCGCGAGCAGCGCGTAGCCCCGGTCGAGGAAGCGCTCGCGCTGCCGCTTCCAGCGTTCGCTGGCCCAGGGATTGCCGCCCTCGCTGCCGCCGAGACCGACCAGCAAGGGATGCTTGCCGCCTTCGCGCGCGAACAGTTCCACATCCACCTGCCCATGCCGCGCGGGCAAGGTCTTGGTATCGAAGCGCTCGACCACCCACCACATGTACGCCGCCAGCAGCAACGCCAGCACGACCACGATGCCCAGCGTCCATTTGACGAAACGCCGGCCCTTGCCCGATGCCTTGCTCATTCCGGTTTGTTCCAATGGAACACCTCTTCGATGCGCACGCCCAGCGCATCGGCGATGCGGAAGCCCAGTTCCAGCGATGGCGCGTAGCGCCCCGCTTCCAGCGCGATGATGGTCTGCCGGGTGACGCCGCAGGCATCGGCCAGCGCCTGCTGGGTCATCTCGCCGCGGGCGAAGCGCAGGCGGCGGATCTCGTTGCCGATCGCGGTGCCGGCCATGTCAGCGCGCCCGGTAGAACTGCAGGCTGTTGCCGCCAGGGTCGCGCAGGTGGAACTCGCGCGTGCCCCAGGGCGTATCCGCCGGCGCCGCCCAAGGGCTGCCGTCCGACGAGATCGCATCGATCGCCCCGGCCACCGCGAATTGCGCATGCAGCGCATCGACATCCTCGACCAGGAAACGGCAGGCCGCACGGTCAACGCCCGCGACCCATTGCCCGGCATCCGCCCACTGCAGGTGCAGCTCGACGCCATCGCGATGCACCGCGGCATACCTCGGCTCCCCTGCGTCATCCTGGAAGGACAACGCGAAACCGAGCAGCTGGTAGAAGCGGATGGATGCAGCGACGTCGCGTGCGGCCAGCACCGGATGGATCGCCCGGATCGTCGCGATGCGTGCGCTCACTGGGCGCCTCCTTCCAGCTGCCGCACCGCGCGGCGGTCGCGCCAGTACAGGATCGCGGCCACCAGCTGGTCGAACCACAGGCCCCACAGCAACGCCAGCATCAGCATCTGCGCGATGAAGGGATAGCTGAACTCGCGCAGGCGGCCGGTATCGCTGAAGCCCAGCAGCACCGCGATGGCGATGATGCACACGGTGGTGGCGCCGCGGCCCCACTGGCTGGCGATGAGTTCGATCTGCATGTCGCGTTCGTCCTCCAGCACCTTGCCGGCCCAACGCTGCTTCAGCACCTGCGCCAACACCAGCCAGGCCACGAACAGGGTGCCGATGCCGCGCCCGGCCACGCCGGCCTCCGGGTTCTGCCCGATCGGCAACTGCGGCAGGAACACATCCGCCCTTTGCAGGCTGGCGATGATCACCGCGCCGACGAAGGCCACCCCGATCCATGCCTGCCATTCGCCGTGCGCGACCGCGGCCTCGTCCTCGCTGTGCGGGATGCGGTGCACCGCGTCCACGCAGAACCAGACCGCGACGACGAACAGCACGCTGCCGATCCAGCCCAGCGGCAGGCCCAGGTCGCGGTATTCGCCGCCGAAGAACAGGGCCAGGCCGACGCCGGCCAGCAGCAGGCAGGCGATCAATTGGTTGCGCGGGGACAGGGCCTTCATCGATGTCATCCATACCTGACGAAATGTAATATTCAGTTTACATCGTGAAATCGCGATGTCAAGTATTTTGGCGATTATATACTTGACACACCCATGATTTTTGGGCACTCTGGACACATAAACCGGAGTTCCAGATGGCCGCCATTTTTGCCCCGCACTTTCAGGACGCCGACAAGGCCCGCGAATACTTGGAAGCCCTGCGCTGGCCTAACGGTCCGGTCTGCCCGCACTGCGGCGTCGAAGGCAAGCACTACTCCATGAAGGGTGCTTCGCACCGCCCCGGCCTGTGGAAGTGCAAGGACTGCCGCAAGCAGTTCAGCGTTACCGTGGGCACTGTCTTTGAACGGTCGAAGATCCCGTTGAACAAGTGGTTGATGGCCGTCCACCTGATGTGCGCCAGCAAGAAGGCGATTAGCTCGCACCAGGTTCACCGGCTGCTGGGTGTTACCTACAAGTCGGCGTGGTTCATGACCCATCGCATCCGCGAGGCTATGAAGCCCGACGGTGGCGGCCTGCTGGGTTCAGGTGGCGGCGCTGTCGAAGTGGACGAGACCTACTGGGGCATCGAGCCGGGCAAGAAGATGCGTCCGGGCTACCAGCACAAGATGAAGGTGGTTTCGCTGGTCGAGCGGAACGGCGAGAAGCGCAGCTTCCACGTCCAGCAGGTGACCATCCGCAGCATGGCCGAAGTCTTGGAGGCGAACGTCAGCCCGGATGCGATCTTGAATACGGACGAGTTGAACGTCTACAAGAAGGCTGCCGCCAACTTCTCGCGGCACGAAGTGGTGAACCATGGTCTCCGCGAGTACGCCCGTGGTCGCGCCACTACGAACAGCGTCGAGAGCAGCTTCAGCCTGTTGAAGCGTGGCCTGATCGGCACTTTCCATCACGTTGGGTACGATCACTTGCAGCGCTACGTGACCGAGTTCGACTTCCGCTGGAACCACCGCAAGGTGTCTGACCGGGAGCGCAGCGATTCCCTGCTGAAGTCCATTGGCGGCAAGCGGCTGACCTATGCCCACTAAAAGGAAAGAGCCAAGCCCCCAGCCCCCCAGCGACCCGCAACTAGTCGAAGTCGCCGCAGACGACTTCGATGACGTTTTGAGGCGCATGCTGGTGACGCCGCCTGCGCCCAAGCCTAAGAAGAAAGTAAAGAAAAGGCCCCCAAGCTATTGAACGTGGGAGCCATTCGTGTACAAAGATAGTGCCCCGTGTCGGAGTTGAACCGACATGACCCGCCAGAGTCGGCGGTTTTAAAGACCGCTGCGTCTAACCAATTTCGCCAACGGGGCGATGCTGTACAAAATGGTGGAGCTGAGGGGATTCGAACCCCCGGGTGTTTGGATGGAAAGCCCTCACCCGGACCAACCCAGCCCCACAAACCTTCAGGAGCCACCTTCGGGTGGCTCTTGTTTTTCCGCACTTGCAAACCACCACTCGCTCTTAGGGCCGAGTTCAAAAACCGATGAACGGGAAAGGTGGGCGCTCAGGTTATTGAGCGGCACCTTGCCCGTAATGCTGACCCCCAGCTTCGACAGCCCTTCGTAAATCTCGCGGATTTTCAGCGGCCTGCCAGCCTCCTTCAGTACCTTGGCGGTGCCGTCGATGATTGCTTGGCCGCCGGGCGTAACCCGCGTCTTCGCCCTCCCGTCGCCAGTCAAGCGCAGCACGCTATCCGACGCTTCTTCGTCTTCATGGAAATCGATTGGCGGCCGAGAAAGAACCACCATCGGCGGCGGAATCGAGATAAGAGGCCGGGTGGGACGCGGATTGGCCTGTACCTTTTGACCAAGGCCAAGGGCGCTGAGCGCCTGCGCGGCTTGAGCGTAAAGCTGAGCGCCCGCGAAGATTTCTTCGTCCAGTTCTTGCAGTTCCGCGTTCAGTTTGGCGACGCGTGCCGCGAGGCTCTTCCGCTCCTCGATGAGATCCGTGATGTTGCGCGACTTCGTGCCCATGACGCGAGTCTACATGTCATGCGGTTTGCTGTGTCGTATCATTGCAAATGAGATTTGGCACCTTAGTTATCTGGCGTTCATCCAATCTATTCCATCTCGATGCCGAGATTGGTTAATGCAGAATGGGTTTGTTACGTATATAACAGCCAGTATTTTTTACATCGCCTTGTTAACCTGCCCGCCTGTCGCCATCTCCATCGCATCGCAACGACCAAGCCCGCCATGACCGACACCGCCAAGCCGCACGTATTCGACGCCACCGCCGCGACCTTCGAGGACACGGTGATCCGCAAGTCGCTGGAAACCCCGGTGCTGGTGGATTTCTGGGCGACCTGGTGCGGCCCGTGCAAGACCCTGGGCCCGGTGCTGGAAAAGCTGGCCGCCGACTACCACGGCGCCTTCGAACTGGCCAAGGTCGATGTCGATGCCGAACAGGAACTGGCCGCCGCGTTCCAGATCCGCTCGGTGCCGACGGTGATGCTGGTCAAGGACGGGCAACTGGTCGATGGCTTCCCCGGCGCGCTGCCGGAAGGCCAGCTGCGCGAATTCCTCAAGCACCACGGCATCGAGCCGGCAGCGGCAGTGGAGGACGCCGTGGTCGAAGAAACCGCCGCGCCGCCAATCGATCCGCACGAAGAAGTGATGCGCCTGCGCAAGGCGATCGAAGCCGAACCCGAGAAGTCCGAACTCAGGCTCGACCTCGCGCTGGCCCTGCTGCAGACCGGTGCCGCGAGCGAAGCGGAACACCTCCTGGATGCCCTGCCCGCCAACCTGTCCACCGACGACCGCGCGGTGAAGGCGCGTGCGCGGCTCGGCTTTGCCGCCCTGCTCAAGGACGCACCGCCGGCCGAAGTACTGGAAGCCGCCATCGCCAGCGATCCGGCCGACCTGCGCGCCCGCCACCTGCTGGGCGTACGCAGGCTGGTGGGCGGCGATGCCGAAGCCGGCCTGCAGCAGTTCATCGAGATGCTGCAGCGCGACCGCGGCTACGCCGACAACCTCGCGAAGAAGTCGCTGATCGACGCCTTCCGGGTGGTCGAGGACGAGGACCTGGTGGGCCGCTACCGCCGGAAGATGTCCGCCCTGCTGCTGGTCTGATCCTCCATACCAATGCGTATGGTAGGCTGCCGCCCCCTGCCGCAGCCGTTCCATCCGCATGAAGCCAAGCATCCTTCGCCACGGCCTGAACCTGTGGCCGCCGTTCCTGTTCAGCGGCATCCACGTCACCGAAATCACCGATGACTGGCGCCGCGTGCGCGTCGAGCTGCGGATGCGGCCGTGGAATCGCAATTACGTGAAGACCCACTTCGGCGGCAGCCTGTTCGCGATGACCGACCCGTTCCGGATGATCCCGGTGCTGCGCTGCCTGGGGCCCGACTACTTCGTCTGGGACAAGGCCGGCGAGATCGAATTCGCGAAGCCCGGCCGCGGCACCGTGCATGCCGTGTTCGAACTGGACGATGCCGTGCTCGACGAACTGCGCGCCGCCGCCGCGGGCGGCGAGAAAGTGCTGCGCTGGTTCGAGGCGGACGTCATCGATGAACAGGGCGATGTGGTCGCGCGCACCCGCAAGCAGTTGTACGTGCGCCGCAAACCGGGACGCTGAGCGGTTCCATCGCGGCGCGACCGCGGCGTATCCTTCGGCCAACGACGGCCCAGGGAACGCGCCTTTGTCCAGCAACGAACAACCGCAGATCGAGGGTTATCGCATCCTGCGCGTGATCGGCCACGGCGGCATGTCCACCGTCTACCTGGCCGAGCAGACTTCGCTCGGGCGCAAGGTCGCGCTGAAGGTGATGCTGCCGGAAGCGCTGGCCGACGAAGTCAGCCGCGGCCGCTTCGAGAACGAAGCGCGCACCATCGCCCGGCTGGAGCATCCCAACATCGTCGGCATCCACGAGGTCGGGCGCACCGCCGACGGCCTGCCGTTCTATTCGATGCCCTACCTGCCGCGCGGACACCTCGCCCAGCGCAACCTGCGCGGCGACCAGCAGAAGGCCGCATCGATCCTGCGCGCGCTGCTGCCCGCGCTCGACTACGCGCACGTGCGCGGCGTGGTGCACCGCGACGTCAAGGCCGAGAACGTGCTGTTCGACGAAGCCGAACGGCCGATGCTGGCCGACTTCGGCATCGCCCTGCGCCGCGGCAACAACCCGCGCCTGACCTCGACCGGCCTCGCCGTCGGCAGCACCGCCTACATGCCGCCGGAGCAGGCGCGCGGCGGCGAGGTCGACCGCCGCGCCGACCTGTACAGCATCGGCGTGCTGGCCTGGGAAACGCTGACCGGCCGCCTGCCGTACAACGCCGGCGATGCCTTGTCGATGGCGCTCAAGCACGTGCAGGACCCGATCCCGCGCCTGCCCGCGCCGCTCAAGCACTGGCAGGGCTTCATCGACAAGTCGATGGCGAAGCTGCCGGCCGAACGCTACGCCAGCGCGCACGAGATGCTGGACGCGCTCAACGAGCTGGAAAAACGCGCCGGCAAGAATTTCGGTTTCGTCGAAGTGGTGATGCCTCCCGCGGGAAGCGCTGCGCCGGCAGCGGAAGCCCGCCGCCATGGCTGGATGTCCTGGGCTTTCGGTGCGGTCGCGCTGGCCGCGCTCGCCTTCGGCATCGTCAATTTCATCGACCGGCAGCAAGCCAATGCCCCGGCCGCGGACGGCAGCGCGGACACCCGCCAGGCCGCGGACGGCGAGGCCCTGCCCGCACCCGCCGCCGATGCGCAAACCGGCCTGCTGGGCGAAACCGCGGCCATCGACAGCGGCGGCATCGCCGCCTATATCGCCAATGCGGAGCAGCAGTTGCGCGAAGGCCATGTCCTCGCGCCGCCGAACGGCAACGCCTGGGACAGCCTCGACGCCGCATGGCGGGTGGATGCCACCCATCCGCAGACCCAGGTGCTGACCGCGCGCCTGTTCGATGCGCTGGCCGACCTCGGCGAGCGCGGCCTGCGCGAAGGCGACCTCGCTGCCGCGCACATGGCCTTCGAGCGCGCCCGCGAACTGGACGCCCGCCGCGGCGGCGATGGCAGTGCGATCGCCTTGCTGCGCAAGCGGCTCGATGCCGCGCTGGCCGCGCGCATGGACGCGCTGGTGGCCAAGCCGGATCGCGCCGGCGCCAGCGCCCTGCTTGCCGGCACCCGCTGGCTCGGGCTCGATCCCGCCCGCAACCAGGCATTGCAGGCGCGCGTGGACGGCATGGCGAAGACCGCCTCCACCACCGTCATCGCCGCCCAGGCCGCCACGCCGCCGGCCAGCGCCGCGGTCGACGTGCATACCGTCAGCCGCGCCGACTACGCACGCTTCGCCAGCGCCAGCGCCCGCGCCCCGGCCGACTGCGGCCGCAACGGACTCTTCGGCGGCAAGCGCGACTGGAGCAAGGTCGGCAGCGATGGCGGGCCGGTGGTCTGCGTCTCCGCCGCCGATGCGCAGGCTTATGCCAGCTGGCTCAGCGCGCGCGAAAAACGCCGCTACCGGCTGCCCAGCGCGGGCGAACTGCGCGCGCAGGCGACCACGCCGGTCTCCGGCTGGCTGACCCTGTGCGCGGACGCCGGATGCTCGCGGCGCATGGCCAGCGGCAAGCTGCGCGCGCTGGATGCGAACCGCGGCTATGCCGACGTCGGCATCCGGCTGGTGCGCGAACGCTGAGGTTCAGGGGCGCAACGGCTGCGACCAGTCGCCGCCTTTCGATGCCTCATAGCGCCTGAAGTACAGGCGCCTGCCGCCCTCGCCGATCTCGAGCGCACGCGCAGGGCTTGTCAGCGATGCGGGGCGCCGCGACAGGCGATCCGCCAGGCTGGCCCCGGGTTGCGGGTTTTCATGCAGCCACTGCAGCGTCCCCAGCAACCTGAGTTTCATGCCGAAATCCTGCCGGCGCAGGGAATAGCTGGCATACGCCGGCGCGGCGATGTCGGCGAGGATGCAGCCCACCGGATTGGCGACGCAGGCGAACCGCCGGCGCCAATGGCGTTCGGCCGCGGGCGGCTCGAGCGGGACGTCGCGGGCGATCATCCCCGCGAACCGGCTCCCGCAGGCCGCGGCCATGTTGCGCGCATACATGGCACTGGTCGCTTCGGCATCGAACAGGAAACGGCGCGCGAACGGCGAAACCTCGTTCGACGGCGCCTGCGGGGAGTCGGCCAGGTTCCGCATGCCGTTGTCGGCGAAGGCGAATTCGCCCTTCATCGCCTCGCACAGCGACAGTTCCGCGGGACGGACTTCGGCCAGCGCGACGCGGCATTCGCCCGGGATCGGCGCATCGGCGGGCATCGCCGCCAGCATGTCGGCGAACAAGCCGCCATAGCCATCCGCCGCAAGCGCATCCGCGACCATGCCGGCGATCAGCATGTCGGTATGCGCCGCATGGCGACGCCAGCCGGCGATGCCCCGGCACACATTGCCCAGCGCTTCCTGCCGCCTGCCCTGCGCGAACAGCAATGCATCGCGGGTTGCAGGGGCGTAGGCATTCGCGAATGCCGGAAACGGCATGTCCGCACGCGCCGGCAAGCGCAGCTTGATGTGGTCGAAACCGGCAAGCGCATCGGCGCGCGCGATCAGCCTCGCATTGCGCGCCACCAAGCCGGCATAGGCGGGGATGTCCGCCGCGACCATCGCAAGGCAGCCGGGCTTCGACGCCGCGCACCACATGCCGCGGTCCGCAGCGCCCGGCTTGAGGTCCGGATACGCGGTCGCGGCGCTGCGGAAATCCGCGGACCGCAGCCCGAAGGCCGGCCACGCGCCGATGGTCCGGATGTCGGCATCGACCACCGCCCGTTGCCGGGCCGCGGGGACGTCGTAGTCGAGCGTCCACAGCGCATCGAAACCGTTGCGCCCCGGCGGCGTCCATCCGGCGCGCATCTGCGCGAGCGCCGCGCGCTCGTCCGCGCGCACGCCCCACAGCCGGGATGCGCCCCACACCGCGACGGCGGCAAGCAACAGCACGCCGAAGCTCGACAACACCCAACGCAATCCTCGCTTCATCATTCCCCCCTTTTCGTCCCAGCCTACAGACCGGCGACGGTCGCGGCCATGCCTTCCCCTACAATCGCGGCATGCCCGATCCCGCCCGCACTTTCGGACAGCGCCTGCAGCGGCTGTTCCTCACCGGACTGCTCACCCTGCTGCCGTTGTGGCTGACCTGGGTGGTGGTGAAATTCGTGTTCGTGCTGCTCTCCGACATCGGCCGGCCGGTGATCGAACCGCTGCTGCACAACCTGGCCATCGCCGCGCCGCAGGCCCTGGGCTGGCTCGACGAGAGCTGGGTGCGCACGGCGCTCGGCCTGCTCGCCACGCTCGGCGTGATCCTGCTGTCCGGGGCGATGGCGAAGGCGGTGGTCGGGCAGCGCCTGCTGCGCTGGTTCGAGGCCTTGATCGCGCGCATCCCCTTGGCCAGCACGATCTACGGCAGCGCGCGCAAACTGCTCGACATCCTGCAGACCAAGCCCGACGGCACCCAGCGGGTGGTGCTGATCGACTTCCCGCACACCGAGATGAAGACCCTCGGCTTCGTCACCCGCGTGATGCGCGAGGCCGGTACCGGGCGCGAGCTCGCGGCGGTCTACGTGCCGACCACGCCGAACCCGACCTCGGGTTACCTCGAGATCGTGCCGATGGAGAAGATCACCCCCACCGACTGGAACGTGGACCAGGCGATGAGCTTCATCATCAGCGGCGGCGCGGTGGCGCCGGACGAGATCCCGTTCTCGCCGCCGGCGGCGAAGGCATGAACCGGCTGCTCGACGACCGCGCGACCCGGCTGTTCATCGGCCTGGCCGCGTTCTTCTGCGTCAATGCGGTGCTGGCGGAGTTCATCGGGGTCAAGATCTTCGCGCTGGAGGACACGCTCGGCATCGCGCCGCTGCAGTGGAACCTGTTCGGCCAGAGCGGCTCGCTGAACTTCACCGCCGGCACCCTGCTGTGGCCGATCGTGTTCATCATGACCGACACGGTCAACGAATATTTCGGCAAGCGCGGCGTGCGCATGATCAGCTGGCTCGCGGCGGGACTGATCGTGTACGGCTTCGTGTTCGCCTTCGTCGCGATCCACCTGGCGCCGGCATCGTGGTGGGTCGGCGTGGCCAGGGACCAGGGCGTGCCGGATTACCAGGCCGCATTCGCCGCGGTGTTCGGGCAGGGGCTGTGGACGATCTGGGGTTCGCTGATCGCCTTCATGATCGGCCAGCTGATCGACGTGTCGGTGTTCCATCGCATCCGCAGGCGCACCGGCGAACGCCATGCCTGGTTGCGCGCCACCGGCTCCACCGCGGTCTCGCAGCTGGTCGACAGTTTCGTGGTGCTGTACATCGCCTTCGTGATCGGTCCGCAGCACTGGCCGACCTCGCTGTTCCTCGCGGTCGGCACGCTCAACTACGCCTACAAGATGCTGGCGGCGATCGCGCTGATCCCGCTGCTGTACCTGGCCCGTGTCGGCATCCACCGCTACCTCGGCCATGAGCGCGCGGCGGAGCTTCGCCGGCACGCCGCCGGAGACTGATCCGGCTCCGACAAAAAAAAGGGCCGGCAATGCCGGCCCTTTCGCATCACGGACGACGCTACCGATCAGGCGCGGGTGCCGCGCGGGGCGTTGCGCTTGCCGGCATAGGCGGCCTGGCCGCCGCTGCGGTGCTGCTTCGGCCCCGCATGGGTGGTCGGGCGCGCGGCGGGGCGCGCATGCGGCCGCGAGGCCGGCCGGCTCGGCGGACGCTGGCCGCCGCCACCGCCGTTCTTCGGGATCGGCGTGTCGAGGCGGATCGGCTTGCTCGGCGCGAAGCCGGGCACCACGTCCATCACCAGGTCGACCTTCAGCAGGCGCTGGATCTGCCGCAGCAGCCCGCCTTCCTCCGGCGACACCAGCGACAGCGCCTCGCCGGTCGCGCCATTGCGGCCGGTGCGGCCGATGCGGTGCACGTAGTCCTCGGCGACCATCGGCAGGTCGTGGTTGATCACCAGCGGCAGGTCGGGGATGTCGAGGCCGCGCGCGGCGACGTCGGTGGCGACCAGGATCCGCGCCTTGCCGGACTTGAAGTCCTTCAGCGCCTTCTGCCGCGCGGCCTGGCTCTTGTTGCCGTGGATCGCGACCGACGGCAGGCCCGCTTCCTCCAGCTGTTCGGCCAGGCGGTTGCAGCCGTGCTTGGTCTTGCCGAACACCAGCACCTGGTCGGTGTGGCGCTGCGACAGGATCTGGATCAGCAGGTCGCGCTTGCGCGAGCCGTCGACCGGGTGCGCGCGGTGGGCGATGGTCTGGGCGATGGTGTTCTGCGCCGCCACCTGCACCTGCTGCGGGTTGTGCATGAACTCCAGCGCCAGCGCCTTGATCTGCGCCTCGAAGGTCGCCGAGAACAGCAGGGTCTGGCGCTGCTTCGGCAGGCGGTTGAGGACGCGCTTGATCGCCGGCAGGAAGCCCATGTCGAGCATGCGGTCGGCTTCGTCCAGGATCAGCACCTCCACGGCATCCAGCTTCACGCTGCCGCGATCCAGATGGTCGATCAGGCGGCCCGGGCAGGCCACCAGCACGTCCACGCCGCGGCGCAGCTGCTCGATCTGCGGCTGCATGCCGACCCCGCCGAACAGGGTGGTGACGTTGAGCTTGAGGTGGCGGCCGTAGGTCTTGAAGCTGTCGGCGACCTGCACCGCGAGTTCGCGGGTCGGCACCAGCACCAGCGCGCGCGGCTTGCGCGGGCCGGCCGGCGGGGTGAGCTTGGACAGGTGGTTCAGCACCGGCAGCGCGAACGCCGCGGTCTTGCCGGTACCGGTCTGGGCGCCGCCCAGCACGTCGTGGCCGGCCAGCACCAGCGGGATCGCCTCGGCCTGGATCGGGGTGGGGGTGTTGTAGTTGTTGTCGGCCAGCGCGCGCAGCAAGGCGGGCGCGAGGCCAAGGGTTTCGAACGTCATGTGGAACTCCGGTTTATTGCAACCCGCGCGCAAGGCGTGGGCGAACCCGAGCGTTCCTGTTAGAACCGCGCTACGAGTCGACAGATGGCACGACGCCGGTGATCCGGGCCGTGTCTGCGCGACGAAAGGCGTACGGGAAGAAAGCCGCGTGAGCGGCCGGCTTGATCAGGAAAAACGCGCCCCGTGATGGAACCGGGGAGATCAGCCGTGCGCAGAACGGGGCGGATGATACGCGAAAACCGGCTTGTTTGCTGCGTTGCAACAGCGGCCGCTGGCGGCCGTTCAGGCTCTTCCGTTGCCTTGGCCCGCATGACACTCTTCGCACGGTTCCCGGATGGCGACGACATGAAACCCGAAATCCGCCTTGCCCAGTGGCTGATGGCCAGCGTGTTCATCGTGATGGGCGGCTACCGCCTGTGGGGCGCCCTGCACGGGGTGCCGACCGCGAACGCCACCCTCGCCTTCAGCGCGGTCGAATTCCTGCTGGGCCTGCTGATCGCCGCCGGCTGGCGGCTGCGCGCGATGGCCTTGCTGGCCGCCCTGCTGATGCTGGTCGACGCGGCGCTGTCGCACAGGTTCTGGCTGCTGCAAGGCGCCGAGCAGGGCGCGCAACTGCTGCACTTCATGAAGAACATCGGTTTCGTCGGCGGCCTGCTCCTGCTCGCCACGGTAGCCGGCGGCGGCAAGAGGCGCTGAGCATGCGCTTCGGGTCCGGGGCGCCGGTGCTGCGCGCGGCCGGCGCGCACCGCAGCCATGTCGGCATGGTCGAACTGTTCTACGACCTGGTGTTCGTGTTCGCGATCACCCAGCTCTCGCACGGGTTGCTGGAACGCCTCACGCCACTGGGCGCGTTGCAGGTCGGCGTGCTCTTCGTCGGTGCCTGGTGGCTGTGGATGTACACCACCTGGTGCACGAACTGGTTGAATCCCGCGTCCACCGCGGTCCGCCAGCTGCTGTTCGCCTTGATGCTGCTGGGGTTGCTGATGTCGGCGGCCTTGCCGCACGCCTTCGCCGAGCGCGGCCTGGTGTTCGCGCTGGCCTACGTGGCGCAGCACCTGCTGCGTTCCCTCTACATGATCCGCGCGTTCGGCCCGCGCACCGGGCATGGGCGCAATTTCATCCGGATCAGCCTCTGGCTGCTGGCCTCCGGCGTGCTCTGGATCGTGGGCGGCCTGGCCGATCCGCAGACCCGGCTGGCGTGGTGGGCGCTGGCGATCGCCATCGAATTCCTCGGCCCGATCGCCTACTTCCGGCTGCCCGGACTGGGCGCATCGTCCACCGCCGACTGGGACGTCGATCCCCAGCACATGGGCGAACGCTGCGGCCTGTTCGTGATCATCGCCCTGGGCGAATCGCTGCTGATCACCGGCGCCACCTTCGCCAACCTGCCCTGGAACCAGCCCAGCGTGCTCGGCTTCCTGGCCGCGTTCCTCGGCACGGTGGCGATGTGGTGGATCTATTTCGATTCCGGTTCCGAGCGCGCCGTCCAGCACTTCGAACACGCCGCGGACCGCGGCCGCGTCGCCCGGCTCGCCTACACCTACCTGCACATCCCGATCATCGCCGGCATCGTCGTCTGCGCCGTCGCCGACGAACTGGTGCTGGTGCATCCCGAACACGCCGAGAATGCCGGGATCGCGGCGATCCTGGGCGGGCCGTTCCTGTACCTGCTGGGCAATGCGCTGTTCAAATGGGTGACCAACCAGCGCCGCTTGCCGCCGTTCTCGCACATGGTCGGCCTTGCCGTGCTGGCCGCGCTCTCGGTACCGGCGTTCGGCCACGCGTTCAGCGCCTTGGCGCTGGGCTGGCTGACCACCGCCACCCTGATGCTGGTGGCGCTGTGGGAATGGTTTTCGCTGCAGCGGGGCAAGGCCTAGCGTTCAGCGCCGGATCCGCTGCGGCGCCATCGCCTGCACCGAGCGTTCGATCAACTCCCGCAGCACGCCGGCATCGACGTCGGCGAGCCGCTTCAGGTACAGGCAGCTCTTGCCGGTCTTGTGCCTGCCCAGCTTCGCCAGCGACTCGGCGCAGCCGTCGAAGCCCGGCATGAGGTACAGCGTCAGGTCGTTCTTGCGCGGCGAGAAGCCGACCAGCGGCCATTCGCGCGTCTTCTTCGCGCTGTCGACGTAGGCAAAGCGCCCGAAGCCGACGATGGCCGCGCCCCACATCTCCGCGCGCTCGCCGGTGGCGGCTTCCATCATCCGCAGCACCGCCTCGCAATCCGCGCGGCGCGCGTCGGCCTGCTGCGCCAGGAAGCCCGATACCGATGCCGTGGTCGGCCGCGTCTTCAGTTCGCCCATCGCGCGTCCTCAGGCCTGCAGGGCCATGCCCGGCCGCGCCAGCACCACCTCGATGCCGTCGCGCTCGCCGATCTCGCCGGCCAGCGCCTCGCGCGCCTTGTCCTCGCCATGCACCAGCGCCAGCCGCGGCTTCGGCTCGAAATGGCCGAACCAGTCGAGCAGGCCGCGCTGGTCGGCATGCGCGGACAAGCCGCCGACGGTATGCACCGCTGCGTTGACGCGGTAATCCTTGCCGTGGATGCGCACCCACCTGGCGCCGTCGACCAGGCGCCGGCCGAGCGTGCCCACGCCCTGGTAGCCGACGAAGACCACGTGCGCGCCGCGGCGTCCGAGGTTGTAGCGGAGGTGGTGCAGGATCCGGCCGCCGCTGGCCATGCCGCTGCCGGCGATGACGATGGCGCCGCGCTCGATGCGGTTGATCGCCATCGATTCCTCGACATCGGCGGTGACCCGCAGGTTGGGCAGCTTGAACGGATTCGGCCGCTCCGCCCACACGCGCCGCGCATCCTCGTCGAACAATTCGTGGTGGCGGCCGTAGACCTCCACCACCTTGCCCGCCATCGGGCTGTCGATGAAGATGGTCCAGCGCGACAGCTTCCACTCGTCCCAGTGCCTGGCGAACCAGTACAGCAGTTCCTGCGAACGCCCCACCGCGAACGCCGGGATCAGCACGTTGCCGCCGTCGCGCCAGGCGTCATCGAGGATCTGCCCGAGCTCGGCGATGGTCTCCGCGCGCTCCTTGTGGTTGCGGTCGCCGTAGGTCGATTCCATCAGGACGAGGTCGGCCTCGCGGATCGGGGTCGGGTCGCGCAGGATCGGCGTGCCCTTCGGGCCGAGGTCGCCGGAGAACACCAGTTTCCGGCCGTCCGCCCACAGCTCGACGATGCTGGAGCCGAGGATGTGCCCGGCATCGCGGAACGCGGCGTCGACGCCGCCGAGGATCGTCTCGCGCTTGTCGTAGGGCAGCGCGCGCACCTGCGCCATCGCGTCGGCGACATCCTCCCTGGTGTACAGCGGCTGCATTTCCGCTTCGCCGTGCGCGCGCCTGCGGTTGAAGCGCTCCGCCTCGCTTTCCGCCAGCGATGCCGAGTCCATCAGCATGATCGGCATGAGGTCGGCGGTGGCGCGCTGGGCGAAGATCGGGCCACGGAAGCCGCGCTTGACCAGCAGCGGCACCCGGCCGATGTGGTCGATGTGCGCATGGCTGATCACAAGCGCGTCGATGGAGGCGACATCGAACGGGAACGGGTCGGCGTTGGCCGCTTCCATTTCCCGGCTGCCCTGCGACATGCCGCAATCCAGCAGCACGCGCTTGCCCGCCGCTTCGACCAGGTGCATGGAACCGGTGACTTCGCCCGCCGCGCCGTGGAAATGCACTCGCATCGCCCGCTCCCTCGGAAACCCAGCGCAGGGTACCGCAGTCCCGCGTGCGGCCGATCACTCAGGCGCTTGCGCGTTCCTGCAGCGGCGGTTCCGCCAGCAATCCGAGCGCGGCGCGCAGCGCGTCGCGGTAGCTGCGCCCGGACACCAGGCGTTGCCCGCCGTGCAGGCTGACGCGGTAGCGGCCGGAGGCCAGCGGCTCGACTTCGCGGATCGCGTCGATGCGCACGATCGCCGAGCGGTGGATGCGCAGGAAGCGTTGCGGATCGAGCCGCGCATGGAAGCCGCTGATGGTCTCGCGCAGCACGAAGCTGCGCATGCCCACCTTCAACTCGACGTAGTTCGCCTGCGCCAGCGCGCAATCCAGCTCGTCCAGTTCCACCATCTGCATGCGCCGGCCGATCGGCAGCGCCAGCCGGCGCCGGATCGGCGCCGATGCCGTCACCGGCGCATCGCCCGCCAGCGCGCGTTGCACGCGCTCGATCGCCTGTTGCAGGCGTTCGGCGGAAATCGGCTTGAGCAGGTAGTCCAGCGCCTGCACATCGAACGCGCGCACCGCGTGTTCCGCGTAGGCGGTCACGAACACCACCGCGCGCGGCCGCGCGACCACGTGTTCCAGCGCCTGGAACCCGTCCGCGCCCGGCATCTGGATGTCGAGCAGCAGCAGGTCGCAGGGGCAGTCCGGCAGCAACTGCATCACCTCGATGCCGCTGGCGCATTCGGCCACCACCTCGATGTCCGGCATCGCCGCCAGCAGGCGGCGCAGGCGCAGGCGCGCCAGCGGCTCGTCGTCGGCGACCACCACCCGCAAGGCGCTCATCGCGCCGGCACCCCGTCGAAGCGGATCGCAGCGGGCGCTTCGCGCACGGCCGCGCCGGCGCCATGCGCGCGCGGCAGGCGCAGGCCCACCCGCGTGCCGCCGCGCTCGGTTTCCTCGATCGCCAGCGCGGCGGCGTCGCCATACAGCGCCTGCAGGCGCGCGCGCGTGTTCGAAAGGCCGATCCCGTTGCCCTCGGCATCGGGCAGGCCTTCGGCGCCGTCGTCCTCCACGTCCAGCCACAGCATGCCGGACACCAGGGCGGCGCCGATGCGCACGCTGCCCGGCCGGATGCGGCGGGCGATGGCGTGCACCACCGCGTTCTCCACCAGCGGCTGCAGCAGCAGCGGCGGCACTGCTTCGTCGAGGCAGTCCTCGGCGACGTGCCAATGCACCTGCATGCGTTCGCCCAGGCGCACCTTCTCGATGTCGAGGTATTGCGCCAGCAGTTCCAGTTCCTCGCGCAGGCTGACCCATTGCAGGCGCGACGTGTCGAGGCTGCGCCGCAGCAGCGCGGACAGGCCGACCAGCATGCGGTCGGCGCGCGCGGCGTCGTGGTGCACCAGTTCGGCGATCGAGTTCAGCGCGTTGAACAGGAAATGCGGGTTGAGCTGGGCGGAGATCGCGTCCAGCCGCGCCTGCGCCAGTTGCGCCTGCAGTTCCGCCGCATGCCGCTCCTGCGCATGCGCGCGGTCGAAGTACAGCAGCGCGTGCGCCAGCCCGATCATGATCCAGCCGAGCAGGAGGTTGTTCTGCAGGCTGGTCGGCATCACGTCGCGCCAGAACGACGGCGGCGTCTTGTACCAGCGGACCCACGGATCCAACCCGTAGATGAAGCACGAGCGCACGAACACGACGGCCATCGCCGCCAGCATCAGGATCGAGCAAGCGCGCAGGATCTGCCCGCGCCGGATCGGGTGGCGCTCCACCATCCAGAACAGGAACATGGCGAGCGGTATCCAGCCCCACATGCCGACCAGATTGGTGCGCAGTTCGTCCTGCCACGAGTAGGCTTCGCCCGATTCGAGATGCCATTCGACCGACTGGTAGGCATACAGCAGCCCATAGGCGGTCCAGCCGACCAGCATCACCAGCCACAGCACCCAGCGCCGGCGCAATGCGGTCGGTTGCGTCGATTGCGGGATCTGGTCTGCGCATTCCATGCCGACACGCTACCCGCGCGCCCGGCCACCCGCAACGCAGCCGGTGGCGTTCGCGGCCAGCGGCGTGCATTTCGTCCCCGGACGCTTGCCGCGGCCAGTCCCCGCGGACAGCTTCACGCCCCGCAATCGTTGCAATTCCGCAAACCCGGGGACATCCACATGCACGCATCTCAGCGCACCAATCCTTGCAAGCGCACCGCCCTCTGCCTGGCCCTGGCCATCGGCCTGGGTTTCGCCGGGCTCGCACCGGCGCAGAGCAATACCGCCGGCGCGATCTACGGCCGCGCATCGCAGGGCGACACGGTGGTGATCGAGAACGCCGCCACCGGCTTCCGCCGCGAGATCGCGGTCGGCGCGGACGGCGGCTTCCGCGCGCCGCAGACCCCTTCAGGCAGCTACACCGTGACCCTGCGCCGCGCCGACGGCAGCAGCCAGGTGCGCGAACGGGTGGCGGTCAGCGTGGGCACCGGCACCCAGATCGACTTCTCCACCGGCGACACGACCACGCTGGATGCCGTGACGGTGCGCGCTGACGCCGTCAATCCGGTCGACGTGTCGTCGGTGGAGTCCACCACCATCCTCAGCGCGCGCCAGCTCGCCGCCATCCCGGTCGCGCGCGACGCCACCAGCGTCGCCCTGCTCGCGCCGGGCACGGTGCGCGGCGATGCCGCGTTCGGCAACCTCGCCTCGTTCGGCGGCTCCTCGGTGGCGGAGAACGCCTACTACGTCAACGGCTTCAACATCACCAACGCGTTCAACAACCTCGCCTTCGCGCAGATCCCGTTCGAGGCGATCGCCGAGCAGCAGGTCAAGACCGGCGGCTACGGCGCGGAGTTCGGCCGCTCCACCGGCGGCGTGGTCAACCTGATCACCCGCCGCGGCACCAACGAATTCTCCGCCGGCGGCGCGATCTACTGGACGCCGTCGTCGCTGGCGGGGAAAACCCCGGACATCCACCTCGACAACGGCGACCTGCTGGAGGACAACTCGAAGGACCAGGGCGAGCAATCCAGCATCGCGCTGTGGGCCGGCGGCGCGCTGGTCAAGGACCGCCTGTTCGCCTATGGCCTGGTGCAGTTCGCGCGCAACCAGGCCGACGCCTGGGGCGACGTCAACGCCGGCGTCAACACCCGCACGCGCACGCGATCGCCGACGTGGCTGCTGAAGATGGACTGGAACATCGCGCAGGACCACCTGCTGGAACTGACCAGCTTCTCCGACGTGGCGCGCGCCACCCAGACCGTGCACACCAATGGCGAAGGCGCGCTCGACCGCACCGGCGTGCTCGGCACCGTGCATACCGAACAGGGCGGCACCAGCCACGCGCTGAAATACACCGGCTACTTCGGCGACGATTTCACCCTGTCCGCGCTGTACGGCTACGGCAAGTTCTCGCGCAGCATCTACGGCATCGCCGCCAACGGCATCCGCCAGGAATGGTCGGGCGACATCCATGCGCCCGACACGGGCTGCCCGGTCGTCGTCGACCAGCGCAATTCCACCCTGCTCGGGGTGACGGCCGCGATCCACGGCTGCGACTTCATCGGCGGCACCCTCGGCCGCCCGGACGCCGGCGACACCCGCAGGCAGTTCCGCGTCGATGCCGAATGGCAGCTCGGCGACCACCAGCTGCGCTTCGGCTACGACGCCGACCGCTTCACCTCGGTCGCCGGCGGCGCGGTCGAGGGCGGCCAGGTGTGGAACTACGCCACCATCGACCCCGACGGCGTGCCGCTGAACGACGACGACATCGATTTCGTGGTCAACGTGGTGTTCAAGAACGGCGCCACCGTCGACGTGGACCAGCGCGCCTTCTACATCGAGGACAGCTGGCAGGTCACCCCGAATTTCCTCGCCTACGCCGGCCTGCGCTGGGACAGCTTCGAGAACAAGAACGGCAACGGCCAGTCCTACGTCTCGATCGACAACCAGCTCGGCCCGCGCCTGGGCTTCGCCTGGGACGTCAACGGCGATTCCAGCCTGAAGGTGTTCGGCAACGCCGGCCGCTACGCGCTGCCGCTGACCGCCACCGTCGCCATCCGCGGCGCCAGCGCCTCGATCTTCAGCCAGCAGCTGTTCTTCTACGATGGCGTCGATCCCGCCACCGGCGCACCGACCGGCGCGACCCCGTTCACCCCGGTCACCTACCTCAACAACGAGTTCGGCGCGAACAAGGATCCGCGCACGATCGCCTCCGACAACCTGCAACCGATGTACCAGGACGAATACATCCTGGGCTTCCAGAAGCAGATCGGGGACCACTGGTCGCTCGGCCTGCGCACCGTGTTCCGCGACCTGCGCCGCGCCATCGACGACAACTGCGACGAGCGCGCGATCTACGACTGGGCGCTGGACAACGGCTACGTCGACCCCGACGGCGATCCGTTCGAGGCGCCGGGCGACAGCACGGTGCCGAAGGAGATCGCCTTCATCAACCCCGGCTTCACCTTCTGCCACCTGTACAACCCGGGCAGCGACGGCATCTTCAACATCGACATCGACGGCAACGGAACGCTGGAAAAGGTGACCATCGACGCCGCCACCCTCGGGCCGAAGGCCAAGCGCAGCTATTCGGCGGCCGAATTCTTCTTCGAGGGCCATTGGGACAAGCTGTTCCTGCAGGGCTCGTACACCTGGGCGCGCAGCACCGGCAATACCGAGGGCGGGGTGAAGTCCGACATCGGCCAGGCCGATACCGGCACCACCCAGGATTTCGACTACCGCGAGCTGATGCTGGGCGCCAACGGCCCGCTGCCGAACGACCGCAAGCACACCCTGAAAGTGTTCGGCAACTACGAACTCAACGACCAGTGGTCGGTCGGCGGCAACCTGCTGGTGCAATCCGGGCGACCGATCAACTGCTTCGGCGTGTACGGCAGCGATCCGTTGCACTACGGCGCCTCGTATTTCTCCTGCAGCGATGCGCCGGGCACCGATGCCGACGGCGACGGCGTGCTCGACAACGGCACTCAAATCGTCCCGCGCGGCAGCGCCGGGCGCACGCCCTGGCAACGCCAGCTCGACCTCAACGTGGCCTGGAAGCCGGCCTTCGCCGATGGCCGCCTGACCTTCAAGCTGGACGTGTTCAACGTGTTCGATTCGCGCACGGTGACCAGCGTGGTCGAAACCGGCGAAACCGCCCAGGGCAGTTCGCTGTTCGACACCGTGTACGGGATCCCCACCGGCTTCCAGGCACCGCGCTCGGTGCGACTGATGCTGCAGTACGCGTTCTAGGCGCATGGACGCACAGGTACCCCTCCCCGCGTCGCGCGGCCGAACGGAATCGGCCCGCGGCGCACCGTTCCTGCCGGCCCGGCTGCGCGGCTACCCGTGGTGGCCGCTGGACGATGCCCTGCGCCTGCTGCGCATCGTCACCGCGCTGCTGTTCATGGCGCATGCGTCGATGCGCTTCGTCTACGGCAGCATCCCGCAGTTCGCGCAGTTCATGGAATCGCGCGGGTTCCCGCACGGCGAACTCTGGGTACTGGCGATCACCTGCTACGAACTCGGCGCCGGCAGCCTGCTGCTGCTCGACCGCGGCGTGCGCTGGGCGGCCAGCGGACTGGCGGTGATCGTCGCGGTCGGCATTTGGTTGATCCATCGCCACAACGGCTGGTTCGTCGGCGAGCACGGCACCGGCGGCAGCGAATACAGCGTGGCCCTGCTGGCGATGCTGCTGGTGCTCGCCGCGCACGACGCCGCCCGCCGACAGGACCACAACCCCGGGAGTCCCGCATGAACAGTTCCGAAGCGCGGCAACCTGCGAACGACTGGCCGCTGTTCGGCTTCCGCCTGCTGGTCGCGCTGCTGATCGGCGTACACGGCTGGTACCGCCTGCTGCACGACGGCAGCCCGGTGTTCGGCGAATGGCTGGCGGGCGAAGGCGTGCCGCTGCCCTACGTGGTGGCATGGGGCGTCACCTGCGCCGAAATCCTCGGCTCGGCCTGCCTGGCGCTGGGCCTGTGCGTGCGCCCGTTCGCCGCGTTGTTCATGGCGGTC
Organism: Thermomonas aquatica; assembly: GCF_006337105.1. Taxonomy (NCBI): domain Bacteria; kingdom Pseudomonadati; phylum Pseudomonadota; class Gammaproteobacteria; order Lysobacterales; family Lysobacteraceae; genus Thermomonas; species Thermomonas aquatica. The sequence goes on along the minus strand of NZ_CP040871.1, from coordinate 2,686,813 downwards.
TACAGCATGGGCATCGTGCTGGTGCACGCCCCCGAAGGCTGGTTCGTGGTCGGCGCCGGCCGCAACGGCATGGAATACAGCGTGCTGCTGATCGGCAGCCTCGCCGTGCTCGCACTGCGCGTCCGGGCGCCGCTGTGGCGGGCGTTGCCTCCGCGCTGAAGCATCCCACCGAGCGGCGACGGCTCCGCCACGACTTCCGGCAGGTGCCGGCCGCGGCGGGTTCGGGCATGGTGCCGGGGTTCGTCATCCAGGGGATCCCCATGCGTCTTTTGTCCCTGGCCTGCGCGCTCGCGCTGGGCCTGAGTTCCGTCGCCGCGTCCGCGGCCACGCCCGCCGCGAAGGTGCAAGGCAGCGAGGCCATCGTCAGCAAGACCCTGGCGAACGGCCTGAAGATCATCGTCTGGCCCGACCACGACATCCCCAACGCCAACTACTACACCTTCTACAAGGTCGGCAGCCGCAACGAATATCCCGGCATCACCGGGCTCGCGCACTACTTCGAGCACATGATGTTCAACGGCACCACCAGGCGCGCGCCGGGCGAGTTCGACCGCACCATGGAAGCCGCCGGCGGCAGCAACAACGCCAGCACCAGCAACGACCTCACCATCTACACCGACTGGTTCCCGAGCAGCGCGCTGCAGACGATCTTCGATCTCGAGGGCGACCGCATGGCCAACCTCTCCTTCGACCCGAAGGTGATCGAGAGCGAACGCGGCGTGGTCTACAGCGAGCGCCGCTCCAGCGTGGACAACGACAACTTCGGCACCCTGCTGGAGCAACTGCAGGCGACCGCGTTCACCGCGCATCCCTACCAGTTCCCGACCATCGGCTGGCCCAGCGACATCGAGCACTGGAAGCTCGAGGACCTGAAGAAGTTCTTCAAGACCTACTACGCGCCGAACAACGCGGTGCTGGTGATCGCCGGCGACGTCGATCCCGCGCAGGTGTTCGCGCTGGCCGACAAGTACCTGGCGCCGCTGCAGAAGCAGCCGGAACCAGCGCCGATCACCACCATCGAACCCGAGCAGCAGGGCGAGCGCCGGATCGTGGTCGAACGCGCCGACGCGCAATCGCCGATCGTCGCCTACGCCTTCCACAGCGGGCTCGGCGCCGGCAGCAAGGACTACCCGACGCTGGAACTGCTGACCACGGTCCTGTCGCAGGGCGATTCCTCGCGCCTGCACCAGCGCCTGGTCGAGAAGGAACAGGCCGCGGTACAGGCCGGCGCGTTCACCGACCAGGGCTTCGATCCCGGCCTGCTCACCGTGTACGCGATGCTGCCGCCGGGCGGCGACATGGCGAAGGTGGAAACGCTGCTCGACGACGAACTGGCCAGGATCGCGCGCGATGGCGTGACCGCCGAGGAACTGGCGAAGGCGCGCAACCTCAAGGCCTCCTCGTTCTGGCGCGGTATGGCCACGATCAACGGCAAGGCGCGCGCACTCGGCACCTACGAGGTATTCCAGGGCGACTACCGCAAATTGTTCGATGCGCCCGCCGCGTACGACGCCGTCGCCGCCGCCGACGTGCAGGCGTTGGCGAAAAAGATCCTGCGCATCCAGAACCGCACCACCGGCCTGCTGAAACCGGTCGCCACCGCGCCCAGCGCCGACAACAAGGAGGGCGCGCAATGAAGATCTTCCGCATTGTTTCGATCGCGCTGCTCGCGGCGTTCGCGTTCAACGCCGCGCATGCCGGCGACATCAAGCTGCCGCAGTACCAGACGCTGGCGCTCGACAACGGCGCCACCGTGCTGCTGATGCCGCGCAAGGACGTGCCGCTGGTCGCCGCCAACATCGCCGTGCGCGGCGGCGCGCTGGCGGATGCCGCCGGCAAGGAAGGCACCGCCGACCTGCTCGGGGAAATGCTCTCGAAGGGCGCGGGCTCACGCAACGCGTTGCAGTTCGCGCAGACCGTGGACGGTGCCGGCGGCAACATCGGCTTCGGCAGCTCGCGCGAGGCGATCGTCGCCAATGCGCAGTTCCTGTCCAAGGACAGCGGGCTGATGCTGTCGTTGCTGGCCGATGCGCTGCTGCGGCCGAAGATGGAACAGGCCGAGTTCGACAAGCTGCGCAAGCGCGCGATCGACGGCATCGCCAACGCCAAGGACTCCGACCCGCGCCAGCTGATCGGCATCTATTCCGGCGCATGGCTGTTCCGCGGCCACCCGTACGGGCGCCCAACCGGCGGCGACGAAACCAGCCTCGCCAACATTTCGCTGGCCGACCTGCAGGCGTTCCGCCAACAGCAGATGGGCGGCGACCGCCTGGTCATCGCCATCGCCGGCGATTTCGACCCGAAGGCCGTCACTGCGCAGGTACGGCAGGCGTTCGGTGGCTGGGCGAAGGCGAGCGGCGCGTTGCCGCAGGTCGAGGCCAAGCCGCGCGAAAGCGGCCGTCGCGTGCTGCTGGTGGACAAGCCGGGCGCGACCCAGACCTACTTCGCGCTGGCCAACATCGGCAGCAAGCACGGCGATCCGGCGGAAGCCGCGCAGGACCTGGTGCAGACCGCGTTCGGCGGGCGCTTCACCTCGATGCTCAACACCGAACTGCGGATCAAGTCCGGCCTGAGCTATGGCGCCAGTTCGCGCATCGAACGTCCGCGCCAGCCCGGCGCCTCGGCGATCAGCAGTTTCACCAAGACCGAATCGACCAAGCAGGCGATCGACCTCGCCATCGCCACCCTCGACCGCCTGCACAAGGACGGGCTGGACGCGGCGACGATCGAATCGGCCAAGCACTACGTCGCCGGCCAGTTCGCGCCGGACCTGGAAACCGCGCCGCAGCTCGCCGCGCAGCTGGTCGAGATGAGCCTGTACGGCGACACCCGCGACGCGATCGACGGCTACCTCGGGCGCATCGCCGCGGCGACGCCGCAACAGATCGCCGCGGCAGGCACGGTATTCCCGGGCAGCAAGGACCTGGCGATCGTCGCCATCGGCGATGCATCGAAGATCCGCGAGGCGATGCAGACCTACGGCCCGCTGACCGAGATGAAGCTGACCGATCCGCGCTTCACGCCCTGAACGGGCTTGACCGGACTTGCCGGATTCGGCCGGCATGACCTGTGGCACCCGCTGGCCCAGCCGCCAGCGGCTACAGTCCGGCGACGTTGCGCCAGCCGCATCGCATTCCCTTTCCCGTCCGCATCGCCGGAGCCGCTGTCCGTGAAAACACCCAAGATCCTGCTGCTGTCCCTGTCCATCACCGCCGCGCTGGCCGCCTGCCAGAAACCGGCCGGGAACGCCGACGCCGGCGACACCGCCAAGGCCGAAGCCCCGGCGTACACGCTGGACGAATCCAAGCTGCCGCCGGTGAACCGCTTCCAGGCCAGCGACCTCGATCCCGGCAAGAGCGCCTGCAGCGACCTCAATGGCTACGTCAACGGCAAGTGGGTGGCGGCGAACCCGATCCCGGGCGACCGCAGCAGCTGGGGCGCGTTCGAGATGCTGGCCGAGCGTTCGCTCGCCGTGCAGCGCCAGCTGGCCGACCAGGCCGCGGCCAAGGCCGGCGGCAGCGGCGTCGACAAGATCGTCGGCGATTTCTGGGCGACCGGCATGGACGCGGCCAAGATCAATGCGCAGGGCATCGAACCGCTGAAGCCGGAACTGGCGAAGATCGACGCCCTGGCCGACGGCCCCGCCATCGCCGAGTTCCTGCGCGCGTCCGCCAAGCAGGGCAATGGCTATCTGATCGGCATCGGCTCGATGCCGGACTTCAAGAATTCCGACATCAACATCGCCGCCACCGGCCAGGGCGGCCTGGGCCTGCCGGACACGCCGTACTACAGCAAGGCCGAGTACCAGAAGATCCGCGACGCCTACGTCGCCTACATCGCCAAGCTGCTGGAACTGTCCGGCGTGCCGGCCGCCGATGCCGCCAGCCAGGCCAAGGACGTGCTGGCGTTCGAGACCCGCCTGGCCAAGGTCAGCAAGTCGAGCGAGGAGATGTCGCGCGACGTCGGCCTGTACTACAACCCGGTCAGCCCGGCCGATGCCGACAAGCTCTCGCCGAACTTCCCCTTCACCAAGCTGTTCGAGTCGCAGGGCGTCGCCGTGCCGGCGATGTTCTCGCTGTCGATCCCGGCCTACCATGCCGAAGTCAGCAAGATGCTGGCCGAGGTGCCGGCCGCGCAGTGGAAGAGCTACCTGCGCTTCCACCTGATCGACGACGCCGCGCCCTACCTGTCCGACGACTACGTGCAGGCCAACTACGAGTTCTACGGCAAGACCCTGGGCGGCCAGAAGGAACTGCGCGAGCGCGGCAAGCGCGTGCTCGGCACGGTCGACCGCCAGGTCGGCGAGGCGCTCGGCCAGATGTACGTGAAGGTGGCGTTCCCGGCCGAGTCGAAGGCCAAGATGCAGGCGCTGATCAAGAACCTCGGCGAGGCGCTGAAGGGCCGCATCGAGAACCTCGCGTGGATGAGCGCGGACACCAAGAAGAAGGCGCTGGAGAAGTGGTCGGCGTTCCAGCCGCGGGTGGGCTATCCGGACAAGTGGCGCAGCTGGGACGGCCTGTCCACCAGCCGCGACAGCTACATCGGCAACGTGCTGGCCGCGCGCAAGTTCAACTACCAGTGGGACATCGGCAAGATCGGCCAGCCGGTGGACAAGACCGAATGGAGCATGCGCCCGCAGACGGTCAACGCGAACTACAACCCGCTGGCCAACCAGATCACCTTCCCCGCGGCGATCCTGCAGCCGCCGTTCTTCGACCCGAAGGCCGACGACCCGATCAACTACGGCGGCATCGTGGCGGTGATCGGCCACGAGATGACCCACGGCTACGACGACCAGGGCAGCCGTTTCGGCCCGACCGGCAAGTTCGAGAACTGGTGGACCCCGGCCGACGCCGAAGGCTTCAAGGCCCGCACCGGCAAGCTGGTCGCGCAGTTCGACGGCTACAAGGCGTCCAACGGCAAGCACCTCAACGGCAACCACACCCTGGGCGAGAACATCGCCGACCTGGGCGGCCTGAATGCCGCCTACGACGCGATGATCAAGGCCACCGCCGGCCAGCCGGACCCGAAGATCGACGGCATGACCCGCGACCAGCGCTTCTTCTACGGCTGGGCCACGGTATGGCGCCGCAACTTCACCCCGGAAGAACTGGACAACCGCCTGCAGACCGACGAGCACGCCCTGAGCGAGTTCCGCGCGATCGGCGCGCCGTCCAACATGCCGGCGTTCGCCGCGGCGTTCGGCTGCAAGGCCGGCGACGCCATGGTCCGCGACGGCGACAAGCAGGTCGTGATCTGGTGATTCACCGCTGACGATGCCGCCGCCCCTGCGGCGCGCCAGTTCGAAGGCCCGGCATGTCCGGGCCTTCTTCTTTCCGGGTTGCGCTTCATTGCCGCCTCACCGCGACGGCGCGACAATACGCGGATGATCGACGCCACCCGCTACCCCCTGCTGTCGAAAATCGACAGCCCGGCCGACCTGCGCCAGCTTCCCGAATCCGACCTGCGCGCCGCCGCCGACGAGCTGCGCGCCTACCTGATCGAATCGGTGGGCAAGTCCGGCGGGCATTTCGGCGCCGGCTTGGGCGTGGTGGAACTGACCACGGTCCTGCATTACCTGTACGACACCCCGGACGACCGCATCGTCTGGGACGTCGGCCACCAGTGCTACCCGCACAAGATCCTCACCGGCCGCCGCGACGACATCCACACGGTCAAGCAGAAGGACGGCGTGGCGCCGTTCCCGAAGCGCGAGGAATCCGAATACGACACTTTCGGCGTCGGCCATTCGTCGACGTCGATTTCCGCCGCGCTGGGCATGGCGATCGCCAACGCACGCGCCGGCAATGATCGGAAAGTGGTCGCGGTGATCGGCGACGGCGCGATGACCGCGGGCATGGCCTGGGAAGCGCTCGGCCACGCCGGCGGCATGGAGGACGAGCCCAACCTGCTGGTCATCCTCAACGACAACCGCATGTCGATCAGCGAGGCGGTCGGCGGCCTGACCAAGATGCTAGGCCGCATGACCGGCAGCAAGACCCTGAACGCGTTGCGCGAAGGCGGCAAGAAACTGCTGGGCGACAAGCGCAGCAGCGGCCCTGCGCGCTTCGTGCGGCGCTGGGAGGAACACTGGAAGGGCATGTTCGTGCCGTCCACCCTGTTCGAGGAAATGGGCTTCCACTACACCGGCCCGATCGACGGCCACGACGTGGACGCCCTGCTGGGCGTGCTGAAGACCCTGCAAGGCCTGAAGGGTCCGCAGCTGCTGCACGTGATCACCACCAAGGGCAAGGGCTACGAACTGGCCGAGGGCGACCAGATCGGCTACCACGCGGTCAGCCCGTTCGATCCCGAAAAGGGCGTGGTGGCGAAGGCCGGCGCGAAGAAGCCGACCTATACCGACGTGTTCGGCGACTGGCTGTGCGACATGGCCGCGGCCGATCCGAAGCTGCTGGGCATCACCCCGGCGATGCGCGAAGGTTCCGGCCTGGTGCGTTTCAGCAAGGAATACCCGGACCGCTATTTCGACGTCGCCATCGCCGAGCAGCACGCGGTCACCCTGGCCGCCGGCATGGCCTGCGAAGGCGCCAAGCCGGTGGTCGCGATCTACTCGACCTTCCTGCAGCGCGGCTACGACCAGCTGGTGCACGACGTCGCCATCCAGAAGCTGGACGTGCTGTTCGCCATCGACCGCGGCGGCGTGGTCGGCCCGGATGGCGCCACCCATGCCGGCAACCTCGACCTCAGCTTCCTGCGCTGCGTGCCGAACATGGTCGTGATGGCGCCGGCCGACGAGAACGAATGCCGGCAGATGCTGTCCACCGGCTTCGAATACGCGGGCCCGGCCGCGGTGCGCTATCCGCGCGGCAGCGGCCCCGGCGTGGCGGTATCGCAATCGCTCGACGCGCTGCCGATCGGCAAGGCAGAAGTACGCCAGCGCGGTGCGCGCATCGCCCTGCTCGCCTTCGGCGCGATCGTGCCGGCGGCGCAGCAGGTCGGCGAGGAACTCGGCCTGAGCGTGGTCAACATGCGCTTCGTGAAGCCGCTGGATCGCGCCCTGATCCTCGAACTCGCGAAGAGCCACGAAGGATTCGCGACGCTGGAAGACAACGTGGTCGCCGGCGGCGCCGGCAGCGGCGTGGCGGAACTGCTGGCGGCCGAAGGCATCGTCATGCCGATCCTGCACCTGGGCCTGCCCGACGAGTTCCAGCACCATGCCAGCCGCGAGGACCTGCTGGCGGAAGCCGGACTGGATGCCGCCGGCATCCGCGCATCGATCCTCGCGCGGTGGCCGCAGCTCGCGCAACCGGCCAGTGCGGTGCGCAGCGCCTGAACGAAAACGCCGGGCTTATTCGTCCGGCGCCAGCACCGTGTAGCCCTTGGCCTTGAGCTTGGCCAGGAACCCGTTCGCACCCAGCAGGTCCTTCATGTCGAGCGTGGCGAAGGTCACTGCATTCTTGTTGAGCGCCGCATCAGCCGCGTCCATCCACTTGGCCCGCACTTTCTGGTTCGCGTCGCCGAAGCCGAGCCGCTTGCCGATGCCGGCCTCGGTGATCGCGCTGCTGCAGGCCTCCCACTGGTAGGCCGGCGGCAGCGATTGCAGTGCCGCCATGTCGCCGGTGGCCCAAGCGTTGGCGCGCGCGCGCATCGCATCGAGGTCGGTCTCGATGCGGGTCATGGTGTTGTCGAAGCAGGCGATGTCGTCGAGCGTGGTCTTCGACCATTCCTTGAGCAATGGCTTCGGATCCTTGATCACGATCTCCTCCTTCACCACCGTCACGTTCGGATGGTGGGTCTCGATCGCCTCGTTGACCACCGGCCACACCGACTTGGAGTTGTCGAGGCCCGACTTCTTCATCGCTTCCTGGTACAGCTCCTGCGCCGCGAACAGCGGACGCCATTTCTCGACGCCACCGTCGCTGCCGATGTAGCGCGCCTTCAGCGCCTTCCAGCGCGCATACGACTGCGGCGAGACCACCTGCTGCAAGCTCTTGCCGTCCGGGTTCTTGCGCGCGCCCAGCAGCGACGGCAACAACATCAGGCTCTTGAAGAAGCCAACGTCCGCCTTGAGCGACACACCCCGCATCTTGATCACTTCCTGTGCATTGGCGATGACCTGCTCGACCTGCTTCGACTGCCACTGCATGCCGGCCGGCAACGGGTTAAGCGTGCCCAGGATCCACAGATCGTGGCTGCCGTTGCGCACCAGCCACAGGCCCGGGCCGGGCTGTTCGCCGGTGACCACGACCGTGGCCGCGGTGCGTATGCCGTCAGCGGGCAAAGGTTGCGCAGGCAAGTTCGCATCGGCGGATTGCATGTTCGCCTGCTGCGCGTGCAGCGGCAGCGCAATCATCGAACCCAGCGCCGCCGCCAGCATCGTCATCCGCATTCGTGTCGCTCCTTCGATCGCCCGTTCGCGGCGCAGTGTGACCGAGCGCATGCGTCGAAGTTCAACCGCCCGATGAATCGCAGATAGCAAAACGCCCGGGCGATGCCGGGCGTTCGATGCGTTCCGCGAATTGGTCGGGACGGCCGGATTCGAACCGACGACCCTCTGCCCCCCAGGCAGATGCGCTACCAGGCTGCGCTACGCCCCGACTTCGCGAACGCGCATTGTACCGCGCCGTGAACAAATTCGCCGGCCATATCTCTCACAACGCGCCGCCGCGCACCGAGGGCACTGATATGCGGGCTGTTTAGCGCCGCAGCAGCTGCAGGACTTCTTCCAGCTCCATCCGCACCTGCTTGGCGATCTGGTTGCTGAGCGCGGATTCCTGCTTGGCGCCCTCGCCCTCCAGGCGCAGGCGCGCGCCGCCGATGGTATAGCCCTGCTCGTACAGCAGGCTGCGGATCTGGCGCACCATCAGCACGTCGTGGCGCTGGTAGTAGCGGCGGTTGCCGCGGCGCTTGGCCGGCTCGAGGCTCGGGAATTCGGTTTCCCAGTAGCGCAGCACGTGCGGCTTGACGTCGCACAGCTCGCTGACCTCGCCGATGGTGAAGTAGCGCTTGGCCGGGATCGGCGGCAGTTCGCGGTTGCTGCCCGGGTCAAGCATGGGCGGCTCCCGCGCTGTTCAAGCCCGAGTAGGCTTCCACGCGTTCCTTCAGCTTCTGCCCGGGGCGGAAGGTGACCACGGTGCGCGCGGAGATCGGGATCTCCTGGCCGGTCTTCGGGTTGCGGCCGGGCCGCTGGTTCTTGCGGCGCAGGTCGAAATTGCCGAAGCCGGACAGCTTGACCTGCCGCCCCTGCTCCAGCGCCTCGCGCAATGCATCGAAGAATGCGTCGACGAATTCCTTCGCCTCGCGCTTGTTCAGGCCCACGTCCTCATACAGACGTTCCGCCATTTCCGCCTTGGTCAACGCCATTGCTGTCCCCTTCAGCTCCGGATGACCGCGCCATGATCCAGCTTCAACGCAGCGACCACCTCGGTCACCGCCGCTTCCACGTCGCGGTCGGTCAGGGTGCGCGTTTCATCCTGCAAAATCAAGGCCATGGCGAGACTCTTGAATCCGGTTTCCACGCCCTTGCCGGCATAACGGTCGAACAGCCGCAGCCCGCGCAGGGACGGGCCCGCGGCGCGCCTGACGGTCGCCTGCATGGCGTCCCAGGACACCGCTTCCGGCACGACGAACGCGAGGTCCCGGCGGACGGACGGATATTTCGACAGCGCCGCTGCACGCGGCAAGGCACGCGCCAACAATGGGTCGAGTTCCAGCTCGAAGCCGTACACGTCGGCATCCAGGTCCAACGCCTGCTGCAGGCGCGGATGCAGCTGGCCGATCCAGCCGATGCGGACGCCGTCGCCCGCTTCATTCAGGCGATACACGTCGGCGGAACGCCCCGGATGCGCGAACGGCTCGGCCGAGGCGCGGTATTCCAGCGCGGCGCCGGACAAGGCGGCAAGGCTGTCGAGATCGCCCTTGATGTCATGGAAATCGAGCTTGCGCGCGACTTCGCCCCATTGCTCGTCCGCGGCATCGCCGCAAGCGACCGCGGCGATGCGACGGGTTTCGAGCGGCGCGTCGCTTGCGACGGCAAAGGTCTTGCCGATCTCGAACAGGCGCACCCGCGATTGCTGGCGCGCGGCGTTGCGCGCGAGCGCCGCCACAAGGCCCGGCAACAGGCGCGTGCGCATCACCCCGAGTTCGGCGCTCAGCGGATTGGCCAACGCCACGCCGCCGTCGGCGAGTTGCCACTTCGCGAGCAGGTCGGCATCGACGAAGGCGTAGTTGATCGCTTCCAGGTAATCGCGCGCGACCAGCTGGCGGCGCGCATCGTGCTCGCTGCTGCGGGTTTCGCTGGGATTGACCAGGCGCGTCGCGCCACCCGGCAGCGTGGTCGGGATCGCGTCGTAGCCGTGGATGCGCGCGATTTCCTCGACCAGGTCTTCCTCGATGGCGAGGTCGAAACGGCGCGCGGGCGGCGTCACGTTCCAGCCATCGGCGGTGGTCGCGACCGCGAGGCCAAGCGCCGTGAGGATGCGCGCCACTTCGGCATCGGCAACGGTCGTGCCCAGCACGCGCGCAAGGCGCGCACGACGCAGCAGGATCGGCTGCGGCTGCGGCAGGAAGTCGGCAAGCACCGCTTCGGTCACCGGGCCGGGCGCACCGCCGGCGATTTCCACGATCAAGCGCGTCGCATGTTCGATGGCGATGCGCGGCAGCTCCGGATCCACGCCGCGCTCGAAGCGGTGGCCGGCATCGGTATGCAAGCCCAGCTTGCGGCTGCGGCCGATGATCGCGGCCGGCGCGAAATGCGCGGCTTCCAGCATCACGTTGCGGGTTGCGTTCGACACCTTGGTATCGTCGCCACCCATGATGCCGGCGAGGCCGACCACGCGGTCGGCGTCGGTGATGACCAGGAACTGCGGATCGAGCCTGGCCTCGTCGCCGTTCAACAGCTTCAGCGCCTCGCCATCGCGTGCCTTGCGCACACCGAGCGAGCCCTTGAGGAGGTCACGGTCGTAGGCATGCATCGGCTGGCCGAGTTCCAGCATCACGTACTGGGTGACGTCGACCAGGAAACTGACCGGGCGCACGCCGCTGCGGCGCAGGCGTTCGGCCATCCACACCGGTGTCGTAGCCGTGGCGTCCACGCCTTCGATCACGCGGCCGAGGAAGCGCGGCGCATCCGCGCCTGCGTTCAACGCGATCGGCAGCACGGCGTCATGCAGCGCCGGCATCGGCACCGCGTCCAGCGGTTCGACCGCGCTGCCGGTGGCGGCGGCCACGTCGAAGGCGATGCCGCGCACGCCGAAGCAATCGGCGCGGTTCGGGGTCAGCTTCAATTCGATGCTGGCGTCCGGCAGGCCGAGGTAATCGGCGAGCGGCGCGCCGACCGGCGCATCGGCAGGCAGTTCCAGCAGGCCGGACGCATCGGCATCGAGGCCCAATTCCTTCGCCGAGCACAGCATGCCGTTGGATTCGACGCCGCGCAGCTTGGCGGCCTTGATCGTCAGCTCGCCGATCCTGGTGCCGATGGTGGCGAGCGGCGCGACCAGCCCCGGGCGCGCATTCGGCGCGCCGCAGACGATCTGCAGCATGCCGCGTTCGCCGGCATCGACCTGGCAGACCTGCAGCTTGTCAGCTTCCGGGTGCTTGGCGCATTCGACGATGCGGGCGACGACCACGCCCTCCAGCGCCGTGCCGAGCACGGTCATCTCTTCGACTTCCAGGCCGATCGCGGTCAGCGTGGCGGCGAGTTCCTCGCGCGTCGCGCCGGTCTTGACGTGCTGGCGCAGCCAGTTTTCGGAGAACTTCATGCGAACTGCCTCAGGAACCGCACATCGTTGTCGAAGAAGGAACGCAGGTCGTCCACGCCGTAGCGCAGCATCGCGAAACGCTCGACGCCGAGGCCGAAGGCGAATCCGGTGTATTTCTCCGGATCGATGCCGACGTTGCGCAGCACGTTCGGGTGGACCATGCCGCAGCCCAGCACTTCCAGCCAGCGCGTGCTGCCATCGGCCTGCTGCCAGGCGATGTCGACTTCCGCGGACGGTTCGGTGAAGGGGAAATAGCTCGGGCGGAAACGCATCTCGAAATCGCGCTCGAAGAACGCGCGCACGAATTCGGCCAGGGTGCCCTTGAGGTCGGCGAAGCTGGCGTGTTCGTCGACCAGCAGGCCTTCGACCTGGTGGAACATCGGCGTGTGGGTCTGGTCGCTGTCGCTGCGGTAGACCTTGCCGGCGGCGATCATCCGCAGCGGCGGTGCGTGTTCCTTCATGTAGCGCACCTGCACGCCGGAGGTGTGCGTGCGCAGCAGGCGACCGTCGCCGAAGTAGAAGGTGTCGTGCATGGCGCGCGCCGGGTGGTGCGGCGGGAAGTTCAGCGCCTCGAAGTTGTGCCAGTCGTCCTCGATTTCCGGGCCGTCGGCCAGTTCGTAGCCCAGGCGGCCGAAGATCTCGGTGATGCGCTCCAGCGTGCGGCTGACCGGGTGCACGCCGCCGCGCGCGGCATCGCGCCCCGGCAGGGTGACGTCGATGGTTTCGCCGGCCAGGCGCGCGTCCAGCGCGGCATCGTCCAGCGCGGCCTTGCGCGCGGACAGCGCTTCGGAAATCGCGTCGCGCGCGCGGTTGATCGCCTCGCCCGCGGCCTTGCGCTGGTCGCCCGGCAGTGCGCCCAGCGCCTTCAATTGCGCGGTGATGCTGCCGCTCTTGCCGAGCAGGCCCACGCGCAGCGCTTCCAGCGCCTCCGGCGTGCTTGCCCCGGCGATGTCGGCCAGCGCCTGGGTGGACAACGATTCGATGTCGCTCATGTAATTCCCGGACCCCGTAAACAAACATGGGGAAGGACTTGCGCCCTTCCCCACGTGATGGCGGCCGAGGCCGCCGCTACAACCGATGTGGAGTGACGGCTTACGCCGCCAAAGCGCCCTTGGCCTTTTCGGTCAGGGCCGCAAAACCCGCCGCATCGTGCACGGCGATGTCCGCCAGCACCTTGCGGTCCAGGGTGATGCCGGCCTTCAGCAGGCCGTTCATGAAGCGGCTGTAGCTCATGCCGTTGGCGCGCGCGGCAGCATTGATACGCGCGATCCACAGGGTGCGGAAATGGCGCTTCTTCTGCTTGCGACCGATGTACGCGTACTGCAGGGCCTTGGTGACGGCCTGCTTGGCGACGCGGAAGACCTTGCGGCGGGCGTTGTAATACCCCTTCGCGGCCTTCAGGACTTTCTTGTGACGGCGACGCGCCGTAACACCACGCTTAACTCGTGCCATGTCTTATCTCCTCACAAATACGGAAGCATGCGGTCCAGACGGCCCGCGTCCTCGGCACGAACATGGTTCGTCTGCCGCAGGTTGCGCTTCCGCTTGGTCGCCTTCTTGGTGAGGATGTGGCTCTTGTTGGCGTGGCCGCACTTGTACTTGCCGGAAGCGGTCTTCCGGAAGCGCTTGGCCGCCGCCCGATTGGTCTTGATCTTGGGCATTGGGAATCCTTGCGAAATCTACTGAACTGGTCGAGGCGGCAGCTTGGCCTTGCGGCTTCGCCACGCTTTCCATCCTGCCTGAGCCGGTGATAAGCCTTTGATTCCGAAGGAATCAAGGCGGGTCCTGGGTGCCTTTCAACAACAAACCCGGCGAACCGGGCCGCATAGTATGGCGGCCGCCTGCCGGGTTTGCAATCTTTCCTTGCGAAATCAGGCCTTTGCGGGCCTTGCGCGGCCTTACTTCTTCTTCGGCGCGATCATCATCACCATCTGCCGGCCTTCCAGGCGCGGGCGCGATTCGATGACGATGTCCTCGCCCAGGTCGGCCTCGATGCGGGCGGCCATTTCGCGGCCCAGCTCCTGGTGGCTCATCTCGCGGCCACGGAAGCGGATGTTGACCTTGATCTTGTCGCCTTCGACCAGGAATTCGCGCATCTTGCGCAGCTTGATCTGGTAGTCGCCCTCGTCCGTGACCGGACGGAACTTCACTTCCTTGATCTCGACCTGCTTGGTCTTCTTCTTGGCCTCGTTGGCCTTCTTCTGCAGCTCGAACTTGAACTTGCCGAAGTCCATGATCTTGCAGACCGGCGGATCCGCATTCGGCTGGATTTCCACGAGATCGAGGTCTTCCTCCTCGGCCATGCGCAGCGCTTCGTCGCGCGACAGCACGCCGATCATCTCGCCGTCGCTGCCGATGACGCGCACGCGCGGCACGCGGATCTCGTGGTTCCGTCGGTTCTGCTTTGAATCGGTGGTGGTACTGATGTTGCGATCTCCAAGGGATGGCTTCGGGTTGAAGCCGGATCGGCCATCGATTCCGGAATCGATGGCCGGCTGAACGTTCGGTTGGCCCGGGTCCTTACATGGATTCCTGACGCAAACGCGCGGCGAAGTCGGCGACGGACATGTTACCGAGGTCTTCCCCACCCCGCGTGCGCACGGAGAGCATGCCGTTTTCCTTCTCGCGGTCGCCGACCACCAGCAGGTACGGCACGCGCTGCAGCGTGTGCTCGCGGATCTTATAGCCGATCTTCTCGTTCCGCAAATCGGCGTCGACCCGGAAGCCTTGATTTGCAAGGGTTTTCCGGACGTCCTCGACGTAATCGGCTTGGGCGTCGGTGATGTTCATGACCATCGCCTGGACCGGGGCCAGCCAGGCCGGGAACTGGCCGGCGTGGTGCTCGATCAGGATGCCGATGAAGCGCTCCATCGAGCCGACGATGGCCCGGTGCAGCATCACCGGGTGCCGGCGCTGGCTGTGTTCGTCGACGTATTCGGCGCCCAGGCGGCCCGGCATCATGAAATCGACCTGCATGGTGCCCAGCTGCCAGGTGCGGCCGATGGCGTCCTTCAGGTGGTACTCGATCTTCGGGCCGTAGAACGCGCCCTCGCCCGGCAGTTCTTCCCACTCCACGCCGGAGGCGCGCAAGGCATCGCGCAGGGCGCCTTCGGCCTTGTCCCAGGTGGCATCATCGCCGAGGCGCGAATCCGGGCGCAGCGCGATCTTGATCTGGATGTCGCTGAAGCCGAAGTCCGCGTAGACCTTGAGCGCCTGCTCGTGGAACGCGCGCACTTCCTCTTCGATCTGGTTTTCCGTACAGAAGATGTGGCCGTCGTCCTGGGTGAAGCCGCGCACGCGCAGGATGCCATGCAGCGCGCCGGAGGGCTCGTTGCGGTGGCAGGCGCCGAACTCGCCGTAGCGGATCGGCAGGTCGCGGTAGCTGTGCAGGCCCTGGTTGAAGACTTGCACGTGGCCCGGGCAATTCATCGGCTTCAGCGCATAGGTGCGCTTCTCCGATTCGGTGAAGAACATGTTGTCCTTGTAGTTGTCCCAGTGGCCCGACTTCTGCCACAGCGACACGTCGAGGATCTGCGGGCAGCGCACTTCGCCGTAGCCGGTCTTGCGGTACACGTTGCGCATGTACTGCTCGACCACCTGCCAGATCGACCAGCCCTTGGGGTGCCAGAACACCAGGCCCGGGCCTTCTTCCTGCAGGTGGAACAGGTCCAACGCCTTGCCGATCTTGCGGTGGTCGCGCTTCTCGGCTTCCTCGAGCTGGGTCAGGTAGGCCTTGAGGTCCTTGTCGTTCAACCAGGCGGTGCCGTAGATGCGGCTGAGCATCTGGTTGTTGTGGTCGCCGCGCCAGTAGGCGCCGGCGACCTTCATCAGCTTGAACGCGCGCAGCTTGTCGGTGCCCGGCACGTGCGGGCCGCGGCAGAGGTCGGTGAACTCGCCCTGCGAGTACAGCGACAGTTCCTCGTTCGACGGGATGCTCTCGATGATCTCGGCCTTGTAGGCCTCGCCGATGCCCTTGAAGTAGGCCACCGCGTCGTCGCGCGACTTCACGCTGCGCGACACCGGATGCGCTTCCTTGACGATCTTCTGCATCTCCGCCTCGATCGCCGGCAGGTCTTCGGGCGTGAACGGGCGCTCGTAGGCGAAGTCGTAATAGAAGCCGTTGTCGATCACCGGGCCGATGGTCACCTGCGCGCCCGGGAACAGGCGCTGCACGGCCTGCGCCAGCAGGTGCGCGGTGGAATGGCGCAGGATGTCCAGCGCCTCCGGCGACTTGTCGGTGACGATGGAAAACGACGCGTCGTGGTCGATGCGGAAGCCGGCATCGACCAGCTTGTCGTCGACCTTGCCGGCCAGGGTGGCCTTGGCCAGGCCGGCGCCGATGGACGCGGCGACCTCGCCCACGGTGACGGGCGCATCGAACTGGCGGACGGAACCGTCGGGAAGGGTGATGTTGATCATGGGGATGGCTTTTCTTGGATGGCCCGGCTTTTGGGCCGGGCGCTTGTTCGTGGAGGAACAAACGAAAAAGGCGCCGGAGCGCCTTTCGAACGAATCGAATGCGTCGGCGGGCTCAGCGGTGGGCGATGGTAGTGCTCATGTCGCACGCTCGGCCGGCGTTTCCACAGGCCACCTTCTCCGTTTCGTCCTGCAGGCGGCACGGCAAGATGCAGGGCCGCCGCCAATTGCGGCCGCCAGTCTACCGAGCGCACCGAGGCGCTTCAAGGATTCGCCGCGCGCCGACGAACGGTCTTGACCGATTTAGTTAGGATTCCTAAATTACAGCATGACCAACGATCCATGCCAGCGTGAACAGGCGGCCGCCGGGCTGGAACAGCTGGCCTCGCTGGTGCGCGCGCACTCCTGGCGCAGCGAGGGGCTGCCGGCCCTGCCGCCCACCCAGGCCGCGGTCCTGCGCATGCTTGCGGGGGCGGACAACGGTTTGCGCGCGCAGCAGATCGCGGCCAGGCTGGATGTTTCCCCGGCCAGCCTCAGCGACACGCTGAAGACGCTGCAGGCGAAGGGCTGGATCGCCCGCCGCACGGATGCAGGCGATCGCCGTGCCAGCATCGTCCATCTGAGCAAGCAAGGCCGCGCGCTGGCGGCAAGACTCAAGCATCCCGCACGCGGCATGGCCGCCCTGCTGCAGGGGCTGGATGCCGCCGACGTGGGCGCCCTGCTCCGGGTCGCGCAGCTGCTGGTCGGCAAGGCGCAGCAGCAGGGCATGGCCACCGGCCTGCGCACCTGCCTCGGCTGCCGGTTCTTCCGCCCGTTCGCCAGCGGCGATGCCGCGCAGCCGCATGTCTGCGGGTTCCTGGGGACGCCATTCGGCGATGCCGAGCTGCGCGCCGACTGCGCCGACCAGTCGCCAGCCGACGCGCCGTTGCGGGCCGCGAACCGCGAACGCTTCCAGCTGCGCGCACCGCCCTGACCCCGAAAAAGATGGGCGGCGACCGACTGCAATCGGCCGCCGCCCGGTTCCTCCACCCACCCGGCAAGAGCAAGCAAGAGGAGATTCGAGTATGCGTCAGAAACTCGCTGCAATCGGCGCGTTCGCGCTCGCCATCGGCTGCGCGCACGCACACGATGGCGCCAGCCACACCGGCGGCATCCAGACCAAGGCCAATCCGGCCGCACGCGCGGATTTCGACATCGTCCACACCAGGATCAGCACCGAGGGCAACGTCGCCACCTTCCACATGGCGGTGTCCGGCAAGGCCGGCCGCAGCAGGCCCACCGCCACCGGCAAGCTGGCCGGCAGCGAGGTGTTCTCCTATGTCTGGCCGACCTCGATCGACCCCTACGAAGTCGGCTTCGAGCATGGCGCCGGCATCCTCGCGATGGCGGTCACCGCGCATCCGGATTTCGACGACACCCCGCTGTACGACGAAAACGGCGACGGTCGCCGCGACAACGACGGCAACCTCTGGCACAGCCACTGGGTGGTGCTGAAGCCGAACGAGGCCTGCGGCCCCGGCGCGCTGGGCGTGGTCGACATCCCGGAAGGCCGCAAGCCGCGCCTGCCGAAGACCTGGCCCGGGTTGCCGCTGCTGCTCGACAGCCCGGGCTGGAGCCCGACGCTGGAAGCCGGAACCGTGGAGGTCAAGGTGCCGTTCGACGACATCGGCATCGTCACCGCCGGCGGCTTCGACGGCGTCACCGCCGGCCTGCGGGTCAATGCCTCCGTGCATGCGCCGCTGCTGTGCGTGGTCGACGTGTTCAAGATCGCCTCCGGCAACCTCGGCCTGCCGGGCAAAGCCAACCTGTAACGCCACCCGCCCGCACCGCCCGGTGCGGGCTTTCCGGAGCCTCCATGAACGACAACGCGCATCCCATGGCACCCGCGCTGCAAGTGGAACGCTGGTTCAATACCCCCGCACCGATCACCCTGGACGCGCTGCGCGGCAAGGTGGTGGTGCTGGAGGCCTTCCAGATGCTCTGCCCCGGCTGCGTCTCGCACGGGCTGCCGCAGGCGATGCGCATCCGCTCGACCTTCGCGGACGAGCAAGTCGCGGTGATCGGGCTGCATGCGGTGTTCGAACACCACCAGGCGATGACCGCCGTCGCGTTGCAGGCCTTCCTGCACGAATACCGGATCCCGTTCCCGGTCGGCATCGACCGCCCGGGCGTGGATCAGCCGATCCCGCACACCATGCGCGCCTATGCGATGCGCGGCACGCCCACGCTGGCATTGATCGACCGCAACGGGCGGCTGCGCCAGCAGCATTTCGGCCAAGTCGGCGATCTGGCCGTCGGCGCACAGATCGCCGGGCTGCTGGCCGAGGCGTATTCCGGCATCCCGGGCACGGGACCGGCCACCGGTTGCGCGGAGGGCGCTTGCGCCGTCGATGCAGGCGAAAGCGCCGTCGGATAGCCCCCGGCTGCGCATCGCCCGCAAACGAAAACGGCGCAACCGATGAAGGATGCGCCGTATCGCCACTTTAAAAGTGGTGGGCGGTACAGGGTTCGAACCTGTGACCCCTACCATGTCAAGGTAGTGCTCTACCGCTGAGCTAACCGCCCGAAGGGGCGCGAATTGTAGCCCGGCAACGGGCTGCGGACAACCGCCGCCGCGACCGCCTACAGGCTGGCCTCGCGCAGCCGCCGGATCTGGTCGCGGACGCGGGCCGCATCCTCGAATTCCAGGTCGCGGGCATGCTGGTGCATCTGCTGCTCCAGCGCCTTGACCCTTGCCGCCTGCTGGGCCGGCGACATCCGCAGGTATTCCTGCTCCGGCTCGGCCACCCGGCGCGCCTTGCCGCGCCCCTTCAGTTCGCCCGGCTCCGGCCGCGCGCCTTCCATCACGTCCATCACCGCGCGCTGCACGGACTGCGGAGTGATGCCGTGCTCGGCGTTGTGCTCGACCTGCTTCTGCCGGCGGCGGTCGGTCTCGTCCAGCGCCTTCTGCATCGAATTGGTGATGCGGTCGGCGTACAGGATCGCCTTGCCGCGCAGGTTGCGCGCGGCGCGGCCGATGGTCTGGATCAGCGAACTGGTCGAACGCAGGAAGCCTTCCTTGTCGGCGTCCAGGATCGCCACCAGCGACACCTCCGGCATGTCCAGGCCCTCGCGCAGCAGGTTGATGCCGACCAGCACGTCGAACATGCCCAGCCGCAGGTCGCGGATGATCTCGATGCGCTCCACCGTCTCCACGTCGGAATGCAGGTAGCGCACGCGCACGCCGTGTTCGGACAGGTATTCGGTCAGGTTTTCGGCCATGCGCTTGGTCAGGGTGGTGACCAGCACGCGGTCGCCCATCGCCACGCGTTCGTGGATCTCGCCCAGCAGGTCGTCCACCTGGGTCGCCACCGGGCGGATCTCCACCGGCGGGTCGACCAGGCCGGTCGGGCGCACCACCAGCTCGATGACTTCGTCGCCGGCCTCGCGCAATTCGTACGGTCCCGGCGTCGCCGACACGAACACGCTGCGCGGCGCGCGTTCCTCCCATTCCTCGAAACGCAGCGGCCGGTTGTCCAGCGCCGACGGCAGGCGGAAGCCGAACTCCACCAGCGTCTCCTTGCGCGAGCGGTCGCCCTTGTACATCGCGCCGATCTGCGGGACGGTCACGTGCGACTCGTCGACCACCAGCAGCGAATCCGCCGGCAGGTAGTCGAACAGCGTCGGCGGCGGCTCGCCCGGCGCGCTGCCGGTGAGGTGGCGCGAGTAGTTCTCGATGCCGTTGCAGTAGCCGACCTCGGCCATCATCTCCAGGTCGAACTGGGTACGCTGCGACAGGCGCTGCACCTCGACCAGCTTGTTCGCCGCGTACAGCTGCTCCTGGCGCTCGCGCAACTCGGCCTTGATGGTTTCCACCGCGGTCAGAACGCGCTCGCGCGGGGTGGCGTAGTGGGTCTTCGGATACACCACGTAGCGCGGCATCCGGCGCAGGATCTCGCCAGTGAGCGGATCGAACATCGACAGTTGCTCTATCTCGCCGTCGAACAGTTCGATTCGGAGCGCCTCCAGGTCGGATTCGGCCGGGAACACGTCCACCGTCTCGCCGCGCACGCGGAAGGTGCCGCGGTCCAACGCCAGTTCGTTGCGGGTGTACTGCAAGGTCGTGAGGTGGCGCAGCAGCTCGCGCTGGTCGATGCGCTCGCCGCGCGACAGGATCAGCCGCATCGACAGGTAGTCCTCGGGTGCGCCCAGGCCGTAGATCGCGGAGACAGTGGCCACCACGATCGTGTCCCGCCGCGACAGCAGCGCCTTGGTCGCCGCCAACCGCATCTGCTCGATGTGGTCGTTGATCGAGCTGTCCTTCTCGATGTAGGTATCGCTGGAGGGGACGTAGGCTTCCGGCTGGTAGTAGTCGTAGTAGCTGACGAAGTACTCCACCGCGTTGTGCGGGAAGAACGCCTTGAACTCGCCGTACAACTGCGCGGCCAGGGTCTTGTTGTGCGCCATCACCAGCGTCGGCTTCTGCACCTGCTGGATCATGTTGGCGATGGTGTAGGTCTTGCCCGAGCCGGTCACGCCCAGCAGCACCTGCTTGGCGATGCCGTCCTGGAAGCCGGCCACCAGCTTCTCGATGGCCTGCGGCTGGTCGCCCGCCGGTTGGTAGGGCGCGACCAGCTGGAATCGGTCCGGGGAAGTGGACAAGTCGAGGTCGGAGGGCGTGGTCTGGCTCATCGTCGCGCGCGCGGTAGGCAACCGATGAGTCTACGCCCACTCGCCACCGCGACCTGAGGCACACCTGACTGGGACTTTCCTTACCCGCGATTCGGCAGCCGTCCGATCCCGGCCCGGTGCGGCGCGCCATAGCCTGTTGCCACGCCATCGGGAGCCCTGCCATGCGCCGCCGCAATGCCGGTTTCACCCTCATCGAACTGATGACCAGCCTCTCCGTGATGGCGATCTGCGCCGGGGTTGCGCTGCCGTCGATGGCCGGCTTCATCGAACACCAGCGAACCTCCGCCGCCATCGCCTCGCTCACCTCGCACATGGCCCTGGCGCGCATGGCCGCGATCAGCCGCAACCGCCGCGCCGTGCTTTGCCCGTCGGCCGATGGCAGCACATGCGAAGCGGGCACCGACTGGAGCCGGGGCTGGATGCTGTTCGTCGACGACGACGGCAACCGCATGCCGGACGCGCGCGACGAGATCCTGCGCGTCGACCTGGAACCCACCAGCCGGCACCTGCGCGTCACCAGCACCGTCGGCAGGCAGCAGCTGCGCTACCTGCCCGACGGGCGCAGCGCCGGCACCAACCTGACCCTGTCCATCTGCAACCAGCGGCAGGAACTGCTGGGCCAGGTCATCGTCAACAACATGGGGCGGCCGCGCAGCGAGCGGCCGAGGGTGCCTACGCCCTGCCCGGGATGAGGCCGATTCCCGCCTTCAGAAACGAAAAACCCGCCTTTCGGCGGGTTTTTCACATCTGGCGCCCGAAGTTGGACTCGAACCAACGACCCCCTGATTAACAGTCAAGTGCTCTAACCGGCTGAGCTATTCGGGCAAGGGTGCGCATTGTAGACGCCAGATCCGGGGCGGGCAAGCCGTCGACTGCAAGACATGCCTCTTTTGGAATTGAGGTCAAACCGGCGATCTACCCGCGTTTGCACCCATCGCCGATCCGGAATGTACAAGACCCGCGAGAAGCGGGCCTTGCATCGTCTGCTCTTTTGCCAATCACCAACAGCTGGCAGCAGGCCCCTTGGCACCCGCCTGATTGATTGACAGCGGCGAGCAGCCACTATCCCCGGCCTGTTTGCCCTTCGCCGTTGCGGTGACGCTGTAGTTCTTCTGGTTCGCGGTGGGAACGGCGATGTTGTAGAAGTTCAGCGTCTCCGGTTCGCAAATCCCGGTGTTCGCGACAAAGCCGGTATAGCGCAAGTTGACGGTGTAGTAGCGCTCGGCCTGCTGGGCAATGGCCAGCGCGCAGGAAGCGCCCGCGGCGCGGCGTGCTTTGCGCACGTGGTTGTTGTAGGCCGGCAGCGCGATCGACGCGAGGATCGCGATGATCGCCACGACCACCATCAACTCGATCAGGCTGAAACCGGAAACACGACGCGTACGCATGGGGATTCCTTGCTGGCTGGTCATCGATCAATCATCTCGCAATTCGCGCCAGGAAACGCGAGTCCACGCCGGCCGGCCCGTGCCGAATCCGCCGGAATACCCGCCCAGCCCGTCCGCCGCGCCGTAGCGTCCCTGGCCCGGCAACAGCAATGGCAGGGTCGGGATACCGTTGGTCTTGAACGAACCAGTGGGTTTGCCACTGGTGCCGGCATCGTCCGTGCTGCCATCGCGGTCAAGGTCGAAATAGGACCGTCCGCTGGCCCGCATGTCCGGGAACGGAGTGATGGCATTGATGTAGCCACTGCCCGAGGCGTCCGCGCAGGAATTGCCGGAAGGCATCATGCTGGCGGTGACCAAGTACGAGCCGTCGATCTGCGCGCTCTGCACGATGCGCTCGCCCTTGTCGGGCAGGTCGACATACCAGCCCTTGTTAGTTAAGGCGGTCAGGTCCTGGAAGTAGCGTTCGCCCGCGCCATCCGCGGTGACTGTGCGCGCGGTGAGATCGCTGCGGGTGTAAGCGGAGCCGACGGTGATGTCGTCCATCACCCCGTACATACTCTGCTTGTTGGTACCGATGTCGTTTGCATCAGCCGCAGTCAGGAAACTGCCGGTGCCGAACAGGATCCAGCGCTTGTTGGTGCGCGGGTCCACCGCCGTGGCGATGCCGCCGGTGATCGGCTGCGGCGTTCCCGCGGTCTTCTCTGCGTGGAAAATCTTCTTGGCCGACCAGGATCCCGGCGTGCTGGAGGTCAGGTCGAACTTCCAGACATTGCCCTGCAGGTCGCCGGCATAGACATAAACCAGTGTCTTGCCATCCGCGGCGTAGAGGCCGGTGGGGGCGAACAACCCGTTATTGGTGGTGTTGTCGGTGGGGATTTCCCGGATCACGCTGCCGTCGTCCATGTTCAGGACCAGCAGTGAGGCCTTGTCGCTGCCGCTGTTGATGCCGTTGCCTAGCACAACCGCCGACGTCAGGGTGCCGTTGCGCACCTTGGCCAGGACCGGCTGACCCATCACCATGCCCATGTTGTCGGACGCCGGCGTACCCGAGGTGGAAGAACGCTCCCACTTGACGTTGCTGGCGTTGAACGCACCCGGATTCGTGACATCCAGCGCATAAACCCCCTTGCCGCCACGACCCAGCGCACCCACGAGGATGTTCTTGTCGCCGGTGGGGCTCTGGGCCCGCGAGCTGATCGCGATCGGACCGTCCACAAACCAGCGGTGGTCGTAGTCACGGCGGCTCAGATCGGCCAAGTAGCCGAAGTTGATGATCCCCGGGATATAGGCGAACTGCTCCTGGCCATTGGCGGCGTTGAAGGCGTGCAACATGCCGTCGTTTGCGCCGATGTAAACGGTATCGGTATCCGTCACGTAAGCGGGCGAGGAATCGACGATGTCGCCCAGCAACGTGGTGCGCGGGCGCAGCTTGCCGGGGGCCGTGCCCTCCTTCGACTGGTTGCCGCGGATGTAGGACGCATTGTCCGCGCCGGACACCTCGTAGTTGGCCGGGCCGCCGGTGCGAACCAGCGCGGCGGTTTGCTGCGCAGTCGGGAAGGTGGTGCCGCCACCGGTACCGCCGGCACCGACGCCACCAGTCAGGGTGCCGCCGCGGGTGTAGATGTTCCGGCTGCCATAGGCCGGGAAAATACCGGCATTGGTGGTCTTCCAGACCTCGGTGCCGTTGATCAGGTTGTCCGCGCGCAACATGCCGGTCCAGCGGCCGGCCACATAGCTGGCGCTGAAGATCAGCGCACCGGTGTTGAGCTCGGTGGAGCTGGTGGCGCCCACGTTGGAGAAGGAGGCGGTGCGCTCGCTGATCTTGGCCAGCGCGGCCTCCAGGCCGTCGGCGAACGATTGCGGACTGGCCGCGGCCACGAAGGTGCCGCGTCCATTGACGGCGGCATGCAGCAGGTCGTCGATGTTGTCGATGTCGTCGTCGCCCGGGGCGGCCCAGATGGTGGCGGCGGTGACGTCGGACACGCTGGACAAACCGCTGGCGGCCTTCAGGCCGATCGAAATCGTAAAGGTGACCATGTGCTGCCAGAACGCCGGGTCGCGGCCAACGATGTTGTTCTCCGACGCGATCTTGGAATACTCGCTGGGCACGTTATTGGCCAGGTCCGTTCGCAGGTCGGTCTTCCAGTACTTCATGGCCACGTCGGCCAGGGTATTGCTGTTGCTGTCCTTGTACGGGGCAGGCATCAGGTACTGGTAGGTCTTGTAGTTGGGATCCGCGGCAGGCAGACCATTGGTGATCACGCTGCCGTTGCCTCCGTCGCCATCCGAGCCGGTCGTGACCGTACCGCCGTTCCAGTAACCGTCGGTGGTGAGCACAGTGAAGTTCTGGCGGCAGGACAACTGGTTTGCTGTGGCTTCCGGCCCGTAGGGTCCTGCGGCAGTATCGAGTTGGAAATACTTCCCGGCACCGTCCAGGATGGATTGCAGCGGCGTGCCGTTGGCGGCACTGGCCCGGAACAAGCGGTTGAACCATACCGAGCGACTGGTGGTGGACGGGTTGCCGTTTGTGCCATCGTTGTTCACGAAACGGCCGTCGTTGCCGTCCTGAACCGGAATGTTGTAGTTGGCGCTGCCGTTGCCGTGCAAGCTGCGATAACCCACGCGCACCTTGTTGCCTTGGGTATTGAATGCCTCGGCGGCGCCGCCCTTGGCGGTCTTGATACGGGTGCGATAGTAGGAATACCAGGTGGCGAAATTGATCTTCTCGTCGTCCACCGTCCGCTGCATGGTTCCGCCATTGGCGGTGTCGGGCACGACCGGCGTATTTTCAGTGCAAGCAATCCAGCTCCAGGCATTCGCGGTAAAACTGCTGCCATCGCAGTTGGTGCTGGTGCGGGCGGACAATGTATAGGTGCGGTTGCTGGCGGTATCGCCGCTCCGCTGCAGCCTGATGCTGTAACTGCCCGCAATGGTATTCGACACAATGCAGGTGGCGCTGCCCGCCTCGGCGGCGGTGCCGGAGCACACGGTGGTTCCGGACGGGTCAAGCACCGAGTAATTCAGACTACGCGTGCCGGAACCACTGGATGAGTTGTTGATCGTGAATTCGATCGCCCGGTTTGCGGTCGCAGACCCAGTGGTGCTGGTCGAGACGGTCGCGTTGGACGTGGTGCCTGAGTTAGGGCTGATGCTCGGGCTATTGGCGGTGATTGCCAACTGTCCCCACTCGGCACGAATGATGCGGGAGTTGCTACCGGCGAGGATCTGGAACCGGTAGTAGTTGCCGATGTTCGACAGGTACGCCGTGGTGCCGCCCTCAAGCTTCGGTGCGTAGAAGGTGCGGATGCTGTTGGACAGGTTCACCGTACCACTGCTGGTGCTGTTCTCCACGCCGGTATAGGCGACAAAGTTGGTATCGCTGTACGCGCTGTCGTAGGCGGTGCCGCCCGTCAGGCGGGTACCACTGGCGTCGAACCAGGGCTCGTACTTCACTGTCGGGTTGTAGTACAGCGTGTTGGTGTTGTAGTTCTGGTCGTACATCACCCCGTTGCCGGTCGAATCGGTGAAGTCGCCGGTATTGCCGGACGTCACGCCGCCGCTGTTGGGGCCGTCGCTGAAACTACCGGAACCGGTGACCGCGCTGATGTCGCCATTGTTGATGTTTTCCCAGGCCATCGACCCGGAATCGTCAAGGATGAACAGTACGTTCGGCGCCACCCGTACGCCCGAAGCCAGCGGGTCACCAGGGATGAGGACCGCGGCATTAATGGGCAGTGCCAGCAGCGTGGCGAGGAAAGCGGCAGGCAGCACACGCCATTCGGCGCGGGCGCGGGCGGCGCTGGCCAGCTTGCGGTCGTTGGTGGAAAGCTTGCGGTTCATGGTATGACCCGTGGATTCAAGGGTTGATCAACGCGCCTGGCTGACGACGTTCGCCTGCAGAACCACCGTGGACACGCCACGGCCGCGACCGTAGGACGTGACACGGAACATCGGACGTTCGCACTGGTAGCGGGGCACGTTCGAGGTTTCGCAGACGCCGCGCGTTTCCTCGCTCGCCCCCTGCGCCTTGCCCAGATACTCGACAGTGAAGGCATAGCTGCCTTTGCCCGTGGGCAAGGTTACATAGGCCGCCGACGCGGGCGGACTGGCGGTCTGCCAAGTGGCGGCATTCGCGGGGTTGCTGCGGTCGCAGTAGCCATTGGCGGAACAGGTCTTGCCTGCGGCCGTGCGCAACGACGTGTAGGTCTGGCCACCGTCCCACATCGGATTGAAGGTGCCGCGGATCACGCTGTTCTGGGCGATCAGCAGGCCGGTTTCGGCCGCCTGCATGGCTTCGTTGCGGTCGACCATGTTTGCACTCATCCGTTCCTGCATGGCCGAACTGCGCAACACGGCGATCCCGAGGATGGACATCACGATGAGCAGAAGCAGCACCACCAGCAGGGATACGCCCTGCTGGCGCTGGCGCGCGACCGATGCACGGGATTGCAGGGCCTGGTTCATGGCACTTTGATCCTGATTGCGGTGGTGTTTGAGGTCGTACGGGTGATGAAGTTGCTGCCATCGACCCTGACGTCGCCGCCGATGGTGCGCTGGCCGCGCAGGGTGAGGTTCACCCGCACCGCCACCACATCGGGCCAGGAGGGCGTAGTGGTGTAGGCGGCGCCATTGAGCTGGCGATAGCTGACGTTCATCGCCGTCACGCCAGGCACCACCGCCTGCGCCACTCCATTCCTGCTGGTGTAAAGCGACCCGCCGTTGAGGTACCAACGCGCGCTGCGGAAGCGGGCGGCGGACACAGTGGCTTCCGGGGCAATGCCCGACTGGTAGATCGGCACCGGCGTCGCAGGGGAAAACGTAAGGGTGTTGGTGGCATCGTTGACGCCACCACCGCTGATCGTCACCACGTACATGCGCGTGGCGTTGCACAGCACTAGCTTGTCGTTCTCCTTGAACCCACTAGAGAGCTTCCAGCCCGCCGGCAGCGGCGATGGTGGAAGGAGGGTCGCCGTCGTAGTGGTGGCCGCAGTGATCTGGTACGAAGCGTCGTCGGCGGACACTACGGTGAATTCATTCGCCGTGCCGGTGATCGGCGTGACCATCAGATTGTTCTCATCGGCGCTGTTCGCGTGTTCGACGTCCGGGATGGCCTGCTTTGAACAGGCCGTGCCACCGGTCGCACGCAGGTCGCGCGAGAGCATCTCATATGCCGCCCGCGCGCCTTCCTGGATGCGGTTCTGGCCTTCGTTGGCGTTGAAAGTCCGCTGGTTGGACTGGAATACGGCGATCGCCGCGCCAAGCACCAGCAAGCCCAGCACCATCGCGATCATCAACTCAATCAGGCCGAAACCCATGTGTCGCGGCTGGCGGATGCGGCTCATATCTGCGACTCCACGGAAAGCGAGCGAT